>JADBKA010000005.1 GCA_014896635.1 Ktedonobacteraceae bacterium
GGGGTGGGCACCTCCCGCGCTACGCGGGAGGTGCCCCCCCCAATTTTCACTTTCTCACAGTGCGGCGGAAGTGCCAGTTCTCGGCAAAGAGATTGAAGAAGACGCGCTGGCGCGGATGCTCATTCGCCAGATCCTCACGAAACGTCACGCCGAGGCCCGGTCCCTGTGGCAGGGCAAAGTAGCCATCCACCACTTCCGGCAGGCCGGGCGCTACCTGCTTGACCCAGGAGTCAGCAAAGTCGTTGAAGTGCTCCTGAATCTTGAAGTTCGGCGTGGAAGCCGCAAAATGCAGAGCCGCCGCCGTCGAAACGGGTCCCCCGACATTGTGCGGCGCCACCAGCATATAGTAGCTCTCAGCCCAGGCCGCCAGTTTCTTCGTCTCCAGCAGTCCACCGAAGTGCGAAATATCCGGCTGGATGATATCGGCAGCCTGTAACTCAAACAACTGACGAAAGTCGTAGCGTGTGTGGATGCGCTCCCCAGTGGCGATGGGAATGTTGATTTTCTCAGATGCTTTTTTGAGCGCGGCCAGATTTTCGGGTGGCACCGGCTCCTCTACCCAGGACGGCTTGAAGCGTTCCAACTCGTGCGCCATTTCTATCGCTGTGGCCGGATTGAAGCGCCCATGCATCTCAATCAGGATTTCCACCTGCGGCCCAACAGCATCGCGCACGGCTTCGACCAGCTCGATCACGCGCACCTTCTCATCCATTTCCAATTCATAGAAGCCAGCGCCAAAGGGGTCGAATTTGAGCGCGCGATATCCCTTCTCGACGACGGCTCTGGCGGCTTTATGGAACTCTTCGGGCGTGCGCTCAACGGTGTACCAGCCGTTGGCATACGCTTTGATGCGCTCGCGCACGCTGCCACCAAGCAGCTTGTAGACAGGCAGGTTCAGCGCCTTGCCGACAATATCCCAGCAGGCCATCTCGATGGTGGCAATCGCCGACATGGCGATCTCCCCGGCGCGCGCAAAGTCGTTGCGGAACATGCGCTGCACCAGGGCTTCAATATTCATCGGATCGTGGCCGAGCACGTGATTCGGTACCGCTTCCACGAAATATCCCAGTAGCGCATCAGTATGATTGACCATGCGTACCTCACCGATGCCTTCCAGGCCCTCATCGGTGAGAACACGCACAAAGGTCAGATTGCGCCATTCAGTGCCTACGATGTGGGTTTTCACATCAACAATTTTCATAATCGTTCCTTTCTCAGTATGGGTGATACCAGGTCTTCTATGGGGTTGCCTTCTCTCTCGCTGTTGTGGCACACTGTATCATAGGCATACTCTATAAAAAGCATGTAGAGCATAGAAGAGGTTATAATGGCTGATGAATCATTCTCTCCCCTTTCGTCTGAAGCGCAAGAGCATTATGCCAGCGGCTATGAAGCCCGGCGCTTGCAGAGTCCAGGAGGCGGCCAGGTCGAACTGGCACGGACCAAGGAACTGGTGATGCGCTACATCCCACCGCCGCCTGCTGTTATCTTTGATATCGGAGGAGGTCCCGGCATCTATGCGCTCTGGCTCGCCAAACAGGGCTATGAAGTACATCTCGTTGATGCGCACCCGCTCCATGTAGAACTGGCCCGCCAGGCTTCCCAGGCACAGCCTGACGCTCCGCTGACAGAGATCGCACTCGGTGACGCACGCTCTCTGAACTACTCTGACGCAAGCGCCGACGCCGCGCTTATGCTCGGTCCATTATACCATCTCATCGAGCGAGCCGACCGCCTCAAAGCTCTACGCGAAGCTCATCGCATCCTCAAACCCTCAGGCATTCTGCTCGCGGTAGGCATCTCTCGTTTCGCCTCGGTACTCGATGGTCTGCACCTGGGCCTGTTCGATGATCCCACTTTTGTACAGATCGTGCATCAAGATCTGACCGATGGGCAGCATCGCAATCCAACAAACCACCCGAAATACTTTACAACCGCTTTCTTCCATGCCCCGGAAGAACTCGCAAGTGAGGTACAAGAGAGCGGGTTCCTCTACGAGACGACCTTGCCGATTGAGGGACCTCTGTGGCATTCGCCCTATGTGGCAGCAAACTTCCAGGACCCGCAGCGGCGCGAATTACTTCTGGGCCTTGTCCGCCGCCTTGAACAGGAACCATCTCTGCTCGGCGTCAGCGCCCACCTCATGGCCGTTGCTCGCAAGCAAGCTGTTTCTCCTGCTACCGGCACAGACCACGCATCTTAGCTAAGTAGGTGGACCTTAGAATTGAGAAAAAGGGGGAAATGGGGACACCCCATGCCCCGCCAGGGGCGGCCGCCCCTGGACCCCGCTTCTCATTTGTTCTGTCCACCTCCTTAGCGCAGCCAGGCGGCGAGAACCAGCGAGAGCGCCAGCGCGACCCCGAAAAGCAGGTGCAGGCGCGCCGTCTGCTTGATGCCAGCAACAAAGGTCGTGCGCTCGGTTGAACTGAGAACGCTGCGCACACTGCGATAAGCCAGCGGGAAGGTAATCCAGGCCAGCAGGCTGAACAACGGCAGCAGGCCGCTCAGGGCAAAGACGGTGAGCGCGACATAGCTGCCCAGCAGAAGCGTAGCATGAAAACGCTGTCCGAAGCGCACACCAAAGCGCACCGGCAGCGTTTTCTTCTCTACAGCCAGATCATCCTGGTAATCGCGCGTATTGTTCATATTGAGGATGGCCGTGACCAGGAAACCGACCGGTACGCTGGCAGCAAATGCCTGCCAGGACCAGTGCTGAATCTGGACATAATACGCTCCCCAGACCATAAGGAAGCCCATAGCAATATAGACCAGCACATCACCCAGGCCACGACTGGAGAACTTGAACGGCTCGGCACTGTAAAAGTAGGCGATGAGTACGCCTGCCAGCCCGAACAGCAGAATCGCCGGGCTGACGAGAAAGACCAGCGCGATTCCCAGCAGAGCAGCAATAACGAAACAGATGATACCACCCGCCAGCACCTGCCCGGCGGTCATCTCACCACGAAAAATGACGGCCGAAGCGCCAAGCGAACCGGCATGGTCCAGCCCATACCGGTAATCGAAGTATTCGTTAAAATAGTTGGTGCCGATTTGCAGGAGCAGGCATGAACAAAGCGTAATCAGAAAGGTCAATGGCTGAAACACGCCTTCGTATCCCGCAACGGCGGTGCCGACCAGCACCGGGCTGATCGAGGCGACCAGTGTAAAAGGACGACTGGTCCTGACCCAGGCTTGCCAGGCCGACGGGTGCGTGAATTGACCAGAGAATGTTCGTGCATCTTTCATAGTTTTGCCGCTATCTACTTCAAAGCTGTTGAAAAGGAAAAGGCGAGAACTCCGCGCAGACGATCAGGAGTGCAGGCTCCAGACTCTTTCTGCCATGACTACTCGCCGCTCTCTCATGCTCTCTAATTATAGCGCAAAAGCAGGAAAGCAGTTGCGTTTCCCGCTAACGTGAGATAAGATGCAGCACAAAGACGCCTAGAAAGACAAGGGCTGTGGCAAAATGAACCATGCGTGTACTGCCGGGCAGGCGTTTATGCTTGATGGCACTATTCACCCACAGGCCCAGCCCGGCCAGTACGATCAGCACCAGCAGTCCGATAGTGCCGGTGAAGATCGCCGGGCGCTGAAGCAGGTACATCGGGTGCTGGATGAGCGAAGGAACATAATACATGGCATGTGCGATAGCAGTCAGCAGAACCACCCAGCCGAAGAAAAAGTGATGCTGGCGTAGAAAAAGCATAAACCTCCGCGATTTTTCGGCCAGGGACGAGAATGCCTGTCGCTTCGCGTACACATACCACCGACGCATCGTCCACTGGTTCACAGAATAAACAGAAACCAGGAATGCAACGGCTCCCAATGCACCGCTGAGCTTTGCAATCAGGAAGAGTTGTCCCGCGAACTGGCTCTGTACCAGGGCCAGCACACAGAATGCCACGCTGCCAGCTATGAGCACTATACCGACGATTCTGGTGATCATATCAACAGAGAGGCGTACCGCGCGCAAGAGCGTATAGGCTCCCAGCAGCATTCCCAGACCAACCAGACCCAGAAACAATGCCTGTGCAAATCCTTTTATAATATGAAAAACTAATTGCACCATGATATGCTTTCATGTCCTTTATGAGCATATTTTTTATAATCTTTCTACCCCCTTCTCTTTGAGAAAAGAGCATAGACCTGTGATCATGAACCATCTATAGCATGCTTTAGTGAGCAGAGCATTAAAAAAGAGATGCCGCTTCGCAAATTGCTCTTCTAAAAAGCAGTGGCTTCCAGCCACTGGAGAAGAGTTCGCAAGATGACGACGCTCCAGCAGCCGTGAGGACACAACAGGAGAAGGATGGCATCAATGATTCTGGCGGAGATCATGTAAGAGCAAAGAGCGAATATCGCTCCAGCCATAGGCTTCTTCAAGCAGGCTGGCTCCGCCAATTTCGATAGGTTTGGAACGCAGGTACTGACCGCCGAGCGACTGATAAAAGAGGCGCGCTGAATTGTCAGCCAGGACCCAGACAAGCATGGAATAGAGATGGGCCCGCACCAGGCTCTCTGCCAGAGCGAGTACAAGGCGCCTGCCCAGGCCACGCCGCTGGTACTGTTGCAGCAGGTAGATAGCATACAGCTCGCCTCGATATTGTGGATCGTGCTCTCGCTCCGGTCCTCCCATAATATAGCCGACAATATGTGAGTCATCGTCTTCGGCCACATAGGTAAAAGTATTTTCTGCCGGCTTGCTGAGCATCTGTACACGTCTTACCAGCCACTGTTCATACGGGAGGTTTGCCAGAAAATCTGCGGGGATTATGCCCCGATAGGTGGTACGCCAGGTCTCGATATGGACGCGCGTAATACCCGGTGCGTCTTCCACACGTGCGGGCCTGATGTTCTCGGCCATGCTATCCTCCTCTCTTCTTGCACTGTGTTATAATTTTCAGGCGTAGGAGACAATTTGCTGCTTTGCAACTCAAGCACTCAACGGAAAGGCATAAATTCTTTTGCCACAAAAGAAAAGCCTGGCAGAAAAGATCATAGCAAATATCAGCGGTCTGCGCAATCATCTCCAGAGCAACGAACGGCCCATTACCGCCATTCCTGCCATCTGGGACAGCGGGCAGAGCCGGCGCAGCATCCCTTGCGATGTGATTCTCACCAATCAGCGCCTGCTTGGCTACTACTTCGTGCGTTTCCCACGTGAACGCCTCTTTCTCGAAGAACTCGCCCTGCCAGCTATCACTGCCGTAACGCTGCGGCAGAAAAAGTTTGAGCCGGTTTTCCGCGAACTGATGGTCGGAACAGGGCAGCGTCGAGTCTACATTCGCGCACCACGCCAGAAAATCGAGATCCTGTACACGGCTTTACGCGAGGCACTGAATGAGCACGCTCCACAGGCAGTTTCGGCTACTACAACCGGGGAAGAAGAGCGCATCATGCCTGCTCAGGATCGACCGGCACAGGCGGCAGCGGCTTTTGGACGGCAGGAACTTCAGCGGCCGTTTGAAACTTCACCCCTGGCAATCATGTTACTTTTCAGCGGAGGACTGCTGCTGGAGATCGCTGGTCTGATCTTCTGGCTCGGCTTTCACACTGCCTCAATCGGCACACCGTTGTTCATTGCCGGGCTGGTGGCGGTGATCGCCGCCCTGCTGAACCAGCGCCGGCGCGGCTAGCTGCACAACATCACATTCCTTCCTTCGCTCGTTCCTTCACAGCCCGGTAGCTAGCTCACACACTGGCCCGGATGACAGTTCTCACGACGCATGCCATACTTACGCCATCACTGCCGTGACTTCGTTAGCCAGTTACGTTGACACGTACTTTTTTCCACAGGTACAATAAGATAGCCTGAGGGAACATAGGCGTTCCCCTGTAATGTTCTTCTATACTCAAAATAGATGAGGCCACCAATGAAGATTTTCGTCTGTATAAAGCAAGTACCCGACCCTAATACCACGATCAGCAAGCTTGACCCCGCGACAAAGCGCCTGGTACGTAGTGGCGTTTCGCTCGTCCTCGATCCAGGCGATGAAACCACTATTTCAGCGGCGATCAAGCTCAGAGATACCATCGGCAACAGTGAGCTGACCGCGCTGAGCATGGGACCGGCTTCCGCCCAGGAGGCCCTACGGCGCTCGCTGGCAATGGGAGCCGACCGCGCGATACTCGTTACTGATCCCGCCCTGGCCGGTTCCGATGCTATTGCTACCGCACGTGTCCTGGCCGCAGTGCTCAAGCAGGAAGGAGCCGAACTGATCTTCTGCTCAACAGAGAGCACGGATGGCTACACCGGCATGGTACCCGGTGGCATCGCGGAATTTCTCGGTATCCCGCAGTTGACGTTCGCGCGCGATATCACCGTCAAAGACACAAAAGCCGTTGTGAAGCGCGTCGTTCCCACCGGTTATAAGACCGTCGAGTGTCCTCTACCTGCCGTTATAACGGTCGCCAGCGGCTCCTATGAAGCTATTTATCCCACCATGAAGGGCATCATGGGTGCAAAGAAGAAACCGTTCAAACAGCTCAGCCTGGCAGATCTCGGTATTGATGCATCGCAGATCGGCGAGGCCGGAGCACGCGAGCGTGTGCTGAGCATCGGTCAGGCCGAGGCCCGTGCAGCAGGCCAGGTAATCAAAGACGACGGCAACGCCGCCCAGTATATCGCGGACTTTCTCCAGCGCTACCAGTTGTTATAGGAGGCAAGAATCATGGCAAAGACGATCTGGGTTCTGGTTGAGTTAGAGAACGGGACACCGGCCCGCTCTTCCCTGGAAGTGCTGAGCAAAGCCGCACAACTCGGTCGCGCCGAAGCTATTGTGCTGGGTACCGGCGCAGCGGAGGCAGCGTCACTGCTGGGCGAATACGGCGCGGAAAAAGTGTATGTTCACGCCGATCCCGTGTACGATACCTATTTAACGCTACCCGCCGTCGAGACGCTCAGTGGCCTGCTCAAAGAGCGCCAGCCCGACCTGCTGCTGCTGGCAACGACCTATGATCTGCGCGACATTGCAGCGCGCCTGAATGTACGCAATAACCTGGGACTGATCACCGACGCCACAGACCTGGCATACGAAGGGGACGAACTGCGCGTGACCGTCCCCTGGGGTGGCGAAAATGTCGTCACCGCGACCCACCCGCAGCAAGGCACCGGTATCGTCCTGGCGCGTCCCAAAGCTTTTAGCGTCGAACGCCGCGCGGGCCACACGGCGGAAATAGAGACGCTGAATGTCAGCATCAGCCCGGCTTCGCAGACCATCAAGGTACTGGAGACCGTCGAGGTCAAGAGTGAGGGTCCGGCGCTGGAAGATGCTGATGTGATTGTCAGCGGCGGACGCGGCCTGGGAAAGGCGGAGAATTTCAAGCTGGTCGAGGAGCTGGCGACCGTACTCGGCGGCGCACCCGGTGCTACACGCGCTATCGTGGATGCGGGCTGGCTGCCCTACAGCTACCAGATAGGCCAGACCGGCAAGACCGTCAAGCCGACGCTCTATATCGCCTGTGGCATTAGCGGAGCCATCCAACACCTGTCAGGCATGAAAGGCTCGAAATACATTGTGGCAATCAACAGGGACGAGCACGCGCCCATCTTTTCGGTGGCCGACCTGGGCATCGTTGGTGACGCTCTGACCATCCTGCCAAAGCTGACAGAAGAGATCAGGCGCCGTAAAGCATAAGGTCACCTGCGGCGCCCACATCTCGTTTAACCAACGGAGGACATATTATGAATCCCCCTGTTATCTCACCAACCGGGGGGTGGATCGGTACTGTGATCTTCGTCGTGATCTTCGCCGGCGCCTTGATTCTCTTCGGACTGCGCGTCGGCGAACTGATCACGCTGCTGGCGAAAGCGCGGCCAGAGGACCGCACCGATCACCTGGAAGATCGCTTTGGCGCCTTTTTGCTCGGCGTCCTCGGTCAAAAAGGCGTGTTACGCGATCCCATTCCCGGTATCGCACACTTTTTCACCTTCTGGGGTTTTATCGTTATTCAGTTCGGCCTGCTCAATTTAATTTTAGGCGCGTTTAACGGCAGTCTGCCGCTGCTAGGCGATAATCCCACGTTCGCTACCGTGCTGGATGCCTTTGTCATTCTTGTGGCGATAGCCCTGATTATCTTTACCATCCGGCGGGCGATCTTCCATCCCAAACAATTGCAGAGCTTCCTGCATGGTCCCTGGGATGGTTATATTATCCTCGGCCTGATCTTCGCAGTACTCTTCACACTGGTACTTGTCGAAGCTTTTGAGTTCGCGGCCAGCGCCGGCAGGGCCTGGACGCCCCTCGGCGCCCTCTTCGGTCCCTGGTTCAGCGGATTGAGCAACGCTGAGAACATCTTCTGGTATCGCGCTTCCTGGTGGGTGCATATCGGCGTTGTGCTGGGCTTTTTGATTTATCTGCCGCGCTCCAAGCACCTGCACCTGCTGGCGACACCTTTCAACGTCTTCTTCCAGAACTATAAGCCTAAAGGTGCATTGCCGCTGCTGGAAAATCTGGAGGAGCGTGAGGATTACGGCGTTTCAAAGCCCGAACAGTTCACCTGGAAGCAACTGCTTGATGGTTACGCCTGTACAGAGTGCGGACGCTGCAATACCGTCTGCCCGGCCAGCAATACCGGCAAGCCGCTTTTCCCCAAAGAGATCATCCTGGGCGTCAAAGAGGCGCTTTTCGTCCACAGCGATGAAATTCTGGGTCCCAACTCGCTCTTTACCAGGATTCGCGGAGCCGGATTGAGCGGGCATGGCATCGCCGCCGTCGCTGCCGATGAGACAAAAGACGAAAAAGAGGCCCATCACGAACCGATGATCGGCGGCATTATCTCCAAAGACGCGCTCTGGGCCTGCACCACCTGCATGGCCTGTGTAGAGATCTGTCCCGTCTCTATTGAGCACGTACCGAAGATCGTCGATATGCGGCGCTCGCTGGTAATGGAAGAGAGCGATTTTCCGCCAGAAGTGACCTCGCTATTCAACAATATTGAGCGCAACGGTAATCCCTGGGAGATCAGTAACGACAAACGCGCCGAGTGGGCCGCCGGCCTGGGTATTCCGCTGATGTCCGAGAATCCCGACGCGGATGTGCTCTACTGGGTTGGCTGCATGGGTTCGTTCGACCGGCGCAATCAACAGGTCGCCACTTCAGTCGCAAAAATTCTCCAGGCTGCTGGCGTTAATTTCGCCATTCTGGGTCCAGAAGAGAGCTGCACCGGCGATCCTGCCCGCCGCATCGGCAACGAATACCTGTGGCAGATGCAGGCACAGCAGAACATCGAGACATTGAATAACTACGGCTTTAACCAGGTAGAGCAAAACGGCCACAATGCACATAACGGGGCTGGCAAACATCGCACCATCATTACCGCTTGCCCGCACTGCTTCAATACCATCAAGAATGAGTATACCCAGCTCGGCGGTAATTACGATGTTGTTCATCATACTGTCTTCATCGAGCGACTATTGCAAGATGAGAAGCTCAAGCTGCCCGAAGGCTTTGATAAGCGCAAACTGACCTATCACGATCCCTGCTACATCGGGCGCTACAATGACGTCTACGACGAACCACGCCGCGTGCTCAATGTGCTCAACAGCAACGGCGTGACCGAGATGCGGCGCAATCGCAACCGCAGCTTCTGCTGTGGCGGCGGCGGTGGTCGCGTCTGGATGGAGGAGAAGATCGGACAGCGCGTCAACCAGGCCCGCGTCAAGGAGGCGCTGGATACCGAGGCGGAAGTGCTGGCAGCCGCCTGCCCCTTCTGCATCACAATGTTCGAGGACGGCGTCAAAGGGATAGGCGAAGAGGCCGAGGAGGCGATGAAGATAGAGGATATCTCGGAGATCATCGCACGCGCGATAGAGAAAAAATAGTGGATGCCAGGGGCTTAGCGCCCCTGGACCCCATCTATGCGAAAACTGAAAAACCCTGGTATTTTCTGCACAAATGCTTGACAGGCGTCCGTATTTGCGTTAGGCTGCCAGTAGCTGTAATTTGTTCTCTCAGAGAATGCTGGAGCAGACAAAACACCAGCTACAGAAATCTGCTTCGACGCCGATAAAATGTGGTTCAGGTGGTAAGGAGGAAGTAGTTTATGCAGTGGCAGCCGAAGCGCAGCATGATCGCAGGACTGGTCATGCTCGTCGCACTGATCGTGAGCTTTACACTTGGAGCAGTGGGAGGGAGAAGTCTCACGAAGACGTTCGCGGCAGACTCTCCCACTCCCCAGGCTTACGATACCTTCATCAAAAATCTGATCGCGCAGCATAAAGCGCCGTTTCTCAATAAAGTGCTGGCTTCACCCGACGAATTCCAGATATTTACCCAGAATGCACTCAAGTCGGCACATCTGGGTGTAGGCAAACTGATCGGCGATAATAACCGGAATGTCAGGGTCAATCAGGACCACAACCCCTGGCCCAAAACCGACGTCGCCATTGCCGTCAACCCGCTGAATCCCCGCAACATCATCGTTGCGACCAACGACTTACGCCAGCTTTTCACACGGTCCTATTATCATGTCTCAATGGACGGCGGCAAAACATGGAGCGACGACGTGGTGGCCGAGAGCATGAATCCAACAACGTCAGGAGCATACACCCTTGTCAGCAATCCCGGCGTCGCTTTCGACCGCGACAATCACAGCATCATTGTCAGTCTTGCCAGCAATACCATCCTCGATACAAAAACAAATTATGCCAACTTTGATACGCAGATCAGCCTGGTGAAAGGCTATGCCGGTGGCCTCTATACCGATAACGTGACCACCACGATTGATTTCCTTCCCTGCAATGGCCATGCCTCTGCCTCACTCCAGGCCAATTGTCAGGGACAGCTCGACAGGCCACAGGTGGCTGTTGACACCAACCCGCATAGTCCTCGTGTGAATACAATCTACGTCTACTACACGTTCTTCTGCGCCGGGAAAAAGCAAAACAATACGCTCAAGTCCTGCACTCACGGGAACATTACTCTCCCGCCGGGGTCTTCGGCCATTCTGGAGTCACACGCGGCAGGCATCGGCCAGCCCTTCTCCAGGCCGGCGCTCGTCAGTGGACCGCGCACACAAGCTCAGTTCGCCAGCATGGTGATTGACAGCAAGGGTGTACCGCATGTGTTTTTCGATGACTTCTCGGCAGCGCCGGCCATTCGCATATACGAGGCAACACTCTCAAGTAACGGCTGGACGGCCAGGAGCAAGCCAGTCGCAACCTTCACCTATCTCGGCCTGAACAACCCTCACTGGCATTTCCGCGATAACGGGGCCGCAGCTCCCGGCTGCACCATCAGCGACGAAAGGGCCTACTGCGCCTTCTCCGCATCCCAGATCGGCGATGGACCCATCAGCAGGACGCCTGACGTCTATCTGGCAGCGATAGATACGAGCAGCGGCGAATCGACGATCACGCGCGTCAACGACGACGAAACCGGCGAGGGCAGGGATCATTTCTTTCCCTGGGCAGCGGCAGATGAGAAAGGCAGCGTCTATGTGGGCTGGTACGATAACCGGCGCGATCCTGCCGGCGTGAAAGTGGAATACTTTGTGGGCAAATCGAGCGACGAGGGCAAAACCTTCGACAGGCAACAGGCAGTCAGCGATACGGCCTTCAATCCATGCGCCGGTTTTCCCGGCTGCGCTTCGTTTGGTGACATAAATCAACTTGCAATCGGGTCAGATGGCGTGGTTCACGCGGCCTGGGCCGACGCACGCAGTGGCGCCGGCCTGCAAATCTATACACAGGCGCTTAAATGGTCATGATATCGAATCCTTTTTTGAAAGGATTTTTGGGGATACCACCTCTAATCACACAGGACCCGGCAAACCCCATCAGGGGATCTTGCAGACCTCCTGGACTCCCACTGATGATCACTATTCAATCGGATCAGAGTAGCTGTCAAATTCTGGTCGGATGGAACGTTCACACTATTACCATGAGTCTTTCTATGGCCTGTCCGTTATCAAATCAAGAGGAGCATGTCATGAGTGAAGCAACGCCATCTGAGAGGTCCCCGGCATTGCTGGTTGTTGCGGGTGCTGATTGCAAAGGTGAGAAACACGGACTGGGGATTAGCACCATTGCCTTTAAGGTGAGCATGCCGGCCCCCGGTGATCCCTTTATCCTTGAGAATACTTTTTTGGCAAAGGGCGGTCCGGCTCGTCACCTGCATTACGATCAGGAAGAATGGTTCTATGTTCTCGAAGGCGAGTTCCAGTTCGAGGTGGGAGAGCAGCGTTTCCGTCTTCAGCCAGGAGATTCGCTGCTGGCGCCTCGCCGGATTCCCCACGTCTGGGCCTTTATCGGTGAGTCGAGTGGCCGGATTCTGGTCGCGTTTTTTCCTGCTGGAAAAATGGAAGCCTTTTTCCGCGAAGTGACCAGGTTTAACGCGATGCCTCCGCAAGATCCGGCGGTCTGGCGGGCCTATGGCATGGAATTGCTGGGGCCACCTCTGCCAGTCGCGTAAACGGGAAAGGAGTCAGATCAGGAAGTACGCCTGGACATGCTGCGAGCGTTCAGGAGCACCCTGACGACGAGTTATCGTCTCTCTCAGATGAGTCCATCAATGCTGCACGCCACTTACGCTTTAGCTGTACATTCAACACTTCTTGCGTTATCCCTGGCGAACTTTCGCCGGCAGGCGCGGTTGAGTAACGGCCTGGGCCGTCTCGGAGACTGGCGCACGTGGCACACGCAGGGTGAAGGTACTGCCTTCGCCGGGGACGCTCTCGGCTGAGACGCTGCCGCCCATACCCTCAATCCACTCTTTGACCAGCGAGAGGCCCAGACCGGTGCCGCCGCGCGCTCGCGCACTCGCGGTCTGGTAGAAGCGTTCCCAGATGTGCGGCAGATCCTGCGGAGAGATGCCCTCTCCTGTATCCTTAACCTGGATGACAACGTACTGTGGTTCAGCATACGCCACCACCGCTACAATGCCACCGGGCGAAGTATGGCGAATGCCGTTATGCAGTAAATTCAGGATAGCCTGTTCGAGGCGGGCAGCATCAACCATCGCCTCAGGCAAGTGAGGAGGAACATCAGCAACCACATCAATACGGCTCGACCGCCAGGCCAGCGGCGCGCGCGTATCAACGATGCGCCTGACGAGCAGACCGACAGCCGTCGGCTCAGGACGCAGGCGCAACACGCCCACCTCGGCACGCGCCAGCATAAAGAGATCCTCTACCCGCGCCTGCAAGTGCATCACTTCATCTTCCATCACGCGCAGGTCATGATGCAGATTGGATGGTGTTGTCCCATTCCAGTGAATCAAGGTTGTTTCCAGATAGCCACGCAGCGTCGCTACGGGAGTACGCAATTCATGTGAGACATTGGCAATGAGCTGGCGGCGTTCCTGGAGCAGGGCCGCTACTCTGTCACGCTCCTCTTGCAAAGCATGCATCGTGCGTTCCAGCTCAGACGCCATCGCGTTAAAGTCCGCCTGGAGCTGAGCCACCTCATCTTCACCTACCACTTGAACGCGGACAGCATAATTGCCATTGCGCAGCGCAGCAGTCGCAAGCATCAGTGTACGTAAACGGTCGGTAGTTCGCCGGATGACGAAATAAGAGAACAGCGCAAATGGGGGGACTATCAGCATCATTGCGATGAAACTGGGGATCGATAGCAATAACGTCAGCGGCAGTACGAAAAGAATATTCCAGCGAACAGAACTGACAAAGGCGACTGCATCAATGGCAAAAATACATAGACCGGCCACCAGAACAACTAGCATGACATGCGAATGTGTAAGCGCCCAGAGCAGATGCCGGCGTCGCAGTCTGTTCCAGAATAACAGGAGGCGCAGACCGAGGCGTACAATAATAAATAAGCAATACGAAGCTAAAAAAGTGAGGAAGCCGATAGCCAGCATAACGAATATTCCGGCATGGCTCGCGCGCGTCCCCTGGAATGAAGTTGAGAGAAAAAGAGAGATGGTAGAGATACTGCTCAGTAGCAGTGTCCATGTCAGAGCAACAAGCGCATTGCGCCAGCCCTGACGATCAAAAAGCTCCGGCGACAGGCGCAGGCGCAAAGCAAAGACAAGCAAACTTAGTGGAGTAATGAGAAATGCCAGTTCATTTGTCCTGTAGAGTATACCGAGTGAGATCAACAAGACTTGCGAAAAAAACAGTGATGCGGCCCAGAGGATGCCGGCCAGCACCAGCATTTCACTACTGGCCCGCTTGAGAGAGACACTGAGAAAGAGCGGTTGTTTCTGTTTGCCCGGCAACGGCACAGACGTGTTCACAGCCATCACGACCTTTCAGAGCGCAGGCGGTAGCCGATACCCCAGACCGTCTCGATATCTTCACCCAACGAGCCGAGTTTTCTGCGCAAGCGCAGCACAGTATTGTCCACCGAACGATCACCGCCGATATAGGATTCCCCCCACAGCGTATCGAGCAGATACGTGCGACTGAAAGCCCGTCCGGGACTGCGCATGAAGAGATGCAGCATCTCGAACTCGGTAGGACTGAGATCAAGGGGAGTGCCGTTGAGCATGACCACATGGGCTTCTGGATCAAGGCGCAGCGGGCCGTAAGAGAGCACGCCCGCTGCACGAGACTGGTCGGCTCTGAGTATCTGCTGCACGTGCTCTGCGCGGCGCAACAGAGCACGTACACGAGCCAGGAATTCACGCATACTGAACGGCTTGGGCAGGTAATCGTCGGCTCCTACCTCCAATCCAACCACGCGATCAGTCTCCTCACCACGCGCAGTTAGCATCAAGATAGGAACGCTAGACGACTGGCGCAACCGACGTAGGACTTCCAGCCCATCCAGTTCAGGTAGCATCCAGTCGAGCACCACCAGATCCGGCTGCTCACTGGCAAACAGGCGTAGCGCAGCCAGACCATCGCTTGCCAGCACTACCGCATAGCCGCTGGTGGTAAGCTCTCGCAGAATAACCTTTGCCAGATCAGTGGTATCTTCCACCAGAAGAATCTTCGTCATGCCTTGCTACTCACATGGATATAGTCTCTCTTCTACCTCTACCTCATGAGAGATACATTTCAGTGTATCACATCTGTTATCTCAATGGAGCCTGGGTCCCCATGATATTCGCCACAATGGTGCCAACAACCGGCAGCCTGTAGTACGCTCCACGATATGCCTGAACCATACCTACAATCCAACCGACAAAAGCAACCACGTTGAGCAGCAAAAAGCCCATTATGATCATGAACTCTGGGAAAAACGGCAGGAACCGCCCGATGTGGAGATGAGCCATAAAGTAAATGAAGCTTAAATCAATCAAGGTCATGCCGCCCCAAAGAACAGCAGTGATTGCAGCGCGTGGTAGCGCACGTAGCGATTCGTGGCGAAGATGGCAAAGAGCAGGCCGCTGAACCAGCCGAACAGGTAGGTCAGGGCCGCCATGAGCGCTCATTGGCATGGGAAAATATGGTACAGTTGTGGCGGTTGTTACCGGCTGCTAACTATACTTTAGCGGGAATGTGTCAGGGTTCTATCACAGAATTGTTGCAAAACCGTCGCAATTTCAACGGGGAAGGGACAGCCGGGTTGAGTTGAGCACTCGACCCGGCACTTCAGGGAGTCACTGGTATCATCTCCTCTGAAAAAGAAAACTCTATGGACGGCGCGTGGTCCGGTCAACATCAGGCGTCGGCCAGTTCTGCGCAGGGGGAGCCGGCCAGGGCTGTTGCGGCGTGGGCCAGGATTGCTGCGGTAAGTGTGGTTGTGGCCCATGTGGAGAAGCTGGCATCTGCGGCTGACCTTGCGGCTGGCTCCACCCCTGCTGAACATTGTATGAAGCAGTCTGCAAAGCCGGAGCAGCCGGGCCGGAGGATTGAGCCTGATTTGCTGCTTGCGCGGCGGCATGAGCGGCGCGAGCTTTTTTGTCGTTATGCACATGACGCCAGATGTAGAGCGCGATCAGCACCACCAGCACGGCGATAATGACAGCATCCAGACCATGCAGAGCAGAACTGAGCACGCCCAGGTTATTCCCCAGTACAGTGCCGGCATAAGCCAGCATCAGGCACCAGGGGAAAGAGCCGAGCAGCGTATAGATGGCGAACCTGGTAAAGTTCATCTGTGAGATGCCCGCTGGCAGGGAGATGTAGGTGCGAACCACAGGTAACAGGCGGGAGAAGAAAGCAGTCGCGCTGCCCCAGCGCCGGAAAAAAGCATCTGCCTTGTCTGCATCGTGCTGGGAGATCAGCACATAGCGGCCATATTTTAGCATCAGGGGACGCCCGCCTTTGTAGCCAATCCAGTACGCGACAGCCGATCCTAACAGGCAGCCAATAGCGCCAGCCAGAGCTATAAGAATCAGAGCAACCCAGAAATTTACTCCATGCAAGATTTTATCTTGAGCAAGCATAATACCGGCGACGGGCATAATCACTTCGCTAGGAAGAGGAATACAGCAACTCTCGATTGCCATTGCCAGCGCGATGCCCAGCAGGCCGGTTGACATATAGAAGTTTGTAATAATCTGCGTTAATGTGTCAGTAAGATGTTCTAACAAGCAAAAGCCTCCTTCGCAAACCAGTATGTTCTGTCAGATAGTACCATAGTTTGCGCCAGGAAGCCAGCAAATCAGGACCTGAAAATCAACCTGTGCCACGTATTACTTATTCGGTATCGTCCTCTTGCTGCGATACTTCCAGACGTGAGGAGCGGCGGGTGATAGGACCATCGAATTGCCGGGCCAGTTCTTCCCGCAGGGGATCATCCTCATACATATAGGGAGCGCGCCGCAAGAGTGGCCGCTGCAAACTGCCGGTCGTTGCTGGCAAATCGAGATCCTGTTCGTCCATCTCCGTGAACTGGCCGGGCCTGTTCAAGTAATCTGTCTGTGGCATTGGATTACGTGCGAGTCGCGCGGTGGTTGTGGTATGCTCATCCTGGGCATTGGGGGCATTCGGCGCACGCTGGCGAGGACGCCTGGGATACATATTGGGAGGCTGTTCTGATGGGCCAGACGGTGCAGTATCATATGACGACTGGCGCGGCTCTGGCTGTAAAGGTGGAGGCGGAAGCTGGCGCGAGGGGCGCTTTGCCCGCTGCTCCCATTCCGGCAGCGCCTGATCGAGAGAGCGCGACACAGGCCGCCTGGAAAGATGTGTCGGGATCTCCTCGATGTCAGTGCCTTCAAACTGCCTGGCAACTTCCTGGCGAGCAGCGCGCAAAGCGGCAGACTGGTAGAGGCTGCGAGATGAACCTGTTTCATAGCCAGGAATGCCGGGATAACATATCTTGCGCGTAATACGCCTGCCTGACGCGCTTTTCCCCTGCATCTGAGAGGGAGAGGGTGCGAGCCTGTCCGTGAGAGACGTACCGGTATGCTGCCGCTCACTGGCAACTGGCAGGCGATGAGAGGGAGCAGGCGCAGGAAGGTTGCGGACAGCCTGTGCCGCACGCAATTGCCATGCTTCATCATAAGACTCTGCGGGCAAATATTGAGGTCCCTGCTCTTCATACGAGGTACTACTTACTACACGTGAGGATAACATTTCCGGGTGATGATCTACATGAGGGAACGACACCGCCACCTGAGCCTCTTCTCGCAATCGCTCATCATGACGGCGAGCAAGAGCAGAGAAAAGCATCAAGGAAATGGGAATACTGAGGAGCAAAGCAGCTAACCCGCCGATCAAGCCCCCTAACACCCAGGAATTCAGCGTGTTACCATACCAGAGAACAACAGCCGCCCCAGCAATGAGCACTAGCGCAGTAGCACCAGCCTTGAGAGTGCGCACGTTTTACAATCCTTTCCAGGCACGCATAGCGACCACCTGCTCAATTGCTATTCTTAAAATTTGCTTTATACCAGTATACCAGAAGAAGAGCCAGGCGGCAAGAAGAGGCGGGAAAGAAGGGGCAGCAGAGGCGATGAAGAGGGGTCATCGCGCAGCGAACATGGGTGAAAGGCAGAACAAAGGCAGCAAGCAGAGAAGCGCAAAGCGATACTACGTTGTGTCTGACGTGAGCGACACGAGCAGCAATGCTCTTCACTGGCTGCCTTTTTGCTAAATTCACATTGTAGTGGAGATTAGTGGAGCGAAATACAGGCGTTGCTAAGCGGCAGCGCCATACTGCCGGAAGATAGCTACCACTTTACCCTGTACCTGCCATTCGCGGTCCCAGACGCTTTTAGGAATCAGAATGGGTTCCAGTTCAGAATTTGCCGGTTGCAGACGCACACGGTCGTGTTCTTTTTCCTGAAAGAAACGTTTCAATGTCGCACTGCCGCTGATGCCCTCTTGCATGTGGACTGCGACCACGATATCGCCGTTCTGGCATGTTGCCTGTGGCTTGATGATCACATAGTCCCCGTCACAGATATGATCCTCGATCATAGAGCGGCCACGTACCACCAGCGCGTAGGCATTTTCGCCATCGGTCACCTCACGCCCGACATCAACCGTTTGTGTGACATCGGGGAAAATGTCCAGCGGTTCACCGGCGGCGATAGTTCCCATGACGGGAATGCCGCTATGCTGCTGTGTTAATTTGATGCCCCGGCTCTTTTTGGGCTGGCGAGTGATCAGCCCTTTCTTCTCCAGCATCGTGAGGTGATAGTCAACATGGCCGGTGCTGGCGATATGCAGCTCACGCCCGATTTCCCGGTTGGTTGGTGGCATTCCCTCTTTCTTCATGTAAGTGACAATAAAGTCATACATTCTGCGCTGGATTTCGCTCGCTTGCTCCAATGACATACGCTATAGTCCTGCCTTTCTAACCCGGTGGGAGCAACCTCCCATCCGCCCTGAGACTAGAACGGTTATTCAAGGCTATCATACCATATGAACACAGGTAATACAAGCCTTTTATTGAACGTATTTTCAGAACCGATTTTCTCCTGTCGTAATCTATTCCTCATCACAGCAGTGCTTCATCGGAACTGTTCCTGACCAGGTAATGTGACAGAGCAAGAGGCGATGCAGTGCCGATACCCGGATACCGGGATACCGGGATACCGGGTGCCGGGTGCCGGGATTACTTCCCTCTCTTTCCAAAATTTGCTATACTTCTAAGCAAAGTGATGAAACCGTTGCAGTCAACGGTTCGTCCAACAATTGAAAGGCGACCGGAGGCTGTGGCGGCAAAGGGAATGGTGCCGCCCCATTTGCGCCTGGCACTCTCAAGGGTGTACAATAGAAGCGTTAAGTTTTCGACGGACACCGTACCGGCACGAAAGAGAGATCAGAAGAGCCATGATAGAGATGACAGTTGAGAGCGTACGAATAAACCTGGCTACGCAGCAGCGGGTGGTCATCTTGAAATCTACGCAGCAGGAGCGCTATCTGCTCATCTGGATTGCCCATCCAGAGGCATACGCGATTGCCGTCGAACTGCAAGGCACTACCTCGCTTCGACCACTTACTCACGACCTGCTGAAAAACGTCATCGCCGAACTGGGCGCAAAAATCGTCAGTGTGGTGATCTCTGACCTGAAAGACGAGATCTACTACGCCCGCATTATTCTGGACGCCGACGGTAGACACGTAGAGATCGACTCTCGCCCCAGTGATGCGATTGCCCTGGCAGTTCGCGCAAAGGTTCCAATCTACGTCGAAGAGAACGTGCTTGATCAGGCTGGCGTTGCACTGGAAACAGGTGAGGAGCAGCCACCCAGGTCAACAGCAGAGGCAAAACGTGAGGAGAAAGAACCTGATAACCTGGATGCCTACCGCGATTTCATCAATAGCCTGGATGTGTTAGACGAATTTGGGAAGGACTGATCATCTCTCCACTTCCCTTCTCCGGCACATCCAGCAGAGATGCTTAGCTTACCTGAAAGCACAATTGCAGGTCAGCGATTCAAGAGAAACTTTAGTAAGCGTACTATCAGACGTGAAAGCAGTCCATATGCCAGAACAGCCAGCAGCGTATACACTTCAAGGTTGGTATCCAGATGGAGAGACATCTGCTGCCAGGCGATCTGAAAAGGCCAGACAAACCAGGCACTCACTTCATAGACCACCCCCACCCAGAAGCTCTCTGTCCCTCTACTCATCACCTTGAGCACAAAACGTGCAAGCAAGAGCAATTGTACAATGACGAACAACAAACCAACCAGCGCAGGCATCGGGCTACGCCTCGCTCGTCTACTTGTACCTGCTTCTCCAACCCAGGGATGCTGAAACGACGCGGCTCCAGCAGGGGGCCGCTTCCCTTTTTTCCGCACAGGAGCCTGGGGGAAACCCGCATAGCCAGGATAGGCGCTTCCCGCTATGGGCGGAAGTGCCTGTGGAGACGGTTGAGCGTAAGGAGGCGCAAAAGGAGAGGCCGGCCCGCCATAATAAGGTTCAGGAATGCCTGTGGGCGAATGTGCCATACCGGGCATCATCACCGGTGAGGGAGCACTATAGGGCGAGTCAGACAGCGGTTCCGTCGGCATATCATGCTCATCTATTCTTCCTGCATTTTTGCGTCGAAACCATCCCATAATTGTTCACTCCTACCAGTACGCTTTTTGCTTTTTCGTTCTACAGTTCACATAAACATCATATGTTCTCATAGCGTCGCAATAGATCGTTATAACTCTCTCGCCGTTCCATTACCTGTACATTCCGTTCATCCACCAGTATTACGGCTGGACGCGGAACAAGGTTGTAGTTACTGGACATAGGAAGGCAGTAAGCGCCCGCCAGTGGCAAAAGCAACAGATCGCCTTCCTGCATACGCGGCAGGGTTACCTGTTCGATCAGCACATCACCCGATTCGCAATAGCGCCCGGAGATACAGACATGCTCCTCACCTGGCGCGAGTGCTCGTTCTACAGGTAGTGCCGTATACTGCGCACCATAGAGTGCCGGACGAATATTATCTCCCATGCCGCCGTCCACAAAAAGATAGGTGATGCCGCCGGGAGTCTTCTTCCGGGTACCAATCTGGTAGACGGCGATGCCTGCTCGCGCGATGATTGAACGGCCAGGCTCAATCACCAGCGTTGGAGCCGGCTTCTGCCGGATGGCCGCCGCATGTTCCATGCGGCCCTGGAGTGCGCGGGCCAGCACATCTACGCCCGGCATATCGGCATGCTCAGATGTCTCAACTGCCCAGCCGCCGCCAGGACTGATCTCTTCAGGCCACCATCCAGTTTCATCATACACATCGCCAGCAAGCGTCAGCAGGCGCTCCAGGCATACTTCATAAGGGCGTGTTTCACGCAGCATCGTGCCGCTATGCGCATGCAAACCGGCCAGGGACAGCCGCTCGTCGTGCAAGATGCGCAGCAGCGCAGCTCTGGCCTCACCATTGCTCAGAGGAAAGCCAAATTTGGCCGAGGCATGGCCTGTCTGCAAATAGCGATGAGTGTCAGTCTCTACTTCGGGTGCCACGCGCAGCAACACACGGGGATAACAGCCCACCTCGTCGGCCAGACGTGTCAGTCGCTCCAGCTCGCTCCAGTTATCCAGCACAATCCGGCCCACACCCAGCTCTAATGCAAGGCGAAGTTCCTCTTCTGTCTTATTATTGCCATGAAAGGAGATACGCTGCATAGGGAAGCGCGCAATGCGCGCAACAGCTAATTCGCCTCCCGACACCACATCCAGTCCCAACCCCTGCTCAGCAACCACTTGCGCTACCAGTGGCGACAGGTAGGCTTTGGCAGCATAAATGATCCGCGCTTCAGAGGCGTGGTACTCCGTCTGGAACGCTCGCAGATACGCCTGGCAGGCGTTCACTATCGTCGCACGATCAAAAATATACAGTGGTGTCCCATATTGCCGCGTCAGATCTGGCACGGCATGACCGGCAATATGGAGCACGCCAGACGGCGAGACGGCAGCGGAAGCAGGAAGCAGACGAGCCATACGTGATGGCGGAAGAACAGACATGTAGGTATGGTCCTTTCAGAAAAATTGCGTATCACAACCGGTGCATTTGACCCCATTCTATGCTAAAATGTCCAGGGTCACGTAGTTACGAGAGTTGTTCAAGGAGAGTTTCACGAAGCATGACACAGATCGACAACCGTCCAGCGCAGCAGCAGACGCAGCCCACAATCAGGCCAGCACGCCTGCGTTACGCTCCCAGTCCTACCGGATTCCAGCACATCGGCGGCTTTCGCACGGCCCTTTTTAGCTGGCTCTACGCACGCCATACGGGCGGGCAATTCATCCTGCGTATCGAAGATACCGATATCACCCGTACCGTAGAAGGCTCGGTTGAAGACTTCACCGCAGGTCTGGCATGGCTTGGAATGGATGTCGATGAAGGCCCTGTGATCGGTGGTCTCTACGGCCCTTACTTTCAGTTGCAGCGCAAAGCACTCTACCAGCACTATGCCCACCAGCTCATTGCCAGTGGCCATGCCTATCGCTGCTATTGTACCCCTCAGCGACTCCAGCAGGTGCGCCAGGAGCAAGAGGCGAAGAAATTACCGCCGCGCTATGACCGCCGCTGCCGCTATCTGAGTCCTGAGGAACGAGCCGCCAATGAAGCTGCCGGTCTCCCTTACACGGTACGCTTCGCCATGCCGCTTGAGGGGGAGACCATCGTTCACGACGAGTTACACGGGGACATGGTGTTCAAAAACAGTGATCTGGACGATATGATCATCCTCAAATCAAACGGCCTGGCCCCTTACCACCTGGCGCACCTGGTTGACGATCACCTGATGAACATTACGCATGTCCTGCGCGGCGAAGAATGGATATCCAGCGCCCCGCTCCACGTTCAGCTCTACCAGGCCCTCGGCTGGCAGCCACCGCTGTTCTACCACGTTCCGAACGTGCTTGGTAAGGACAGAAAGAAACTCTCCAAGCGGCGCAACGCTCCCACATGGTTAGACTATAAGAAGCAAGGCTACCTGCCAGAGGCGGTCTTCAACTTCCTGGCCCTGCTCGGCTGGTCGTACGACGACAAAACAGAGATCTTCACAAAGGATGAATTGATCCGCGCTTTCACACTGGATCGCGTTGGTGTGGCATCCGGCATCTACGATCCTGACAAGCTACTCTGGATGAACGGTCTCTATATCCGCAAACTGCCGCTCGATGAACTGGTACAGCGTACGCTTCCCTACCTGGAGCGGCCACAGGCCGAAGGCGGGCTGCCTGACAGCGTGCCGCGCCCGCTTGACATGGTATATACCACGCGAGTGCTGGCACTTGAGCAAGAACGGATGAAAACGCTTGGCGAAGCAGCAGAGCGTATTGCATTCTTTTACCTGCAAGATCTGAATTACGATACATCATTGCTGATTCAGAAAGGCATGGATGCAGCGCGGACACGCGAGGTACTGGTACAGGCGCGCAGCATACTGAACGGACTGGCCTCGTGGGAACACGATACGCTGGAGCCACCGATCCGTGAACTGGCAGTTCGACTCGCGCTCAAGCCGGGCCAGGTTCTCGGTTCGCTGCGTGCAGCAGTCAGTGGCAGTCCTGCCACTCCGCCGCTTTTCCTGATGATGGAGGTGCTGGGCCGCGAGGTCTGCATGAAACGCATCGACGAGGCCATTCAGCGCCTCTCAGCATAAACGAGGGGAAAGCCATCTGGGAGCACGAGAGGTCGCGCGAGGTCGCGCGGCGGCTCTCACGAGGCAGGGTGGCAGGGTAGGCATCTCCCCTTTTTTTCCAGGTGAGGAATCGCTCTTTTTAGCTCTTGAGAGAAGTGGCATGATCAATAAAGACTATATTCTGCGCCTTTTTGAACGCTTTGGCCGCGAACTCTCCATCATTCTCGGTCTACGACAGCGCAACCGGCAGGAGGATGCGCTCATCCATATTGATGATCTGCTTTTGCAGGCCATTGGCCTCTCTTCCCGTTTCATCGACACGCTCTCCCCCGAAATGCTGCTTGCCATTCTCTCGCCTATGGGTCGTCTGAACGTCGAATCATGCCTCTGGGCCGCTTTCCTGCTCAAAAACGAAGGCGATATCTACGAAGCAATGGGACAGAGTAAAGAAAGCTATTATCGCTATATCAAGGCGCTACTCCTCTTACTCGAAGTTCAGTTGCGAGAACCAGTGGCAGATGAAATGGAGATTACTCGAAATACAGCAGATTTACTCAAAAAATTAGAAGACTTTGATCTGCCGCACTTTCTCAAAAATGCTCTTTTTGCCTATTATGAGCAACAGGGACATTACAGTAAAGCAGAAGACTATCTTTTTGAGATGCTTGAAGATATGCCAGGTGACACCGATCTGGTCAAACGTGGTATCGAATTTTACATGCGCCTGCTGAAAAAGAATGATTTCGATTTACAGAGTGGCGATTTGCCGCGCCAGGAGGTTGAAGAGGGGTTGGCGCAATTGCGCCGGATGAAAAAAGGGCCTGTTCATTAAGGCTATATGAACTATGTCACATTTGCTGGCGAAGGGCTTCGTGGAGTGCGTACATCCTACAGTGGAGTTTTCCTGGAAGTCCTCAAACTGTGCAGTGCCAGAAACAGCAGAGTTATACTGGACAGGAGCCATCTTTTTTATTACACTTAATTAAGCATCACTTAACATATTGTTAACACAGCTTGATAGAAAGCCAGTATAATTCATGGCAACAACCAGAACAGCAAAAATTTTTCTACCCAGGAGAGGTTCAAAGGTGTCGTCCATCAAATCCCAGCAGGTGGCATACTCGACAGTGATCGATTCATGGCGCTGGATGAGGCCGGATCTGCTGATGCGTATTCTCCCGATGGGAGCGGTTCCCCTGATCTATATTACGGTTGTGCGCCAGCCGCTCTCAGCTATTGGTCTGACGCTGCGTGATGTGCCGCTGCAACTCTTGAGTGGACTGATTATCGGTATGATCATGGCAGCCTTCTCCATACTCTACCGTATGTACATTGTCGGTCCCTGGTTTCGCCGTCCGACGAAAAGCGATCAGATCTTCCAGAGTTTTTTCTATCTTTTCATTAACGCGCCGGTAGAAGAGCTCTTCTTTCGCGGTTTTATGCTGGAGATCATCACGGCCTGGACGGGCTGGCCTGCGCTAGGCTGGCTCATCAGCACGGCAGTCTACACACTCTATCACCGTCTGGGCAAGTGGAACTGGCGTAGTGTGGCCGGTGTGGGCCTGGCAGGTATCGTCTTTAGCTCTGTTTATTTATTCCAGCCCACACCACGCTCGCTGCTGGCCGTCACAATTGTTCACGGCTTCGCCACAAGCGGGTTTCTGAGCTGGGGAGACGAGGCGCTTTACCAGCGCTGGAGACGCCGGCACGCGCAGGATGAAGCATAGAACCGGTCCACCTGGAAGAGCTATGGTTAGCTATTGTCGTAGCTACTAGAGTCGTTACCTTCCTATCCCCGGCTCGTCTTGCCATGTAGGCATAACAACTGGAGTTTACAACCAGGAGTTGCTGATCTTTGCTGGAGGTCTTTTTCCTTGAAAATCATCGTAACCGGGGGAGCAGGTTTTATTGGCTCTCACCTCTGCGCCCGCTTGCTGGAAGAGGGACATCATATTCTTTGTGTTGATAATTTCATTACAGGATCTCAAGAAAATATTCAAGAATTCCGCCGGCATCCACGTTTCTCCTTTTTAGAACATGATGTGACTCAGCCTTTTCATAGCCAGGCCGATGCTATTTTTCACCTGGCCAGTCCGGCCAGTCCACCGGGGTATTTTCGCCATCCCATTGAAACCATTCTGGTCAACAGCCAGGGAACTTATCGCATGCTGGAAATGGCACGCCAGCAGAACGCAAAATTTCTGATCTCCTCGACCTCGGAGATCTACGGCGATCCGCTGGTCCATCCTCAGACGGAAGATTACTGGGGGAATGTCAATCCCATTGGACCTCGCGCCTGCTACGATGAGAGCAAGCGCCTGGGTGAAACGCTAACAATGGAATATTACAGGCAATACCAGACTGACGTCCGTATCGTACGCATCTTTAACACTTACGGCCCGAACAGCCAGCTTGATGATGGGCGCATGATCCCCAGTTTCATCACGCAGGCGCTGCGTGGGGAGCCGCTGGTAATTTATGGCGACGGCAGCAAGACGCGCAGTATCTGCTATGTCAGCGATCTGGTAGAGGGCCTGCTGCGGGCAATGTTTTCCCCTGATACAACAGGTGAAGTATTCAATCTGGGCAATCCTGAAGAGCACACGGTACTCGAATATGCCGAGACAATCCTACGCCTCTGTACAGCAGCGCCAGAGAGCAACGAGAAGCTGCGTATACTTTTTGAACCTGAGCGGGTAGATGATCCTGAGCGCCGCCGCCCTGATATTACGAAGGCGCAGCGTGTGCTCGGCTGGCAGCCGCAGATGAGCCTGGAAGAAGGGCTGAGCCGCAGCATCGAGTGGTTCAGGCAGCGTATTGCTCAGCTATCGGCCATTTCTTGAACGGGCCGCACGGCACCTGTTAGAGAAGGGATAGGCGATGAGATGCAGCATATAGAGGCAAACGGAACTACACAGGCGCTGCATGAGTCGCTGCAAAAAAAGATCAATGGTTTTGTGAGCGAGCGTGTTCACCTGGCAAACGTCGCCGGGCTGTTTGCTGTATTGTGCGCGTTTTTTTGCCTGCTGGTGCTGCCTGCCGGGCAATACTGGAACATTCGCCTGCCGCTCTATCTGCTGGTGACAATCTGGGTGCTGCTGCGCTCATGCATCGCTCTGTACCTGATGCCGCTGGCGGTTGCCTGGGGATCGTTGGACCCCGCGAATCTAGGCGGGCTACACGCGGCAGATATTCTCACCCTGCTCCTCGCCACAAGCTGGCTGCTGAGCTTCACGCTCCGCCGCCTCACAGAAAAAATCGCGCCTGGCGGACCGCTGGACCGCGAATCTCCGGCTATCTCGCGTGCTCTTGCCCTCGCTATCTTCGCGCTCCTGCTGGCAATGTTGCTCTCGACGGTGGTGGCTACCGATCTGCTGCTGAGTGTCAAAGAGCTGGTGAAATGGCTGGAGGTGTTGATCATTCTGCTACTCGGCGCACAGTATCTTCACACACGCCGCCAGCTCTGGATACTCGTGGTCATGATCCTGCTAGCGACCATCTCACAGGCACTTTTCGGCTATCTGCAAGCCTTTCTAGATCTCGGCCCCAGTTCTTTTGTCCGTGATAATACCCTGCGCGTCTACGGCACTTTTGATCAGCCCAATCCCTACGCGGGCTATATCAATATGGGTCTGGGTATTGCCCTGGGACTGACGCTGTTTGCCGCAGACTGGAAGACGCGCATTCTGGCAGGTGGTACTACTATCATGCTCGCTGCCGCCGAGCTGCTTTCACAATCCAAAGGCGGCTGGCTGGCTATCGGGCTGGCATGCGTTTTTCTGGTCACGTCAGGAATGCCCCGCCTGCGCCCGCTCTGGGGGATGTTTGGCCTGCTTGCGCTCTGCGCCCTTGCGCTCTACCTGGCCGGCCTGATACCGGACCACCTGCTCATACCGCTGCTCAAGAAAGCGGGCCTGACGAATCTCTCATTTACGCTGCCACGCCATTACAACTACGCGAACTCTGAGCGCCTGGCTCACTGGGTTGCAGGTATCCACATGTTTATGGATCACCCCTTGCTGGGCGTCGGCATCGGCAATTATGCAACAGCCTATCCTCAATACGCTCCTGGCATCTTCAAGCTGCCGCTGGGGCATGCCCATAACTACTATATCAATATGGCCGCAGAGGCCGGCATTGGTGGCCTGCTCTCCCTGCTGTACTTCCTGCTGGCGGTCTTTATCACCGGCGGACGTTCACTGCGCCGCATTAATAAAGCATGGCAGACATTGAAGGAAGACAGGGCCAGACCTCGCCAGGGAATTACTGTTCTGATGGCTGATCACAGCAAACTTCGCCTGCGACGGCTCAGCAACGACAGAGCGCTGGCGTTGGGATTACTGGCTGCGCTGATTACAGTCTGCGCACACAATTTCGTCGATAACCTGTATGTACATAGTATGGCCAACCTTTTTGCGTTACTGATTGTCATGGTAGTACGTCTTGAAAGCGTAACGACAAACGTTTGTAAAAGGTAGAGCTGGAGGGGATTTTGTCCACTGAGGATATCCATAAAACTCCTGTGCTTCCCATAACTGAAGGTACATCTGAAATAATCGAGAAGAAAAAATCAGAACTGCTACAGCAGGGACAACAGGCCACAGGACAGGAAGAACCAGAAATCACACGTGAACAGCTCTCTCTCAGCAAGCGGTTCCTCAACTGGCGCACACTCGTTCCCCTGGCGGTGGTGCTTATCCTGCTGGTCATTTTTGCTCAAAGAGCCAGCATCAATCCGCGTAAGATCGGAGAAGCGATTCTCAGTGCCAACCTGCTCTTTTTCTTGCTGGCTTTCTTTATATACTACTGCTCTTTCATCATGCGCTCGCTGCGCTGGCGTATTCTTCTACAAAATGCTGGTTTTACAGAAAATAAGGGTGTGCAGTTACCGGGACACTTGAAGCTGGTGGAGATCATCTACATCTCATTTTTCGCCAACACGATAGTACCGGCAAAGCTGGGTGACATCTATCGCGCGTACCTGCTGCGGCAAGAAACCGGTGTTCCTACCACACGCAGCTTTGGCACGGTGATCGCCGAGCGATTTCTAGACCTGGCGATGTTGCTCACACTCCTTATACCGGCAGTTATTGTCAGCCTGCACGAGCATCTTCCTCCTCAGATTTTTACCAGCCTGCAAGTGCTATTAGCAATAGTGGTTGCAGGTCTGATTGGTCTATTTGTCCTGCGGCGAGCACGCGAGGCCATTGCGCACCTTGTACCAACACGTTTTCGCAGTCAGTATTATCACTTCCACGAAGGCACTCTGGGGTCGTTCCGCCGGATGCCGTTGCTGATCATCCTGACGCTGGGCGTCTGGACGTGTGAGGCACTGCGATTCTTCTTCGTCGCGCTTTCGCTTAATCTGATTGGGGGAAGTCTGCTGCACATTCTGGCTGCTGCCATTTTCATCGGTCTGGGGGAGTCACTGCTCACCGCTATTCCCACGACTGGCGGCGGCGTTGGACTGGTAGAAGGGGGCATGGCGGCGATGATCGCGCTGTTCTCGCAAGGGAATAGCCTCGTCAATCTTGCCAATCTTACCGCAGCGGCGATCCTGTTGGATCGCACCATTACCTTTTTTAGCATTCTGATTATCGGCTTTTTCGTCTTCCTGCTTGCTTTTGGCAGAAGAGCAGCCAGCCAGCCAGTTCGCAAACAAACCTCGGCGCCATAGCTGTCTGCAAACCTTGACATGCGAATAAAGGCTACACTATAATTGCTGCGCAGGTCAACGCAGTGGAACATCAGCGGGCTGTGTCCTTCTTCTGCTGCGAAAACAGGCCGCGAGAGGGGGGATTCCTGGTGTCGGAAGTCAAGATCGGCGAAAACGAATCGTTTGAGACCGCGCTGAAACGCTTCAACCGTAAAATTCAACAGGATGGCATCCTTGCCGAAGCACGCCGCCGCGAGCACTACGAAAAGCCGAGTGTGAAGCGTAAGAGAAAAGAAGCTGCACGACGCCGCAAAAACATGCGTAAAAGCTAAAAAGCATGTGCGCCTCCGTCTCTTACACTCAAAGAGGTGGAGGTTTCTTTTTCACAGTAGAGAGAGGAAAACAGTGCAAGACCACCCGCTCATCGAGCTTTACATCAATATCGACGATGATCAGCAAAGGAGAGCCGTCGAGCAGGCGCTTGAAAGCATCAATCTGGATGATGTTGTTCAGCGTACGTTACGGGCCGCAGGCATTACACAACAGGTGATGTTGACGCTGCTTGTGACCGATGATGAAGGCATACGCGAAATGAACCGGCAGTATCGCCAGCAGGATAAGGCTACCGACGTGCTCTCGTTTCCGCTGCTTAATGCGCCGCTGGTCCAGGCTCCCGCTGATCAACTCTGGCAGCCAGAAAAGAACGAAAGCACTGACGCCGAACAGTTTGTGGCACCGCCCGGCCCTGTGCTAAACTTAGGTGATATTGTGGTATCCTGGCCTACTATCGTTCAGCAGGCCACTGCCGCCGGACACGCCCCTGCCCGCGAACTGCTCTACCTGCTTTCACACGGCGTTTTGCACCTGATCGGCTACGATGATCAGACTGAAGCAGGCTACCAGGCAATGATCGGCATACAAAACGCCGTCATTTTCTCGCTCGAACAGAAGAACTGACCCATGGAGATAGATCAACTTCCGTCTACGCCTTTATCACAACACGCAAAAGAGAGTGAATGGCGAAAATTTATCGCCGGTTTCGGTTACGCATTGAACGGCCTCAAATTTGCGTTGCGTACGCAGCGCAATGCGCGCGTCCATGTCGCCATGGGCGCGGCTGCAATCGGGACAGGAATCTGGCTGCATATCTCACCTGTCGAATTTGCGCTGATCCTGGTCGCAATTACTGGCGTCTTTGTGGCAGAGATGTTTAACACTGTGCTGGAGCTATGCGTCGATCTGGCGTCACCTGAGTATCATCCCCTGGCAAAAATTGCGAAAGATGTGGCAGCCGGGGCAGTTCTGATCAATGCAGTGCTCGCTGTGATCATCGGATTATTCGTCTTTGGCCCCCATCTGTGGAGCCTCATCGCCCACCTCAGTGCTAAATAAGGGCAGCGGCAAAAGCTGCCCTACCTGGCGCGTTCCACGTACTGGCCGGTACGTGTATCAATGCGAATCCTGGTGCCAGGCTCGACGAACAGCGGCACGTTGACAACGGCGCCAGTTTCGAGCGTTGCCGGTTTGGTCACGTTGGTTGCGGTATCGCCGCGCACACCGGGTTCGGCGCTAACAACTTCCAGCTCGACAAAGTTCGGCAGTTCGACGGCAACGATATGCTCGCCATCAACCAGCATCTCCACTTCATCCCCTTCTTTCAGGAACTTCACGCCATCGCCGATCAAATCTTTTGGAATGGGCTGCTGATCATATGTTTCTGTATTCATAAAGACGTAATCATTGCCATCAACATAGAGAAACTGCCACGTCTGGTGTTCGACACGCACCTCTTCGATCTCTTCTCCTGCGCGGAATCGCTGTTCGATCACGCGCCCGGTTTTCAGGTTCTTCAAGCGAGTACGCACAAACGCGCGCCAGTTGCCCGGACTGACATGATGGAATTCGGTAATGATATACAGTTCTCCGTTATAGCGTATTACCATGCCGTTACGGAAATCGGCAGTCGTTGCGTTAGCCAATGGAGTGCTCTCTTTCTCTCAGATTTTCTTTTCCAAACTATTCAGAGATCTACTGATTTCTCCCCTGACACTTTTTCCTGCATTATAACTATCTATTATATCACGACAGGACTCATTTATGCTCAGCAACAAAGATGCTGGCAGGCTGACCGAGTATCACCGGGACCATCTTCTTCACCACACGCCAGCCCTGATCGTGCAGCAGTGTATTCCAGAGTTGATCCTCACTGGTTAATGTCACCATCAGCCCGGCAGGCGTCAGGACGCGCCCGAACTCGCGCAGCAGCGCACCATACAGATCGCGCAGATTTTCTCCAGCTGCAATCTGCTTACCAAAGGGCAGATTCGTGAGCAGGCGAGTCACACTGGCGTCACCAAGCGGCAGCGAACGAGCATCCCAGACCCGCCACTCCACCTCAATATGCGCAGCCCATGCGTTGCGCTCGGCCACCGCTATCGCCTCATCGCGTATATCACCACCGAGCAGGCGCTGATAGGGAGCGAGTAAAGCGCGTTCGATAAGGATCGTGCCGGCGCCACACATGGGGTCAAGCACAACATCCTGCGCTGTCGGGCGCGCCAGCCAGCTCATGGCGGCTGCAACAGTGGGACGCAGCGATGCAGGCAAGTGCTCGCGCTTGTACTCGCGGTGGCGCATAGTGGCATCGCTCAAGCGCACACCGATCAGCACCAGGCCGCCGCTGATCCAGAGCCAGATCTCCAGGTCGGCATGATCATCCACCAGGCGCATGCCACGCGGCATGACTTTACGCAAGGCATCACTGACAGCTTGCCCGGCATCAATACGGCGGAAATCACTCCTGCCGCTCATCTGGCTCACAACGCGCCATGTCCGTGCCTGCCGACCTTTATGCACATGCCGCCACCAGGTAAGGCCCGCCGTAATATCAGCCTTGAGTGTAGCACTGTGCAGAACACGCAGCGCATCCCGCCCAGGTCCCAGTGTCTTGATATGCACCAGCAGAAAGAAGACATCCTCAACAGTGCGCAGCTTGAGCAGTTCACCTGCCGATTTGTCAGTACGAAAAAGCGCAATCCCACGCGCGAACTTGATCTGTTCAGCGGTGGAGTCTCGCGCACGAATTTCGCTAAATGCCAGGGTTTCCAGGCCCGGAATCGTCATCACATAGAAAGGCTGAGACATCCCTTTCCCTGTTCTCCCTTACCTGCCATTTTTACCCTTTGTATACGTATTCTGTACAGGACTACCTGCGCGGCAAGACAAACAACCGGTAAGGCTTAGCCGACCTTGCACCTGCCTGTCTACTGGCAAGCCATCTTATCACAAAGCGGATAATGGATCAACGGGCATCTTCAGAGCGAGGAGAAGATTGGGGATCGGGTAGCAAGTCCTGCTGTGAGCGCGCCCTGCTCTGCTCCAGCAGGGAGCCGACGTTTTTGCGTTCCTCTACAAACTTCGCCAGGCGCTTTTTCCCCAGATTCTCGCGCAAAATCCAGCGGATATCACCGTCCTGCCAGGCAGCGCATTCACGCATCAACGCGAATCCCCGCTCAGGCTCTGCTGCCGTCACTACGCTCAATGTGTAGCCCAGGGTGCGACGCAGCAAGCGAAATTGCTCATTTTTCTTGCGTTCATCTGCGGGTACGGCTCGCAAACGCTCCAGCACAATACGCTGGATCTCAAGCGCGGCGGCACACACATCAGCGTTATAGAGCACCGGCGGCTCGGCGACTGCCGCCACAGCCGCTCGCTGCTGTAAACAGTCCCCTTGCGTCGCTAACCTGAGCAATTGAGCAAGTGCTGACTGAGGATCTGCATTGAGCAATTGCTGGTAAGCGATTGCCACACCCTCTCGCACGCGCCAGGAAGGACTACAGGCATAATGATTGAGAATCTGAAAAGTTTCATCACGCCAGTCAGTATGGGCCGCAGCACAGACACCATAGGCAATAACGCCGCAGAGCATTGTAAATTCAGCGGGTGTATTGCTGGCTACTGGCTTACGATCACCATTGGCAAGATAATTGAGAAGAGCGTAAACATTGTCAGGATGCCGGGGAATCGCAGCGGCCAGGAGATGACTTACATCATAGGCAAGTTCCAGGTTCGCACGCGGTCCCGGTAAACGACTGTTATCACGTAAATAGAATTCCAGAGCGCGCCGATTGCCCGTCAAGGCTCTTTCTACCAGAGAAGATAGAGTGTCGTGCATAAATACCCCCCATCCTCGTGTAAATGAGCATGACTCTGGTTCCTTCGAGACCAGCAAACGCTTTCCCCTATTGTATCATAAGCATGACACCCTCATCTCTTAACCTTGACGTAAACGTTAATCATGGCGTATACTAAGAATGTCTTCGAGAACCGGTCAGATCCTCTCTTCTCTCTTCCCTGTGAGAGCAAGGAATTCTTATGCAGAACAGACCCGAACAAGCATCAGAAGAAGCTCATGCTGGCGGTACAGCATACTATACCATTGAGCAAGTGGCTTGCCGTACCGGTCTAACCAAGCGCACGCTGCGCTACTATGAAGAAGTCGGCCTGCTGCCACCTACAGGCAGGACGGAAGGCAATTACCGGCGCTATTCAGATGCAGACATACGACGCCTGGAACGCATTAAGGAACTACGCGACCTGCTCAGTTTTTCGCTGAACGACATCCGCGAGATCCTGCATGCGGAAGAAGAACGCAACCTGCTCAAGCAGGCCAACCAGCAGGAAACCGATGCCGAGGCCAGCATAGCTCGCCTGGAGCGCGCCGATGAACTTATTCTCCAGCAACTCGAACTGATCGAGCAGAAAATTGCCGGCTTGCAGCAAATGCGAACTTCTCTGCTCGAAAAGCTCAAAAAGCATGAGCAAAAGCGCAATCAATTAAAAAATCAGATGCTTTAAAAGCAAAGCATCGAAAACTTTATACATTTTTCTTTACTCACCTGTGAGTTTGAAACGTATCAAAACGGATTGGACATGAACGCCTTATGCAAATTACCCGCGAAAAATTATCGGTAACACCTGCCGCCTCAGTGGAGGGGCAGAAAGGGGGACTTTTACGTACCTTTTCGGCTTTACAACATCGTAATTTCCGTCTCTTCTGGTTCGGCCAGTTCATCTCGCTCATCGGTACCTGGATGCAGTCTACAGGACAGGCCTGGTTGGTATTACAATTGACAGGGAGCGCCTGGGCGCTCGGCGCTGTCGGTGCGCTCCAGTTCCTACCTGTCCTGGTATTTACGCTTTTCGGTGGAGTGCTGGCCGACCGCCTGCCCAAGCGCAACGTCCTGTTGTTTACGCAATCATTTGCCGCTCTTCAGGCATTTATGCTCTGGCTCTTGATTGCTACTCATACAGTGCAACTCTGGCACCTTTTCGTGCTGGCAGCCATGCTGGGCCTCACCAATGCCTTTGACATGCCGACACGTCAGGCATTTGTCGTCGAAATGGTGGGGCGCAAAGATTTACCTAATGCAATTGCGCTTAACTCGTCCAGCTTTAACATGGCGCGTATCGTCGGGCCTGGTATTGCCGGGCTGGTTATCGCCTGGTTTGGAGAAGCGCCGCTTTTTCTGTCGAACGCCATCAGCTTCATTCCCGTCATCGCGGGACTGGTGTTGATTGATTCCGGCAAGCTTTTTACGCAGTCCGGCAAGATCGTCGGCAGTGAGCAGGGAGTTTTCAAGAGCCTGAGAGAGGGCTTTACCTACATCCGGCGCACCCCGGCAGTTTTCCTGATCATTGCAATAGTAGGTCTTATCTCACTGTTTGGCATTAACTTCAATGTCACTCTACCATTGATGGCAACAGAAGTGCTAAAAGTGGGACCAGAGGGATTTGGCCTGATTTCATCAGCCTTCGGCTTTGGTGCGCTCGGCGCCGCGCTCTGGCTGGCATGGGGGAACAAGAAACCGGGGATCAGACAGATGTTGCTCGGCGCGCTTGCCTTTGGCGCGCTTGAAACGCTGTTTGCCCTTGCACACTGGTATCCGCTCTCAATCGCGCTGGTGACGCTGGTTGGATTCGCGCAGATAGCCTTTACGGCAGTTGCCAATTCAACACTACAACTGGTCACGCCTGACCATTTGCGCGGCAGAATCATGAGCGTTTACATGCTCGTGTTCGCCGGTAGCGTCCCTATCGGCAACCTGTTTACAGGCGGACTGGCTTCAAATTTCGGCGCCACAGTCGCTCTGCTGGCAGGAGCAGGGATCAGTCTGCTCACCGCAATCGCTGGCTGGCTGCTGCGCGCTCGCGCCGAAAGAAATCCTTCTTGACAGCGGCAGCCAGAGAGCAGGCGAGGCGACATCGCTCTTCCGGCTCAAGGTTTTTCGCAGCAGTGGCGCGCTATCTCCGCTTCCTCTGCCAGAGCGCGCGCAGCAGTGAGCGATGCAGGACAGGCCAGAAGCGTTCCACCTCTTGCAGCTCCAGTGCGTGTGGTGCCTGTTGAGGAGCGCCCCAGCGTTCGCGCACAAAAAGATCGGTCAGGCACCAGAGTGGCTGTGCGTGCTCAGGGAAATGCCGACTGAGCATGCTCCCATATTCGTAGGGTGTCTGCCAGGGACGAGGAGCCAGCCCTAGCCAGCGAGCGAGCCAGCAGAGGCGCCAGAAAATGCCCGACACAAACGGCGATCCGGCATACAGATTCCGCCACCAGTGGACCACCAGTCCACTGATCAACACTCCTAGCGAACACAGCAGGAGAAAAACAGCAACCACAATCAGCACTGTCTGATTGAGCAGCGGGTTCTCCTGCTGAGCCTTCGCATTTTTGCCAGCCCCCTGCCTGTCCTGCTGTTGAGCGGGAGGAGTCGGGGATGTCGAGGATGCTGCCGCCTGCGTTGCTGAGGGAGTGGGCGTTGCCTGTGTCGCAGACGGTGTCGCCGCGACAGCGGGCGTCACCTGTGGAACGGCTCCGGCCCCCAGAGAATAGCCCGGCGTCGGGTCAAAACTGATCCAGCCATAGGATGGGAAGTAGGCTTGCACCCAGCTATGGGCGTCGCTGCCCATGACTGACCAGCGATTCTGCCGGTTATCAAAGTGGCCCTGGCTGAAGCCATTGACGATGCGAGTTGGGATGCCAAGCTGGCGGGCCATAATTGCCATCGCACTCGCATAATAGGTGCAATAGCCGATCTTCTTTTCCAGCAACCAGCTCACTACATCTCTGCCCTGGGGTATCGGCTCATTCTCTATCGAATAGGTAAAGACTTTTTGATTACCCAGGTGGCTTTCGAGCATTTTCAAAGCACTGTATGCATCGGTTGCGCCCTGCGTCCACTGCTTTGCCGTCTGTTCTACCACAGGCGGCAGTTTCTGCGGCACCTGCAAGTAGAGATTGGCGTGAGCAAGCTTCCTTAAGCCTTCTTGCCAGATTCCTTCCCGGTCGCTGGCCGGCAGCGGAAACGCCCGCAGCCCCTGCGCATCGGCAGCAGGCGCAATCGAGGTCACGATGTAGCGTTCCCCTTTCATCAAAGGCTGCTGCTTCGTCCATGTTCCTGTCGTTCCATCACTGTAGATGACGGTCGGGACGGAAAATCGTATCGGTTCGGCAGGTCCAAAAATATAGTATTTCGTTCCCGCCGGCGGTTGCAAGACGGTGATATCGGCAATCAACTGCTGGCTCCCTTTATCTGTACTGAGCGGTAGCTGCTCATTTGCACGATATGCACGAGCATCTCTGGCGGTCAGCGAAGTTGTCCAGGTACGCCCATCGAACATATTATAGGTAAATCCTTCAAGATAGAGTGGTTGAGTCGAGCTATAGTTTAGCACTTCACCAGTGGGAAGATTAACAGTATTGGAGACAATCAGTTGATCGCCAAAGAAGTTTGCCTGGCTAGTAAAGGGCTGAATGAGGGAAGCAGGATCTTGCCAGGATATATGACCATTTGAGATATTATTAATCGCGTTATCCAGCTTATCCCAGAAAGCCTTGCCGTCTTCCGGCTGCTGCAATACCGGCAGCAGCAGTCCTGCCGGCAGGGCCAGCACCATCACTACACTTGCCATAGACATACAGCGCCAGATAAGCGCATTGAACCAGGAGCGATTGATATAGAGACCCTCGCGCATCCACTGCATGACCTGCGAAACCATTTGCATGCGAGCAACCAGCAGAATCAACGCCGCCAGCAGGATGACTACATAAAGATAGGTACCGCTCTGTTTGATATAGTTGAGATTTACCAGCAGAATCGAACTGTAGACCAGCGCCACCAGCCAGGGGAGATGCGCACGATAGATCAGCCAGCTCCCAAAATGTCCCAGAAAAAAGCAGAGAAAGACCAGGTAGAAGAAAAAAACATCTTCGCCAGAAGGCACAACGCCAGAAGTCAGGCCACCAATGACTGCATCGCGCAGATGGAGCAGCACCTGCCCCCACGAAATGTGAAATGCAAAAGCCGTCAGCCAGACAGCGAACCAGTAGCCGACCAGGCACGAACCGATGTGTAGGATGGATTGGGGTACGTGTGGCAGTTTCGCTACACCTAACCCTAGTAGCAGACCGAGCACCGGAGCCAGCAACAACAGCGGGCTATGCCTGACCCAGTTCGCGGCGATCATGGCCAAAACCACACTATAGAGCGCCACCGCCAGCAGCACAAGCGTCGTCCAGCCCTCTAGAGGAGACAACACTCGGCGGCGCGAACGTTGCGCAGATGCGAGCGCGGACCACCGGGGAGAATGAGGCGGCGGAGACATCTGCGGCTGAGGAAATGGCTGGGACGCCGGGGGATACACAGGATGTGTGACTTGCTGGGATACCGGGTATGTATCTAGGACACTGGACCGCATGAAGAACTCCTGCTAAAGAGAACAACTAACCACATAGATTCCTTAGTAACCGCTATTAGTAAAAACTATACAACCTATACACGCGAAAACTTGCCACATTATACAAAGATGGGACCAATTTCCTGAGTGTCCCGTAGAAACTTATGTGGGAAGCTACCCCCTTTGGCGCCAACTTATTAAGGAGTGCCTCTCCCTGAAAAGCAACTTGTCGCCCCGCCATTGATGGTGGGATTTCGGGGGTATGCCTTCTCTCTCAAAAGAGAAAAACAGGAAAAAAGAATTTTTCGGGGGACACCTTCCCCGCTGCGCGGGGACCCACCTTCCCCGCCAGGGGGGCTTTGCCCCCCTGGACCCCTTTTTCTGTTAAGTTGACGCCTATGAAGGCTCCATTTGCATCCAGCGGACCTGACCCCACCCCATGTGAGCATGGCTGTTGAGCAGGCGCACAACGGGGCGAGGAGAATGCCAGTCAACAACACTGATTGTGGCAGGATCGAGAAAGATCTGGAACATCGAGGATAACGGCGCACCAAGCGCCGCACAGAGCAGCACCTTGATCGGCCCCACATGGGACACCAACACGAGCGTCTGAGATGGATATTGTAGAGTCAGGCGCTCAACGGCAGATAGTACGCGCTGCTGCACCTGAGCAAAACTTTCGCCGCCAGGCGTTGCGACAGTGATATCGCGCTCCCAGGCCAGGAGACGCTGTTTATCCTGCGGACTGCGCGCCAGCACTTCGGCTCTGCTCATACCTTCCCACGCGCCAAAACTGCTTTCCACCAGCTCATCCATTACCTGCACGGTGAGCTGGTGACGGGCCGCAATGGGTCGCGCCGTTTCCATTGCTCGCCGCAACGGGCTGCTGTAGACTGCTACCACTGGCAAGAGCGCCAGTGCGACAGCCAGTTGTTCTGCCTGCCATACCCCCTGCTCAGAGAGCGTATCATCTCGCAGGCCCAGGTAACGAAACTCACGGTTGGCAGGAGTTTCGCCATGCCGAACCAGGACCAGGCGCGTCATATACTGCTCCTTTTCCAATTCTAAGTAGGTGGACCCTAGAATTGAGAAAAAGGGGGAAATGGGGACACCCCATGCCCCGCCAGGGGCTGGCGCCCCTGGACCCCGCTTCTCATTCGTTCTGTCCACCTACTTAGCCGGGCCTGCTGCCCGGCTGTAGAGTAGCATATCAGATGACACGCCATACTGTCCAGCAATGTACTCGCTCACCCGGCCCCTACCAGCGGCAGACGCCAATAGCGGCAGCGGCTCAGATCATCGCCTGTGCGGCTGGCGGTAGTAGCAACCAGCCCGGTATACTGCAAGCGCTGCACTACCTCTAGCAGCAAGCTGAGACGAGGCAGCGCATAACTGCCGGGCAGGTGCTGAAGCTTCATTTGTAATTCAAACAACGTCACGGCGTCCTGCTCCCGCTCTGGCAGGAGACGTAATACTTCTTCAGAGAGGGGACGCTGCTTCTGTATCTGCTCGCGCATCTCTGCTGCGGACGAGTGATGCGAAGCCTGATTCATCTGGAAATAGACCTCAAAGCGGCACTGCGCATCCCCTCGCTTCACACAACTGTGCTCCCTGACCAGCACACGCTCCCCAAAGCGGTCAGCCGTTCCCTCAACGGCTCCCCAGAACCAGCCGCAAAGCTGACGCGGGCTTTCATAAGTGACGAGCAAATGATTTCTTTCCATGTTGAGAAATTCGTAGGAGAAGACCGGCGGCGTGAGACCCTCCGGGCTAACAGACATCTGTTTGTGCGCCTGACGCATGAGCAGGAGCGTGTCACGCGCGTTCTCTGCCTGCGTCAGCAGATAGGCGCATAGATGGCGCGTCAGGTCATTGACGATATAGTACCGCCCGAACTGTCGTAGCAGGAGATCAGCAGAAATATGCGTCAACCGACTGACAACCTGCACTCCATACAAAAAAGCTTCGTCACGATAGGCACGATTGATAAGAGGAGCCATCCCCGTGAACTTGAGCAACTCCTGACGATATGTCTGCGCCATAGCCTTGCCAAACTGCACCGCAACATAGTTTTCCCATGAGACAAAGATCAAACCCATCATAACAGATACCTCGCACAAAACCACCTGATTAATAGATATCGCCGCATATTAGTAAAGCAGGTATGCTCCGTCAGATACCTTCACACTTCTACGCTAGCAATGTACATTTCGGTTCTGAAAAATGTATATTTTTTTGGAGCACAGGAACCGCTGATAGTATACACATGATATGTAAGAATGTCTATATGCTTATATAATCTGTGGGAAACAAGTACCGTCCTTTCTTTTAGAAAGCGGATTAGTTAGCTTTCAGTGGCATCACAATTGAATCGTTTCAATTGCTTTGTAGGGAGAACGACGGCCTTTAACGATACAGCAGGGGTGTGGGCAGCGCATTCAGACGCTGCCCGCTATTGTGGTGCAGCACTATCCTCTCAGGCGGTGGGTGCGTTTAGTCTACAAGCATCAACGCCATGCCTTTTACTTTTCCAGCACATACGTCCCCGGTGCCGGTGCGATTGGTGGATGGGTGGCACTGCCTATTGCAGGTGGCACGATCTGCTCGCCGCAGCGCGGCCTCAGCCATTCAACCCAGTCAGTCCACCAGCTCCCCTTATGGTGTTGTGCGCTTTCAAACCACTCGTCGGCGCTGCGGGTGACTTTCTCACTGACCCAGTAGCCCCGGCCCTTGCTGGGCGGATTGATGACTCCGGCGATGTGACCGCTGCCCCCTAGAGCGAAGCGCACCGGGCCGCTGACCAGTTTCGCAATGCGCCAGGCCGTTTTCCAGGGGACAATATGATCCTGCTGCGTCCCGACCGCATAGATATCCTGGCGGATGCGGCTCAGGTCGATAGGCACCCCTTTCAGTACAATTTTGCCGGGCTTGATCAGATTATTCTCCAGGTAGGTATTGCGCAGATAGAAAGAGTGGGCGGCACGGGTCATGCGCGTGCCATCGGCATTCCAGTAGAGCAGATCAAAGGCCGGAGGTTCTTTCCCCAGCAGATAATTGTTGACAACATTACTCCAGATCAGATCGTTTGCGCGCAGCATATTGAACATGGCCGCCATTGAACGACTATCCAGATAGCCGCGCTGCATCATCTGTCCCTCAATATACTCCACCTGCGGCTCATCAATGAACACGGCAGTATCGCCCACTTCGCTGAAATCGAGCAAAGAGACCAGAAAAGTGGCTGAGCGAATCGTTTCATCCCCTTTCGCCGCCAGATAAGAGAGTACCATCGCCAGCAGCGTACCGCCGATGCAATAGCCGATGGCATTGACCTGTGCGGAACCCGTAATCTCCTTCACCACATCCAGCGCATTGAGTGGTCCCAGCGTGAGGTATTCCTCGAAGCCAATACCTTCCATCGACGCATCGGGATTCTTCCAGCTAATCACAAAAACGGTAAAGCCGCGATCAACCAGGAATTTGATCAGGCTGTTCTCCGGCTGCATATCCAGAATGTAGTATTTATTAATCCAGGGCGGAATGAAGAGCAGCGGGATGGCGGAAACGGTTTCGGTCGCCGGTGCATACTGGATTAACTCGATCAGTTTGTTGCGGTAGACCACCTGGCCGGGGGTGAGAGCGAGATTACGTCCGGGTGCAAACGCTGCGGTATCGGTCATTTTGATCTGCCCGGTTTTGATGTCACGTAGTAGATTCTCCGTACCTTTCAGCAGATTCTGGCCGCCGCTCTCGATGGTTGCATGGATCACCTGTGGATTGGTGAAGGGGAAGTTACTGGGGCTGATCGCATCGAGGAACTGGCGCAAATAAAAAATGAGTTTGCGCTGCTGGCGCTTATCGAGGTTCTGCGCCTGTGATGCCATTTTCAGCAGTGTTGTAGCTGTAAGCAGATAGCTCTGCTTCAAAGCATCGAAGAGCGGATTATGCTGCCAGTCCGGCGCCCCGAAACGTTTATCCCCCTGCTCCGGCTCAACGACGGCGCCAGCGTCCTGACCATGTCCCCACCATTTGAGCGTCGCTGCGGTCATCAACTGCGTATACTGCCTGACAAAATCGTTATAGCCGGCCCAGAGACGCAGAGGATTACTAAACGATTCGAGCCAGAGCTGCTGGAAAGCGCGAAACTGTTCGCCCGGATCAATAGGCAGAATCCTGCTATATGGATTGGCCTGCCAGAGCTGGTCGATCAGTTCGATCCAGGGATCTCTGCTCTCCTCGCGTTCCTGGCCGGCAGGGGCAGTCGAGGCCATCTGCATGGTATTCTCAAGCAGGCGCTTCCAGACCTCGAAGGGATTCTGCTCCAGAGAAGATATATCCGCCATAATGCTTTCTCACCATACCTTCTTCCCAATGAAGAAAATACTGGGGTCCGGCGGGACTTCGCAGGCCCCCGCCAGAGGGCGCCCCTCGCCCTGCGGGTACGCCCCTGGACCTTTTTTGGGAACTTGCTTAACGCTCAACGATCAAAGCAACGCCCTGACCGCCGCCAATGCAGAGGGTAGAGAGACCATAACGCGCCTGGCGCCGCCGCATCTCGTAGAGTAGCGTCACCAGGATGCGCGCGCCACTGGCACCGATGGGATGCCCCAGGGCGATAGCCCCGCCGTTGACGTTGAGCTTTGAGCGGTCAAAACCAAGCTCTTTGCCCACCGCCACGCTCTGGGCCGCGAACGCTTCGTTGGCTTCGATCAAGTCCATGTCCGAGACGCGCAGACCGGCTTTTTCCAGCGCACGCCGCGTTGCCGGGATCGGTCCTATTCCCATAATACGCGGCTCGACGCCCGCCGAGGCAGAGGCGCGAATCGTTGCCATCGGCTGCAAACCAAGCTGTTCGGCCTTTCTGCGGCTCATGACTACCAGAGCCGCTGCTCCATCGTTGAGGCCCGACGAGTTGCCTGCCGTAACCTCGCCACCTTGCTTGAAGGCCGGGCGCAGCTTCGCCAGCGCCTCCATACTCGTGTCGCGGCGCGGCTGCTGGTCGGTATCAAAGATCGTCGGACCTTTCCTGCCAGGAACCTCTACTGGCACGATCTCATCGCGGAACAGGCCAGTATCAATCGCATGTACTGCGCGCTGCTGGCTCTCCAGAGCGAATTGATCCAGCTCTTCACGGCTCAAATGATAGTCTGCACAGACGTTCTCCGCCGTAATGCCCATGTGACAGTCATTAAATACGTCCCACAGGCCATCACGAATCATTTCGTCTACCAGCGCGCCATCGTTCATACGATAGCCAAAGCGAGCCTTCTCCAGCAAGTAAGGCGCGCGACTCATACTCTCCATGCCCCCGGCCACGACGATTTCCGCTTCACCCAGCCTGATCGACTGCGCTGCCAGCATGACAGCTTTGAGACCGCTGCCACAGACCTTGTTGACGGTCATGGAAGGGACCGTTACTGGTAAACCTGCGCCGATAGCTGCCTGGCGGGCCGGATTCATGCCCAGACCGGCTTGCAGCACATTACCCATGATCACTTCGTCTACCTGCTCCGGCCTGACGTCGGCTCGCTCCAGAGCCGCTCTGATACAGATCTCGCCGAGCTTGACTGCCGGCACCTCTGCCAGCCCACCGCCATATGTTCCAATGGCGGTACGCACTCCACTCACAATAACCGCATCCTGTAGTTCAACCATGAACTTTTGCTCCTTCTCTGTCAGGAAAAAGCCTTTGCGCGCCGGGTCATTCGACCTGGCCGCTTTTTCCACCTGCCATTCTACCACTTCACATAACTTGCATGACGGGAGAGCGTTCTGAGATGCATCCGCCGCAGTCTACTAAAACTAGATGTATACTCCGCCATTAATGGCTATCGCCTGGCCGGTGATATAGCTGCCTTCCGTTACCAGATATCGCACGCAGGCAGCAACCTCTTCCGCCGCGCCAAATCGCCCAAGCGGAATCCTCTCAAGCAGGCGCTGACGTATCGTGTCCGGCACTCCCATCAGCATATCAGTCTCGATAAAGCCAGGACAGACGGCATTGACAGTAATACCCATACGGCCTACCTCCTGCGCCAGGGTTTTCGTAAAGCCGATGATCCCCGCTTTGGAAGCCGCGTAGTTCGACTGCCCGACGTTTCCCGCCTGACCAACAAACGAACTGATGCTCACAATCCTACCATATTTGCGTTCAAGCATGCAGGGGAGTACCTGCCTGGTGCAGTTGAAAAGACTATCGAGGTTGACATGGATCACCTCGGTCCACTGCTCTCTGGTCATGTTCTTGAACATTTTGTCGCGGTTGATGCCGGCGTTATTGACAAGAATATCAATTTGCCCGAATTCTCCCAGGACACGCCTGACCATCTCACCCACCTGGTCGTAGTCGCTGACATCTGCCTGCACGACCAGCGCCCGCGAGCCAAGCTGTCTGATCCCTCCAGCCAGTTCCTCAGCCGCATTGGCACTGGTCGCATAGTTGATCACGACACTGGCTCCCGCCGCCGCCAGATCTCTGGCAATCGCACGGCCAATCCCCCGTCCGGCGCCTGTGACAATCGCTGTTTTCCCGTCGAGTCGTCTGTCCATAGTATGCTCCTCCTTCAAAATAGCTACACACGTACATACCCACACTACCCTGCGAGCTGCAATGAACTAACACGAACTACGCGGCGCCCCGCCCGGCTGCTGCGGGCGAACCGCTCACTATCCCTCTGCACCAGACTGCTCTCTGCACCTGTATGCAGAACGCATCTAGCAGCAAGATACATATAAATACGGCCTACACTTGACGTAACTTTTCTGTGTTGTAGTACCTGTTTGTAGTATAACATATGGCCGAAACAAACATCCAGTATGATCCTCTGCCTGCCACACAATCGGGTCACAATGTCATTTTTCACAAAACTTCCGCCTTCTGGCCCTTGACAAAACTCGCATCTATATGTAAACTGCATATAGATGCTCAATGGTGTGTCGGTTGAAGGAATCAAGTCCGATAGTCAGACAGATGCAGATGCGAGATGGCAAAGGAAAATGGGAACAGGGGGCCGGCGAATCCGGTCACAGAGGCATGGTCAAAACACTGGCATGTGCCTGTCATTCTTCTGATGCTGCGTGAGTGGAACTCTTATGGGTATGAACTGATGGAGCGGATGGCATCGTTCGGTTTCGGCATGATGAATCCCGGGACGTTCTATCGCACGCTGCGGCAGATGGAGAAGGATGGGATTGTCAGTTCCAGTTGGGATACATCGGATACCGGGCCGGCCCGCAGAATCTACTCGATTACTGAGGCTGGCGAGGCCTATCTGAAATTGTGGGCAGATTCTCTGGATCAATACCAGAGGATGATGAACTCGTTCTTCAACCTCTATACAGCTCGCCCAACTGTACGCGCAAACGAGAAAGAAGACGAGTAGGGAACAGGTTCACATAATGCGTCACTGTAGCTTGCAGGCGACTGCACACAGGTAAGAAAGGAACACAATCATGGCAGAAAATAAAGCATACGAAACCATACAAAAGCTGAACCAGAGCGTGTATGAAGCGAACAAAACGCTAACACAGAGCGTTGTTGCCGCGCAGGAACGCAACATGCGCTATGCTCAGAGCATCTTCAACAACAGCATCGAGTTGCTCAAGAGCCACATCGATGCTTCTGAAGAGTTCATACGCGCTGCCAGCGAGCAGGTTCAGCAGCAGGACAAACAGCCTCTGATTCAGGCGGCTGCCGAGGGCGCTATTGCAGCGCAAAAACGCAACGTCCAGTTCGTGCAGAGCGTAATTGATAATGGTGTTGAGGTCGCCAAAAGTCATGTCGAGGCGGGCCAGGCGCTGGCACAGGCTCTCGTAGAGCGTTCGCAGGAGCAGCAGGAGATTCTCTCTTCGCTGCCTTATGTCAAGGCTTACACCGATCTGTTCTATGCTCCGCTCACCTACCACAAGCAGGCTGCCGAAGCCACTCGCTCTATCACCAGCCAGGCGCTGGAGACCGCACAGAAGTCGGCTCACCAGGGGCTGGAGTTTGGGCAGAAGTGGACGCAGCAGGTGATGGAGGCCACGTTGGCGCAGTCTCACTAAGCAACCTCGCTAAGTAGTACACCTGGAAATATGTGGGAATCCTGGCAGGAATATCCTGCCGGGAGGCGGAGAGCGTTCTTTTTCCTCCCACGATTTCCTTTTTCCCGCTACTAACTACTAAATAGTATCAGAAAAAGAGAGGGGTCGGAGGTAGGGTTCCCCGGGTTTCCCGCCTTCCGACCTCTCTACAACATCTCTCTCCTCTCACTCGTTAAAGAGATAGAGAGAAATAGTCAGCCTGAAGCGCCCGCGCTCATTCAGGCAAAGGAAGGAGTGGTGTAGTGTCCAATGGAGCAACTCCTCGGAGTCCTACTGACCCCTTAGAACTCTGGCAGCAATGGAACGAGCGAGCTTCCAGGCTATGGTTGCAAGCTATCGAAGGAACGAAGGAAGTAGCAGCGGACCCCTACGGCCTGTATCGCTCATGGGTCAAAAGCGTCAGCGATATCCAGGAACAGATGAAAGCCAGTCCGCTGGTGGGCAGAGATCTCAAAGATGCCTGGCAGCTCTGGCTGAAAACAACGCTGGAGATCTGGCGCAAAGCCGCCGAGATGGGAGGCGATCCTTTGGGGCTGAGCAAGCAGTGGCTGAAGCTGATGGAAGAGGCCCAGGCAAAACTGCTGGCCGGTGAGACGTTTCCCATCGATCCATTCACTTTTTTCCGTCAATGGTATGACGCGACAAGTGAACAATGGTCAAAAATCGTAGAGCAGATTATCAGTTCTGACCAGTTCCTCACCTATACCCGCCCGTTCCTGGAGAGCTATGCCAGCCTCACCAGGACTTTCCGCCAGGCCAGCGAGGAATACTTCAAAAGATTGCAGCTGCCGACGATCTCGGATATCACGCGCATTGCCGGATTGATCGTGGCTCTGGAAGAGAAGGTCGATAAGACAGAGGATGCGCTGGAGAATCTTGAAGACATGCTGGCAAAAGCGGCAACGATGGAAACAGTGTCAATGCTTGGCAGACGCCTCGATCAGGTGGCTACTGCCGAGCGCGTCGCCAGCCTGGAAAAGCGCCTCGGCCAGCTCGCCACCGCTGCCAGTGTCGCCAGCCTGGAAAAGCGCCTCGATCAACTGGCTACTACCGAGCGCGTCGCCAGCCTGGAAAAGCGCCTCGATCAGGTGGAGAACAAGCTGGACAGGGTGCTGAACCTGCTGGAAAAAATCGAAGCGCGAGAGCCGCGAGAGTCACGAGAGCCTGCGGAAAGCAATGCCAATACATCTTCCACAGGGCAGACAACTCCTCATAAAAGGTCAAAGAAAAGTACCACACATGAGGAAGAGCAATAATATCTCGCAAGAGATTGATCAGACAAAGCGCCCACACCGGCGAACAACACACTTTGTTACAACGATGCACACCACAGCAAAGAAGCGGTAGACTTTGCAAGGTAAACAGCAAACCACAAGCAGAGAGGAGAGCTTTATGCTAAAAGAGCAAATTCCATTCCAGGTACCTACAAACGGCAATATTCTGGAAAAATACAGAACAGGGATGAAGATCCTCCTGGAGGGTGCCCAGGCCGAGACCGGTCAGACTCCCAGGGAGGTCGTCTGGACCAAAAATAAAGCGAAGCTCTACCGTTATGAACCGGCACGTGAGAAGCTGTTCCCTGTGCCGATTTTAATGACTTACGCTCTTATCAATCGTTTCTATGTGCTCGACCTCAAGCCAGGCAACAGTCTTGTTGAGTACCTGGTACATCATGGCTTCGATGTCTATATGCTCGACTGGGGAACACCGGGAGAAGAAGACAAGCACCTTGCTTTTGAAC
>JADBKA010000260.1 GCA_014896635.1 Ktedonobacteraceae bacterium
CTCCAACTCCTACTCCTCCTCACCCGCAGAAATCATCCATTCCGGGTGATGCCGCTTCATCTGCCACGTTCTATACTACAACAACCCGCCATACTACGATATATCGCTAGCGGGAAATGATATCAAGTCCCTTTGGATACTGATGATTGGGGTGTTCCCCAATCATCATTTAACCGGATCTGATATGAGATACAGTTATTGATTGATCAAGAAAAAAGGAAGGGAGAATAGATAGTTATGCATCGAGCATTCCGCTTTGGAGTACAGAGCAGTGCCAGCATCCGGTCGCACAAGGAGTGGGTGACGCGAGTGCGCAAAATCGAAGAACTGGGGTATGCAACTCTGTTAATGCCGGATCGCCCTTCTTATGGCGGCCTGATGCCTCTCACAGCACTGGCTGTAGCCGCCGAGGCTACAACGACGCTACGAGTAGGCAGCTATGTGTTCTGTAACGAATACCGGCACCCGCTCCTGCTAGGGAAAGAAGTTGCTACACTGGATCTGCTCTCCGACGGACGCTTTGAACTGGGCCTGGGCGCAGGCGTTGAAGGAGACGACTATGCGCAACTGGGCATTCCTTTCGAGAGCGGAGGAATACGAGTAAGCCGGCTTGAGGAGAGCGTTCAGATCATCAAGCAATTTTTTACGCAAGAGAGCGTGAACTTCTCCGGCAAGTATTATACAGTGAGCGGGATCAAGAGCCTGCCCAGGCCGATCCAGAAGCCGCATCCACCCATTTTTATCGCCGGCGCCGGCAAACGACTACTCTCACTGGCTGCTCGTGAAGCCGATATTATCGCTATCGCGTTCAGACGAAGCAGGCAGGGAGGAATAGGTCCGACGGATGCGACACCAGAAGAGAAGCTGGCCTGGATACGAGAGGCTGCGGGGGAGCGATTTGCACATCTGGAACTGGCACAGTCGCTCTATGATCTCAAGATTACCGATACCGGCACGGATATCGTTACCCCGCCGGGCATGCCACCTGTGCCACGAAGGGAAATGAGCAGCGAGCAGGCGGCTGAGCATCTGCTGGAACTGCGAGAACGCTATGGGTACTCCTACTTCCAGGTGTACGACGGGCAGTTCGAGAACTTTGCTCCGGTGGTGGCTCGCCTGGCTGGGAGATGAGCCATATTACTCCATTCATCTGAGCGGCCTATAAAACCCTGATCCGATGCTGTTTTCCTGCAAACACTATCGGATCGAAAGGAAGAGGAGACGATGCTCTCTAAATATAGATGGCTGGCGGTGGCCGCTGTTGGCCTCTCGATCTTTCTTTCTGCCCTGGATGCAACCATTGTGGCACTGGCCTTGCCGGCAATGGCAGGCGGGTTCAGGCTTTCGGCAAGCCTGACCTCGCTGATAATCCTGAGCTATACGATCCCGCTCACCGTGCTGATTTTACCCTGTGGTATGCTGATTAGCCGCTTCCGCGTTCTGCCACTATTCCTGATAGCGGTACTGGGATTTGGCCTGGGGAGCGTCATCTGTGGCCTGGCAACAAATTTCCCGCTGCTGATAGTGGGACGAGTGATCCAGGGATGCGCCGGAGCACTGATCGGCACACAGGGCCTGGCGGTGGCAGCGGTGGTGGTTGCGCCAACTGAGCGAGGACGCGCTATGGGCTTGATCGGCTCGCTGGCTCCACTCGGTGGGATTGCCGGTCCAGGGATCGGTGGGCAACTGCTGGCACGCTGGCACTGGTCGGTCATTTTCTTTGTGAATGTGCCGATCTGCCTGCTGGCCACTCTGCTCGGACTGCTCAGTCTGCGCGGCATCAGTCTGGGAGAGCGACAGCCTGGAACACAGAGTGAGAGCGCGTTAAGCCGGATGGGAACGCTGCTGCGGCATCCGCAGTTTCTCTGGAGTCTCCTGGCGTTCCTGAGCAGCGTAACGCTGGCCGGCGCTCTTTATTACCTGCTGCCTTTCAATCTGAGTAATGTACAGCATCTCGCGCCGTCAACCGCTGGATTGATCCTGCTGTGTATGCCGCTAGGAATGGGCGTTGTAGGACTGCTCGGAGGATATCTGACGGACCGCTACGGCGCAAGACCGTTTACGCTGGCAGGCGCCGGGCTGATCCTGGTCGGCGCGCTTATGCTCTCGCTGGCCCTGATGCAGGCGACATCTGCGCTCGATCTGAGCTGGCGTCTCCTGCTGGTGGGCGTCGGCCTGGGTCTCTTCAATGGTCCGAATCAGACGCTGCTGATGAGCGCTGGCACACGGGAAACGATGGGCGCCGCCAGCGCGCTCTCCAATCTGAGTGCGCGCCTGGGATCAGTCTTAGGTCCGCTGCTGCTCGGCGCCGCCTGGTTTGTGTTGCCCGCGACAGCGATGCAGATGAGCATTGGTGTAGTAGTGCTGGTCACCTTGAGCGCATCGAATGTGCTTTGCGCCTGGCTGGTCAGGCCAGAGACGCGGAATCTCCCGCATAAAAGCGATGCCGCTCGGCAAGAACAGGGAGAGATTCCGGGATAGGACTGGCGAAGAAAGCAGATCATCATGGAAGCAACTGGTCATGCTGACAAAAGGTATGAACACTCTTCCGAAAAGTGGTTCTTTGAATGAAAAGATCTCTTGCTAAGATAGATTTTTATCAATCCATCATCACAGTACGTTTCTAAGGGAGGAACTATGTTTGTACGCATCGTTCAGGCTATTATAGGAATAGCCGGCCTGGGAGCACTGACGTTGGGCCTGCTGTACTGGATCTTTCAGATTGATCTGGTCAACTGGCACATGCTGTTCGGCTTAACAGTCGCACTCGGGCTGTTGATCCTGGCAGTTGTGGCTCTTCTTACCGGGGGATTACGGGGATTAGGGGCAGTGAGTCTCATATATGCACTTATTGTCCCGGTCTTCGGATTGACCCAGGCCACGCTACTTCCGGGCGACTGGCACTGGCTAATCCGGGTAGCGCATCTACTAGTCGGCCTGGGTGCGCTGGCGCTGATGGGGACAATAACAAGGCGCTACCTGAGCCTCAAGGCAGCGGAGAACAGGCAGGAATCTTCTCAGGTGAGTTGATTTCCCAGGATTCCCTTAACACCTCAACCTCACGATTTATCGAAGAGCAGCTTTGAGAAGTTTTTGCTGATCACATCCCAGTCCACACACAATTACACAATGGCTTGAAGAATGAAAGGAGTCCATCATGAGTCAAGAACACACCGAACAGGAGATCACACGTCTTATAGACGCCTGGAACGCTGCCGAATTGCGCGCGGACGCTGCTTTTATTGCGAAAACGCTGGCCGATGACTTCATCGGCATAGGTCCGCTTGGCTTCATGCTGAGTAAGCAGCAGTGGCTCCAGCGCCATCAGTCCGGCGAAATGAAGTATAGCGCGCTCAATTTAAGTGAGGTTAAGGTGCGTCTATACGACCAGGCGGCCATCGTGATCTGCCGCCAGGATCAGCAGGCGAGCTATCGCGGCAACCCGATCAACGCTCAACTGCGTACCACGCTGGTGTTCGTTGATCAGCAGGGAGAGTGGCGACTGGCCGGGCTACACTACTGCAATATTGGTCAACCACCATCCTTCGCACGATCCTGACCATCCCATCCCATACCACCCTCTGCCGGCGGCTCAGCTGAGTCGCCGGTTCTGCTGGCTGTCTCACGAGAGAAAATTGCCTGTTCGCACTCTTGCTTATCAATGCCCATAGCTGTCATTTTGACAAATTCTGTTAATATGTCAATATCTATAGCAGGATCTCCCTGCCTGTCAAGTTCGCCGATGATTAAGAAGCGGAGTCGAGATACCCCCGCCTCACGTTGTACAACGCCCCATCACACTTCCCGGTTTGACAATCTATCACAGGAGCTTTAGACTGGCATTGTTATCTATCATAGAAAACAGAGGCGGCCATTCGTCTCTAAAATAAAGAACAAAGAGAGTTTTTTTATGAGTACCGTTCATGAAGTTGTGGAATTGAGTGGGCATATTATCGATTCATGGACGCTGCCGCGCGCGTGGGATATCATCATGGATCGCGGCGGCAACTTTGACGTGGAAGTGATGCACGTCGGCGTCCATAAAAGCGAACCCAGCTATGTGCGCATGAAAGTTGAAGCGCCCGACTCCGAAACGCTTGATCTGATTATCTCCGAGTTGCAACAGCTTGGCGCCGCACTGCTACATGGCGACGATGCACAGACTGCTAGAGTAGAGCAGGATGGCGTACTGCCAAACAACTTCTACTCAACAACGAACCTGCCGACCGAGGTACGCCTCTATGGACAGTGGGTGCCTGTGGAAAATATCGAGATGGACGTTGCCATTGTGATAGACAGAGCCAGCCGACGCGCCTACGGCAAGCCGATGCACGAGGTGCGCGTCGGCGACGAAGTCGTGACCGGCCACGATGGTATCCGCGTCCGTCCCTTTGAGCGCAACCGTGAGCGCGAAGCCTTTGCTTTTATGCAGAGCGATGTCTCGTCCGAAAAGGCAAAAGTGTTGCTGATTCACGAAATTGCGCGCCAGATGAAAGAGACACGCGCACGCAATGAGAAGATTCTCTTTGTGCTCGGTCCTGCCGTTATCCATACCGGAGCAGGACGTTACGTCGCCGAGCTGCTGCGGCGCGGCTACGTGCAGGTCATCTTCGGTGGCAACGCCATCGTCACCCACGACGTTGAAGCCGCACTCTTCGGCACCTCGCTCGGTGTGAACCTCAAGACCGGTGTGCAGGTCGAGGGGGGACACCGCAACCACCTGCGGGCTATCAACGTCATCCGTGCTATCGGTTCGCTGGAAAAGGCCGTCGAAAGCGGTCTGCTCCGTGAGGGGATCGTTTACGAGGCCCTCAAGCATAAGGTACCGATGGTGCTGGCTGGCTCGATCCGCGACGACGGGCCGATGCCCGGTGTGATTACCGATATGATCGAAGCGCAGCGACGCATGCGCGAAGAGATACGCGGCGTGGGTATGGCACTGATGGTCGCCTCGATGCTGCACGCTATCGCTACCGGCAATCTGCTCCCCGCGCATGTCCACACTGTTGTTGTAGATATCAACCCGGCAGTCGTGACCAAGCTCGCAGATCGCGGCAGCTTCCAGGCCGCCGGCCTCGTCACTGACGCCGAGCTGTTTCTGCGCGAACTGGTCGAGGCACTGTCCGAGTAGGTGCCGTGTCGCTCCCGTTCTCGTCTAGAGTGGCGCCAGTTGATATGCACGGGCAAAACGCGGATCTTCCAGGCGGAAGCCATCGGGATTGGTGCCACAAGCTAGAGCCAGGTAATAGCTCCAAAGCTGTAACGGGATCACGCCGGTGACGGTGGTAAACGCTTCGGCGACAGGCGGCACACTGATCACCGCTACCGCCTGTTGTCGCAGCGCTGCCGCTGAACCATCATCAACCAGCACATATGGCGCTCCGACGGCCTGAACCATCGCGGCCAACTCTCCCATGCGCTCCTGGGCCGGTCCGGCTGGTGCGATGAGCACAAAGAGATCCTGCGGCTCAACGCACTGGAACGGGCCGTGCAGCATCGTCTCAACCGTCATGCCCTCGGCCTGGAGATAGGACGTTTCTTTGATTTTGAGTGCAATCTCCTGGGCGGTGATGCTCGAAGGACCCCCACCAACCAGCCAGATACGGCGATGCTGCCGGCGTTCCTGAGCGAGTGCTCTGACCTGCTCCTCAGTATGCAGGCACGCACGCATGATTGCCGGTATCTCTTCCTCTAAAAATGTGGATTGAACAGGCTCACCCTGCCTGCGACCACACGCTGCGGCCAGCACTGCCAGCGCGGCCTGCGCGCCAATATAGCTGACAGTATGCGCTGAGGATCTGTCCTGCGCCACAGTTTTGATGACATCATCAGCATAGTGGGCGCTCTCTGGCTCCCCTTCCCCGGTAATTAAAACGGTATAGCAGCCCGCTTCTCTCGCGCGCTGAATGGCCGCCAGACCGTAGCGTTTCGTGCCACGATGGCTGATGAGTACAACACAGTCTTCCGCCGAGAGCGCGGGTCCATAGAGCGCGAGGTCGAAGGCTTGCATGACCTGCACAGGAGTCGATAGATGATAATGCTGTAACAGGTGATAGGCGGCCTGGGCAGCATGCAGCGAAGTGCCAATGCCGATGAGAAAAATACGCTGCGCGCCGGCCATCCTGGCAGCAATGCGTTCCGCATCACCAGCCACATGCTTGACCACGCTGGCAAATGCCTGCGGCTGCGCCTGTATCGCATCGTACATGTGATACGGGTGTTGTGTACGTGATTCTAGCGTCACTTTTCCTCCTCATACTTCTTTTTTAGCAAAAATAATGATGAATATGTTTCTTCATCATTGCCAGGCCCGGCTCTCCCAGTTCTCAGGAAACGCGCAGTGCTTTGTCCAACCCCTTGGAGCGTTTTTTGGTGAACCCGGCCCGCCTGGCTTCGGCGTTCTGCTTTGTCTTCGTCCATAGCAT
>JADBKA010000261.1 GCA_014896635.1 Ktedonobacteraceae bacterium
CGTCACGCAAGCGGGCCAGTGCAGTCAGCAGCAGACCAAGCGGTCCCGCTCCTATCACTACTACCGTGTCTCCCTGCCTGATCGCGCTGGCATCAACACCATGTAGCGCACAAGCCAGAGGCTCAGTCAGCGCAGCAGCTATCAGCGACGTATGGGGGGGAAGCGGATAGAGATTCTGGCGCACGATACGCTCCGGCACCAGCAAATACTCAGCATATGAGCCATTGAGTAACAGCAGATCTTCACAGAGGCTATAATTGCCACGACGGCAATAGAAGCATTGTAAGCATGGAGCCGAGTTTGCCACAACTACCGCATCGCCTTCGCGGCACTGTGTGACTCCCTTTCCTACAGCGGCGACGATACCTGCGACCTCGTGACCAAAACCGGCGGGCGTCTGCCGGAAAAGCAAAGGATGGCCCCGACGGTATGTTTTGACATCAGTTCCACACGTGGTGGCTATAGCCACCTGCAAAAGCACCTCGCCTGGCCCCACCTGTGGCTGCGGGCAGTGTTCCATACGCACATCCATTGGTGCATAGAAGAGAGCAGCAAGCATTGTCAGCATCCCCTTTTCTTCCTGTAAAAAAAAGCAGATCCCTGTTGTCTATTATCTCATAAAAGGATATAATCTTGGAAAGCCTATGATAACCCTGCTGTAATGGATACTTTAACAGATGAAGCACTATCGGGAAATCTTATCGCTCAGGTCTATGACCAATGATCCTGGTGTCTTGATCTGAAAAGAGTCTCTTCATCTCGATATTAAAGATCATAGTTCTGAATAGTTCAGGAGAAAACAAACGTGAATGTTCCCACTCAGACATGCCCGCAGTGTGGCGCACCTCTCGCTTCTGGTCAGACTTTCTGTGGTAACTGTGGCAACTACATTGAGATAGCCGGTAGCAACCAGGGCAAGCCAGCAGCGCCGTCGTCAGTACCGCCAGCACCTCCATCTTACGAGAACTACAGTGGCTCGCCATATGGCAATACGTCCTACGGTGGATCAGCGGGTTACCCACCGCCCCCCCCACTTCCAGGGACTGTCTATAGCGCGCCATCATCGCCGTCCTACCCGCCGGCTGCACCACCGTCCTACGGAACTCCCGCGACGCCGGGCGCGTACCCCTATCCACCATCACCGACGCCGTCGCCATCACCCTACCCTCCGCAACAACCTCCCAGGACTGGTCTGAGCGGCGGACTCATTGCTTTGATCATCCTGGCTGTTGTACTGCTGCTGGGTGGTGGGGGCCTGCTTTTATGGAGCAGTGTCATGAATAATCCCGGCAAGGCACAAGTCACACCTACACCATCGCAGCCTGGCACTCCGACCCCGACGGCTGTTCCCACCCCGCAGGCATTATTCAGCGACAACTTCGCCGATAATCACAACAACTGGGATACCTTCTCAAAGTCAGGCGTAAGCGTTACTGTAGGTAACAATATGCTCTCGATGAAAGAGGCCAACCACAAATTCCTACTGGAAGACTTCCCACAGAGTCCTCCCGCCGATGCCATGTTCACCCTGACGCTCACCATGACCCAGGGGGATAAAAACGATCTGGTCGGGCTTCTGTTGCGGTCTCCCGCAGAGAACCAGGGGCTTTACGGATACTACATCGCAATCTATGGGGATAATTCCTACGATATCGAAAAGTATTATCCTGATCCCGAAAATCCCGGCAAAGGTAAAGTAGGCACCTTATTAGACTTTACTACAAAAGCCTTGCGCCCCCAGGGTCAACAGAATCAGCTCACCGTGATCATCAAGGGGACAAGCATCACGCTGCTGGTAAACAACCAGTTGATCAGTACCGTGAAAGACGTGAGCGGTACCCCGTACCTCAGTGGGAAGACGAGGCTTTTCGCCGGCAATGGGAACACATCAACAGGGACAGGCGTGAATTTCCACAGCATCGCGGTCTATCCCGCTCCCGATAAAATACCCGCCTGAATCTGCGAGACCTCTCTTGCACTCTCTGGCAGACAGCAAGCACCCTGGCCTGGCACCGCCATCCAGCGCCAGGGTACTTTTTAGCTATTTTTGAGGAAGGCCAGAGAAACCGTTCTCCTTCCCCTTCGTAATAGAATGTATGTCAGCTATGCTCTCCCGTCCGCAGAAGAGATTTGCCGGACGTAACGGAAAGAACCCTCACGGAGAGGACCCGGCACTGGGGATACAGGCTCCGCAAGTAGTACAGTAGACATTTCACCAGGACAGGTCATGACCAGTCAAAAGAACGAAGTAGAAAAACAGCGCCGCCTGCTCATAGTGGCTACATGTCTGATGCTCCTCATCGTCGCGGGAAGCGTCCTGTTTTTCATGATCATTGAAGAGGGACAGAGCAAAAAGCCCTCTCCCCGGCGGGGGACCCCTACCGCTGGTATCTCCCCGACACCTGTGGTTCAGCCCACTCCTCAGATACTCTGCTTCGACTACTTCCTCAACAACAAAAACGGCTGGGCCATCAGTAATAGTGAAGGCTATACTCGCACAATCGGTGAGGGAAGACTCCTGCTGGCAAGCACCAATCACAAACCACTCATTGAGAGCATGCCCACCCGCTGCGCCTCAAAAGAGTACAGCGATTTTTCACTTACCACTACCTTCTCTTTCCTGCAAGGAGATCAGCACGATAGTCTGGGACTCTATGTACGCGGAGACAGCAACCTTGATTATGATTACCGCATCGCCTTTTATGGTGATGCAACCTACTCCATTAGCAAAGAAGCACTTGGCGAGGACAACAACGAAGTGCAATCAACCCTTGTTAGCCGCTCCCTCATCCCCGGATCTCATACCCTGTCCGCAGAGAACACCCTGACCGTTATGATGAAAGGACCCTCACTGGTCCTGCTCCTCAACGGTAAGATGCTGACCAGCATTACCGACACAGACTATACACATGGGCAGATCGCCCTGTTCGTCGATCACGGAGGTACCTCCAGTGGTGTTGCTGCCGCTTTTCATTGTGTAGTAATTGCCACACCTCCAGCCGTCTTACCCGCCAGATAACGGTGTGCTATAATGGGAAACGCCGCCAGAGATCAGTAAACTCACCAGTTGAGAAAGGTGGGATCTCATGGAGATCGCACTCAAAGAGGCAAAAAGTATTCTCACTCCTCAGCGCAATGGCTTTCTGGCCGGAAAACCCTATCCTTTCACCCACACGCTCGCTGCCTATACGGGGTGCGCTTTCGGCCAGACCACATGCGGCATGTACTGCTATGCGCAGTTCCTGCCCAACTGGTCTTTTCGCAATTCCTCTGCTGCCTGGGGCGAGGCCGTCCAGGTTAAAACCAACGCCGCGACGCTGCTCGACCGCACATTGGCCGCAATGAAATCTGACACCAGGCGCAGGCTACGTATCTTCATGAGTAGTTCAACCGATCCCTACCAACCACTGGAGCGCAAATACCAGGTGACACGACAATGCCTGGAAGTGTTTGCGCGCCATCCTGACCTGGATCTGCTGGTGATCCAGACACGCTCCCCACTAGCCGCGCGCGATCTATCACTGATACAGCAAATACCATATGCTTACCTCTCAGTCACACTTGAAACCGACAATCAGAGCTACCTTACCGGCCTCAGAGGGGGACCACTGCTGAGCCGCCGCTGGGAACTGGTTCGCCTGGCTGCCAGAGCAGGCATACGCACCCAGATTGCCGTCAGCCCGTGCCTGCTATACGGCGATCTCGCAACATTCGGTTCACAGCTACTTGAGAGCGGTGCGCAACGGCTGATCGTAGATACGCCTGTAGATGGCGACGGTTCAGGCGGCGAGCGCACAGCTCGCACAGCGTTCGCCCATAGCGAACCAGGCTGGGCCGAAACTTCTCACGCCCACAGGCTCTATACTTACCTGTGTGAGCACGCGAAGGATAGGAGAATCGAAGTTGGCTGGAGTTGTACCGGCTTTTGCGGCATTGCCCCACGTGAGGGATGAGGCGAAGGCGAGGATCAGCGAGGATTAGCGCAGAGGCGCTCCCTGGAGCAACTGACTTCCGTTATACTGCAAACGTTGCAGCACATGATCATTGTTACGGACAAAGAGATCAATTGAGCCATTGCTCATGGCCACAGCTCCAGGAGCAGGAGCGGCTGCAAGGAGCGATGAAGCACTGGCTCGCAAGGTCTCCCAACTTGACCACTGGTTGCCGGGGATGTTGTATCCTATGTGCTGGATAGTGCCGCTACCATCGAAGGCGAAAACGTTGATACGTTCCCCCTGCGCCTGGCCGACAGCAGCCGGGTCAGATGCCAGGTTTCCCCCCCACTGATCCCACCCGTTCCAGCGATCGCCATCAAAAAAGTTATGGTAGAGCGTCTGGTCACTCCCACGCGCAAAAACATCTATGCGTCCCCCCGGCGAGGAGACAACAGCCGGTGTCCCCGTAAACAGAAGAGAAGAATTGAAAAAATTGTCAAGCGGCTGCCAGCTCAACGTGGAATCGCGAAAGAGGCTATACCAGATCCCACTCTGCTCATCCTGATTCTGGCGCTTACCACAGACAAACACAGCAGATCTGCCATCCTGCTGCACAGCTATAGCGGGATCGGCCAGCAGCGTCAGGAACTCTCCCCCATTCTCAAGATTCTGCCAGGGGCGCCACGTGCGGGCTGTATCGCTGTACTGGCTATATTGCAGCGTATTCTGCGGTGTACGTACCAGGATATCAATGTGTCCGTGTCCATCGGAGGCAACTGCTGGATCATAAGTCAGCGAGCCAGGACTGCCAAGTGATTCCCAGGGCCGAAGCAGCCGGTAGGAACTGTCGTAACTGCCATGCCATAATCTGTTATCGCTCCCACGCACAAACAACTCAATGGTCCCACCGCTCCCTGGAGCCACTGCCGCGCGGCTGGGGAGAGCGTTGACCGCCACTGGGATGGCCAGTGTGGGGGTTCCCGTCGCCTGCACAGCAGGAGGTGTCTGCTTCTGAGGTTGCCGATTCACCCTCGACGAGAGGAAGCTATAGGCGAAAAGTCCACCGCCGCTGAGTGCCACCACACCAGTGCCAATGCCCAGGCCAAGCAGCAGGTTGCGCCTCGCGCGCGAACGCGGTCGATCAGGCTTCACAGGGGTTACAGGAGGAGAAGCAGACGCTCCCGGGGGGGACTGTGGAGACAGCGGTGGTGACTGGAGTACCTGCGGTGTTCTGGATGCCAGTGACATACCAATGAACGAATCGGCAACGGTAGGAGCCGAAGGCCCGGCCACGTCGGGATGGAGATAGACACGATTTACTGGAGATGCCAGCGTGGCAGGAGCCGTTGCATCAACACCCTGTTGAGCTACATTAGCATCGCAGGCAGCCTCCAGCGCGAGGCTGAAATCCTGTACACTGGCGAAACGCGCACGAGGATCTTTCGCCAGCGCGCGCATTACTACCTGTTCTATCGCTGCCGTCAGGTGCGCTGCACGCTCTCGCATAGCAGGCGGCGAAACATGCATTTGCTGATGCGCAACCTGCTGCACGGAGCCGGCAAAGGGTGGCACCCCGCAGAACCATTCGTAGACTACACAGCCAAGAGCATATTGATCACTGGCTGGACCTGCCCTGCCAGTGAGTTGCTCCGGCGCCATATACTGCACTGTCCCAACAACGGAACCAGCCAGCGTCAGCCCGGTCGTTCCGGTGATACTCTGCATCGCCAACGCAATGCCGAAATCGCTTAGCATCAGGATATGATCATCGCCGAGCAGCATATTCTCTGGCTTTACATCGCGGTGGACGATATTGCGATCATGAGCGTATTGCAAAGCGCGAGCCATCTGCTTCACATAGGAGAGCAACAGAGGTGGCGGAAGCTGGCTGCCCGGCGGATGCCGCTGGCGCAGAGAGCCAAAAGGAGCATAGCTCATTACCAGAAACGGCGTAGGTTCTATACCAAACTCCAGTACACGCACGATATTGGCATGATTCAGACGCGCAACCGTCCGCGCCTCCTGGAGGAAGCGTTGATGAGTTCCCTGAGCCAGTTGCATGCGCAATACCTTGATTGCAGCAGGTGTGTTGAGATAGAGGTGCTCGCCAAGATAGACATCGGCAAACCCTCCCCGGCCGAGCAATTTGATGATCTGGTAATTCCCTAGCCGCTGTCCGGTCCATTCACGCATGTCCCTGAGTTCTCCTCCTGACTATGCTACGTTATGATACTGTACGATGAGCAGGAAGGCAAGCCTCTGGGAAGCTTATGAGAATCTTCTCATCTCCCATGTGCTATACTGTAAATATACTGCTCCCGTGTCCATCGTAGATAGTCCTTCCGATCATTGAACGCTACTTACCATCGCCTTTAGACGCTGGAATTACTGTTCCTGTTGAACTCAGAGATGAGGAAGGAGTTCTGGTGATGGTTCCCTTTGATTCTACTTCCACCAGCGAGAATCCGACAACAGTATCACAA
>JADBKA010000262.1 GCA_014896635.1 Ktedonobacteraceae bacterium
GAACCCGCGACATCTTCCTTGGCAAGGAAGCGCTCTACCACTGAGCCACTCCCGCTAGTGCTTTTCTGGTCACTTACGACTGCGCTATAAAGATATCATACTCCGGCTTCCTTGTCAACACCTTTTAGCTCATTTTTCAGGGCTATTCAGTTTTCCTTTCCCTCCCCTCTCTCAGGGGAGAAAATGGGAAAAAGATTTTTGGGAGGACACCTGCGCTGCGTTGCGGGAACCTGCTCGGCCCTCGCCAGGGGAGTTTCGCCTCACGGGCCTCCCGCTCACTCTATGGTGAAACCGCGCTCGCGTAAGAGCGCGATGACTCGCTCCAGGTTATGCTCTTCAACGTGTACCAGGCGCTGCTGGCTCTCGACTTCTGCGCCCAGCAGTTGTTGTAGTTCTTCGTCAGCCTGTATATCGCTCCACACCTGCGGTGGCAGGTTAAGCAGGGGAGCGCGCTCTACAGAGATACGCGGTGTTTGCCCGTAGCCGCCGCCCCACAGCCTGAGACGTAACAGGAAAGATCCGGGAATGCCCCCCGCGCATGTACGCTGCAAGAAATGCACAATGGTATCCAGAGACAGCCTTGCGGCCAGAGCGCGCTGAAGTGCAGTGGCAGTGATACGCAGCCAGCCGGTTGCTTCATCGCGCACGCTAAATCGCCCGGCGGCGGCAACCAGAAAGAGATCGCTGACGGCGTACAGCGGCTGCAACAGACCGTCGGCATGCAGTCGCCACTGCGGTTCAAGAGCCTCTGCCAGGCTCTCCTGACCGATCTCGTCGCCGGCAGAGGCTGATGAGAGCGTCGGCAGGTAATCACGCTGCCAGAGCACGCGCTGTACTTCGGCCAGACGCGAGGGCAGCACCTCCGCCAGGCACGATGTGAGGCGGCGGCCAAACAGAGAGCGCGTCTCCGGCTGCGCAAAGAGTTCATCGAGCAGCGCCTCGTCGTCCACTTCCAGCAGCACCGCTTCCTGCCACAGTTCGATGCGGCGCGCCTGTCGCTCCCACTCGCTCACCGAGTAGCGCACATTCTGTGGAATCTCCCTCCCTGCCGCGCGCTCCAGTTCCGCCAGAATCACCCCGGCATGCAGACCTTTCTGAATAGCGCGTGTGACACTGGCCTTTGTCAGACGGTACTGCGCGACATGCTCCAGGCTTATGCGCTCGGCAAAACGATCCAGTGATAAAAGGAGCAGTTCGTCAACCGGAGCCAGCACCACCAGTTCAAAATTAGGTTGCACGATCAGTCGCTCCGCCGGCTTCTGCTCGACCTCGACCGGCGGCGTTTCACCGGCCAGCGCCACTACTGCCGGCGAGAGGCGAAAAGCTGCCGGAGTCTCTTCCCTATCCAGTTCCACAATACCCAGCCATGCCAGTGGCCCGCCGATCACCGCGCGAATAAAACTCCCTTCCACCATATGCCAGCCCTCACGATGGGTCAACCAACCGCGTCGCAGACGAAAGTCCCGGCCATATGGATTGCAACCGCTCGAATAACGTTCAGCACGCGGGCCATACTGGCGCGGGAAGAGCAGATCAGGCATGTACAGTTTGGCACGCGCAATAAAAGTTGCCAGATCACACCACTCGCCCACACGCTCATGCAGCAGTCGCCGGATCACCCGCGAGCGTGACCGCACCACTTCCTCATGCGCCGGTTCAAGCGGCGCCGGCACAGGCCGCACATATACATCCGGCATATATAGTAGTTCATTCCAGAATGCTGTTTCCAGATAAAGGCGGTAACAGCGACGAGATCGTTCCAGCGGCGACAGGGCAAAAAAAGCTTCAGCCGGAGCCACACACACCGCACCCTTGCGTACCTGTAGCAGGCCCAGTTGCATCAGCAACAAGCGCACAAACAGGAGATGTGGCATATCGCTCTCCTGGCGCGGCTGTTCCCCCTGCACCTTTTTCTCCAGTTGCTCCAGTACCTGCCGCAATGCGCTTCGTGCGAGCAGTCCATTACTGACCAGCGGCAATCCCCCGCGAGCCTCAGCCACCAGTGACCAGTACAGATACAGCAGGCGCTGGAAGCGGGCGGCGCGCTCGTCCCGGCCACCGATAGAATTTGCCGGCGTATCCAGCGCATTCGCCTCCTCGCCCCACAGGTTCCGTACGCATTTTTGCACAGCCAGCGGAACGATCAGCAGACCGTCATGGACACCGCTGGCGTAGTCGCGCCCGGTAAAGTTTGTCTGCCTGCCCCAGAAAAGCAGCCCCTGTACTAGCAGGTGATACAGTGCCTGCTCAAAAACGCCATGAGGATGAGCAACAGGATACTGCACGGCTGTAGTAAAAGCGGGAATAGCTGCCAGGTCAGAGGAGCTTTGCGGCTTTTTCGCTGGGAGCAGGCCAGCACTGGTAAAATACAGCGCCAGGTCGCGGCTGTTGGCGCGCCCACCGCACATTACCAGTTCACGCAAGATGCGGCGTTCCAGTTCATCCAAACGGGCCAGCACTGTCTGTAACGATGCCGGATCGAAGATCTGGCGGGCGATCTCTTCAAGTGAGGTAGAGGAGGCATCGGTGAGAGCAGACTCAATTCCTGCTGCTGCCGGCTCAAAAGCGATAAGCCGTGTTTTCATTACTACCTGTAAGTGGTAAGAAGGCACCTGCCGCACCAGATCGAGGTCACTCTGCTCCATACTCATCCTCTTCATGCAGGAGCGGCGTGTGTCCCCGGCGCTTGAGTTCATCAAGCAACTGTTCCGTTCCTGCATTCCTCAGAATCACCAGAGTCGGCTGGATTGCTCGCACCACCTGCCTGTCAAGCGAAGTCGTGGCGGAAAGTTCACGCATCACGGTGCTATCGGCAGTTCCCAGCAGCGTTACACCCCTGTAAATACGTGCTCGCCCATAGCTTGCGATCCAGCGCTCTAGTTGAGCCAGGAGCGGGATCAGTTGATGGGTAGATCGCTCCGTATGGGTACTAGCGGAGCGCAGGAAAGCGAGCAGGCACTCTGGATGCTGGCCGCGACCAATCGCTGCCCCAAGCGCGCCGGCAGTCAGACGATAGCGGAGATACCCGTTACGAACTCCAGCAGCCTCGGCAAAGGTCTCCATCAGTTCGATCAGTGGCCAGTTTTTGACAGAGCAGGCAACGCCTATTTCTTCGCCGTCTATTATTTCTAACGAGTTGACTAGAGCATGGTAATCGCTCTCCAGCACTTCTCGTTGTACTTCTGCTCCGTCAAATAACCATGTTGCCAGATCTGTGAGACGAAAAGCAAGCAACTGCCCATCACGTGAGAGCGCAAGATCACAGGCTCCCCACCAGTATAGCGGACCACGTAAAAGACGCTCGATGTAACAGGCTTCGGCCTGTAACCAGTCGTTCAGTATCAGCGGTTTGAGGGAACGCCCCTCTTCGCGCTCCAACCACCAGTGTGGCGAGGAGAAAAGACGCTGCCTCTGCTGCAAAAAGAGCGGCTTGAGACGGTAGACAAAACGCGCAAAAGCAGAGAATTTCACCCACTGGCCCGGCGGCACACGCGCTAGCAGCGCCAGCAACTCCTGGCGCGCCTCTTTGTTCTCTACTTCCAGTTCGCCCGGTCGCAGAACGGGATGACCGAGCGAAGAGGCACGGCAGCACACGCGCAGTCCCTCTTCCTGGAGATCATATAGTTCATCATAGGAATCATGTGTCAGCCACAGTTCAAAGAGATCGCGCATTACTTCTTCATGTCCAGGACCAAGCAGCAGGCTGGCTATATTCGACAGAACACGCAGGAAGGGCAATCCGCTATCATCCCTGTACAGGATATCCGCCAGCCGCAGCAAGCGCACGGCGAAGCGCAGAAAAGGCAGGGGGTAGCCGATGCTCTGTTGCAAAAGAGAGAGCAGCGATGCAGAAGGAGTATCCTGGGGTGGGGGAATGCTCACAGCATTCTCACTTTTCAGGGCGCCGGGGAGTCGCGCCAGTGAGAACCTCTGCGCGATCATCCCCCGATTACCGCGCTCACTCTCCGGCCAGGCGCTTTCCTGCGCCAGTGAGTAGCCGTCCAGAATACGCGCAATTAATAAAAGCCTGGCGAGAAAACTCTTTCCGTCGCTCACCTTTACTACCGGCGCTTCACCCGTCTCACCAGGCTCCAGGGCAAAAACCGTTGTTGGTACAGAGACACGTAGAGCGGCGCGTACCTCCAGGGGAATATACCAGCCAGTATCAATTGAGGCTCCGGCCATACTCATGCGCGATTGCGATGAATGTGGCAGGCTGGTACGAAAGAGCAGCGCCTTCTGCTGAAGAGTGACCAGCATACGCTGTAGCTGGTCAGGCTGGCCCAATCCAAAACGCTCAAACAGACCACGTAAATCATCATCGCTGGCATATCCTCCTGCCAGCATGATTGCCGCCAGCAATTGACGCTGCGCTTTCTCCAACGTCATAGCCAGACGCCGCACTGCAACCGGCTGCTGCAACAGATCCATGATTGCCTCAACGAGTTGCTGCCTGTTCATCCCATTGGATGTAATACCGCACTCACGTGCAATATTGCGTAACTCGCTCAATCCCATCTGGGCCAGCAGATCAACACTGCTGGCAGAAGAGGCCGGGTCACGCAGCACAACCACCGATTTTATCGCCGATTGCGCAGGCCGGGTGGCAGCTCGCCCATCCGCAGCCTCAGATACAGGTTCTGTTGTCTCTTGTGTAGCACTCGTGACAGGAGTGATGCTGAAGTCAGCAGGCCGGGCCAGCCATGTATAGAGCAAGGCCGCCGCATGGGGGCAGAGCTTTGTCGCTTTTCCCTCACATGAACAACTACTGACCCAGGAAGCAGGTCCCCGTACATCAACCGCGACTGTATAGCGCCGCGCCTCGTTCGACGTCCCTGACTCCCCCCCGTCTTCTCGCGTGTGAGTGCCAGTAAGATGAGAGACTTCAACAATGCCTGAGAGGCGAGAGCCGTCTCGCTGCGTGCTATGTACAGCGCCAGGACGACAATATTCCTGTCCAAGCGCCGCTACCGTCAAACCAGCCATACGTACGATATCAGCAGCACGCAGGCGCTGGAGCGTACCGGGTACAACCTGTTCCATGACAAAATCCACAAGACTCTACTTTGACAGAGATTCACACATCGGCCTATGGTATGAAGTGGGTAGCCAGACCAGACCGGCCTTCGCTGTTGTTCTACTCCCTTGCCCTTAAAGAACGCAAGAACAGACAGTTTTTGCTTTCGGTAAAAAAGCATAGCGTCACAAGCCCCTTTTCCCTTTCTCCTACGATGAAGAAAAAGGGGGAAAAGGGTTTTTTCGGGGGACACCCCCGAACCCCCGCCAGGAGGGCAAGGCCCTCCTGGACCTCCCCTTTTTGTTCAGTCTACGCTTATGGGGGACACCCCCTGGACCCCCGCTCTTTTTAGCTTGACGCGCCAGTGTTCCCTCGCGTATATTACATATAACGAGAGGAGAGTTATTATGGCAAACGTTTTTCGCCTGCTGGCCGATGAAGAAAAGTTTACGGACGAGCTGTTCGCATTTATTACTGATGCCGATGCTGACAGGCGTAACGAGCGTGCTATTGTCAGCATTCTGCATGAAGTTGCGCCACAGATCGTTTCCGTCGCTGAATGCATGATTATTGATGGAGTCGATGAGCGGCACTATGTCGCTGACTATGTGCATGCCATCGTCAGCGGCGAAGGCATGTACGATATGTAGCCGCGTTATCTCAACGATTAGCGTTCTAGTTCGTACATCACGTTCGCTACAGCCGCGATAGCAGCGGTTTCGGCGCGCATAATGCGTGGTCCAAGCGTGACCGCTCGCACGCCGTATTTACGTGCCAGTTCCACTTCCTCAGCCAGAAATCCCCCCTCAGGTCCGATGAACAATACAACAGTCAATTGCTGAGCAGTCTCATGCTTGCTCAAACCGTGCAGGGCTTCTTGCAAGGCTGCGCGTAAACCCAGTTCTCGCTCCTCTTCCCAGGGGATGAACGCCAGCGCCCTATCGGGGATATCATGAAACGCTTGCATCAACTGACGAGTCGGAAGCAGTTCGGGAATGCGTGCGCGGCCACACTGCTCGGTCGCTTCCTGGAGAATACGCTGCCAGCGCTGGATCTTGCTGGAGCCAGTCTCTTCCAGGCCAGCCGTCGAGCGGCGGCACAGCACCGGCACAAACGTCGAGACGCCGAGTTCCGTTCCTTTTTCCAGTATCCACTCAAAGCGGGCAGATTTGAGCAGTCCCTGGCAGAGCACAATCCTCACTGGTGATTCGTACAGGCCGCTCCGCCGTTCCAGGACCTCTACCTCAACTCCTGTACGTTCGCTTCTCACCACCGTGCAGAGCAGCTCGTCTCCACTGTTATCAAGCAGTATAAGCTGCTCGCCAGCAGCCAGGCGCAGGACACTGCGTACCTGATGCGCTAGTCTGT
>JADBKA010000263.1 GCA_014896635.1 Ktedonobacteraceae bacterium
ATCAACGAGCTGTCCATGCGTATCGGAGTTGACGGCGAGCGTGCTGGTATAGACGCCCTTCGCAATATGCAATTCTTGCATCAGTTCCAGCACATTGCGCGTCCCCTGGACATTGATCTTCTCACCCTCGCTCTTATCCGTCACACCAACTTTGTACCAGCCGGCAATGTGAAAAACACCATCGACTCCCTGCATAGGCGCGCGCATGCTCTCCTTATCCGTCACATCGCCCTGGTGGATGGTAACGCCGAGATCGGTGAGCTGTTTCGCCTTGCCGGGATTGCGTACGATGGCCACGACCTCGTGGCCGGCCTCGACGAGCTGGCGAGTCACGTGGCTACCGACGAAACCGGTCGCGCCAGTAACAAAAAATTTCATGAGTTTATTTTCCTTTTTACAGATTTACATATTTTTCTGTGTTCTACACTCAAGGCCGTACAACAGCGTTTGCAGTAGGGTAGCCAGCTCAGAGGCGAAGTGGACGTTGAACACATGCAGGCCGGGCTGCTGTAGCGCCTGTTGCACAACGGGAGCCGGGTCGGAGAGGTGCCACAGGCCAATGACGATGGCATCACACTGCAACAACAGGTGAGCGCCGTCGCCAGGATGTAAGAAGGGCAGGCAGCGTTCAAGCAGAGAGCCTGTGTGCGAGAAATGTTCTCGCAAAGCCAGCTTGAAGCGTACTGCCGCTTCGAGATTAATATTGTATTCAAGGACAGGATGTAAAATTGCCAGCAGCCTCATCAGATCGGGACGCGCTTCGAGCGCGCGGCAAAGCACAGCCGTGACCTGGGGAATGGTGCAGCTCTCTTTCGTTGCAAGCAATGCTGCCAGTCCTGCATCAACTTCGGCGAACCATGCAGCGAGCTGCTGCTCCACCAGGGCCAGGAAAAGCTCCTCTTTCGTTTTGAAGTAGAGATACACAGTCCCCTTTGCCAGTCCCAGGGCTGTCGCCACTGAAGCAATAGTCAGCGCTTCATACGAACTGGTCTGGAACAAGCGCCGGGCAGCCTCTAAGATGGCCTGGCGCCGTTCTTCTTTTTGTTCGTCATGTACGGCTCGGTGTCGAATAAGTCGTTTTTCCTTCACGTCTCCTCCACGTAGCTCTCTGACTGACCACGAGTCAATTATAAATGACTCTCGGTCATTAGTCAAGGGAGAAGAGATATCAGTGGCGTGATCCCAGGTAGGCGACGAGCAGGTAGAGCAGGTAGAGGGCGATACAGATGAAGAAAATGGAGCCATAGCAGGTGATAGCCCAGGCGCGGCGGTTATTGAGAGCCTGCCAGAGCTGGTCGCTCATGTCTGGGGGGTCCAGTTCCAGGTCGGGACGGAGTTCGAGTAGGCGGGGGAGCATGGCGCGGAAGTCGCGGGCATTGGTCATGCCCTCGGCCAGGATAGTTGTGGTATCGTCATCCAGATCGGCCATCAGGATCAGTTTAGACGGCGTGGGGTCGCCTGGCATCAGGGTCAGGCGTTTGACGCTGCTAAGATCAACGTGGATCTCACGTTCTGTCTCCTGGCCAGTCACGACGATTTCATCTTCATATAGTCTAATTTCTTTGCCCATGCCGAAGCGCACAACACTGATGGGCTGTTTTCTGGCGGCCTGATTCTCGCTATTTTCGCTCATCCCGCACCTTGCGGGGACCTCTGGTAGTCAGTGTAGAGGTTCCCGCTCTCCCTTCGCATCTCTTTTTCTGATTGTAGCGTATTCTGACAAAGGTGTCGAGACGAAAAGCACAAAGCGGGGTACCTGTACCTGTAAGCCCCCTTCCCCTCCCAGGAGAAAAACAAAAAATAAAGCCCTGTGTTTCCCAGTAGAGAAGTCGTGGAGAGTGCCGGTATGGTATAATTGTTAGAATAGAAACGCACAGGCATAGAGAAACGCAAACAGGGAATATACTTTTTATGGCTCAGGTTGGCTTACTCGAAGATAACGCTCGTATAGCCAGGTTATGCGCCACGATGTTGCAGTATGCGGGCCATGAGGTCATCATCTATGAGCATCCGCGCGCCTGCCTGGACGAACTGCTAGAAGAAAAGGCTTCTACCCAGGTTCTGACGTCAAAGGCTAAAATTTTACCGCTTGATGTGCTTATTCTCGATCTTAACCTGCCCGATATAAGTGGCCTGGAAGTGGTAAGGATGCTGCGAACCCATCAAAGAACACGGTCGCTCCCCTTGATTTTCTGCACTGCTGCCTGCTCTCCAGAGGTGAATGAGGCGCTGCGTCTTGTGCCTGACGCGAGCTTTCTTGGCAAACCATTTACGCTGCAAGATCTGGCCGGGGTAGTTTCGCACGCGGTCACGCCTAAAGCTACTGTGCAATGATCTCCACTGGCTGAGGCGGGCATCTGCCCGCCCGTTCAGCCTGGGATGGCTGCCGTCTCCTGTACACGGGCTTGCTGGCGCAGATGCATATTCCCCTTACAGCAGGGAATTCTGCCGCGACAATGTACGATAATTGCCGGTTCCTGTTGAGAGTAGTTGAGGAGATACAACTCGCTTTTTTGTGGGTCAATCACCAGGGAAGCCATTTCCTGGAGCAGGGCAGGTGAAGATTGCTCCAGAAACTCGATAACGTCTGTGGCAAGCCAGCCTTCCGCACCGAGCGGCTGGACGCCGAGCAAGCTCTCGTTGAGGTCAAGCGTGTGGTTAGGATACCTGCTCGCAATTGCCAGAAGGCAGACTCGCAGCCTGTCGTGTAGTTGCATAGGACGCTCCTACCCCGGTAAAGAGATACGAATAAATAAGACGTACAACGGCCACTACAGGACAAAACTACGCATTAATCAGAAGAGATGAGCCAGGTAATGAGTTAGCAGCCAACGAAAATAGTACCTTATTCTTACTGTGAGAATCAAGCTCAGCAAAAACAACACCGGCTATTTCTGATTAGAGAAACAGAGAGGCCATTCTCTGACTGCTCCAAACTCATCCCACATAGGCCAGGGCGACAGGAGGACAGGGAAAGACCGGGCGAGGGTCCGCGCCACCAGGCGCCACCCCTACTGTAGACGATTCCCAACTGGTAGGAGCAGTGATCCCCGGCGAAAGCGACGACCCGGTGAGGCTCCCGCAGACCGTTTGAGCCACGTCCGTCTAGAGTAGAGGCCGCGTACCTCTGGCACCACCCCTGGCGGGCGCCCTGGAAGCCCTGCGAGCCAAAAACCTCTACTTGCAAGCCGCTTCCCCCCCTCCCCATTAATTTGTGCAATTTATACTAATATGTGAGTGGTTCTTTGGCTAAATTGCCTTTGCAAACTCCTGTAAAGCGGGAGTATAGTGAGAAATAGCGGACGTCTTTCTGTCAATTTGTATAAAATATACAAATATTGAACGATTAAAAGCAGTGATATAGTTGTCAAAGTGCAAAATAAGAATTATCACCGCTTGTATACTGTGCAATATTACCAGATCGGGAGGTTGTTTTCTCACTCATGGCTGTTGATATGGTGAATCCCTCTGTTATCGCTGCGATGCAGTTTGACGAGGTGGCGGACCGGCTTGGCCTGACGCCGGCGGTACGTGCAGTGCTCAGGCAACCAGTGCGCGAGTTGACGGTACATTTCCCTGTACGCATGGATAACGGCGAAATCAAAATATTTACGGGATATCGTGTGCAGCATAACGTGGCACGCGGCCCTGCTAAAGGAGGTGTTCGTTTCGCGCCAGACGTCTCTCTCGAAGAGATACGGATGCTGGCGATGTTGATGACGTGGAAATGCGCGGTGGTGGGTATTCCCTTTGGGGGTGCAAAAGGAGGAGTGATCTGTGATCCGCTACGCATGTCTCAGGTCGAACTCGAACGGCTCACCAGGCGCTACACGGCAGAAATTGCGCGCTTCATCGGTCCTGAGAGCGATATTCCCGCGCCTGACCTCAATACCACTCCACAGATCATGAGCTGGATGATGGATGCCTACGCAGCTTACAGAGGCTATGCTGTGTCCGCGATTGTCACGGGAAAGCCGCTGCCACTTGGTGGGAGCGAGGGTCGTTTCGAGGCGACGGCGCGCGGCGTGCAGATTGTCATGCGCGAGGCGCTGCGTGATCTTGCATTACAGCCAGAACACTGCGCGGTAGTTGTGCAGGGCTTTGGCAATGTTGGCAGCATTACAGCCCGCCTGTTGCAGGAGATGGGTTGCTGTGTGGTCGGCCTGAGCGATATTACAGGGGGAGTCTATAATCCGCGCGGCATTGACGTGGCAAGGGCGCTGCGCTATTGCAAAGAGCATGGAAGCCTGAATGGCCTGCCCGGCAGTGACTATGTGACAAATAGCGAACTGCTGGAATTGCCGTGTGATATCCTGGTGCCGGCAGCCCTGGAGAACCAGTTGACGCATAGTAATGCCGCGCGAGTGCGGGCGCGACTGGTTGTTGAAGCTGCCAATGCTCCCACGACGCCGGAAGCCGATCTGATCCTTAGAGAGCAGGGAGTGATGGTCCTGCCCGATATTCTGGCGAACGCCGGCGGGGTCACGGTCAGCTATTTTGAGTGGGTGCAGGGCATGCAGCATTTTTTCTGGAACGAGCAGGAGATCACGGAGCGCCTGGAAACCGTGATGGTACGCGCCTACCGCGCGGTACGCGCGATGGCAGTTGAGCAGCAGACCGATCTGCGTACAGGCGCGTACCTGCTGGCCGTCTCGCGCGTTGCCGAGGCTCTGGAACTGCGCGGTATCTGCCCGTCCTGAGCTGAGCGGAAGAGTGGGCCAGGGGACAACCACGTCCCCTGGCCCACAGTTGGTAGGAAGGAATCCCTGAGGGAGTTCTTTCAGAAGTTAAACTGGTCGATATTATCCTTGTTAAAGACCGTTGGCGGACCCAGCAGAATAACTCCATTCTCCCCTCCGGGACATAGGCGATGCCATGCTGCATCGCCTGCTGGGGAGAACGGACGCTGATGCGCTGCCCGCAAATCCAGATCTCGCCGCTGTCTGGCCGGTCGATGCCGAACAGCACACGCGCGACTTCGGTACGCCCCGAACCAATGAGACCAGCAAAGCCGACAATCTCGCTCTGTCTGACCTGGAAGCTGATATTTTCAAATACTCCCCGGCGTGTCAGATGGCGGACGTCTAACACCAGCTCTCCGATCTCAGCAGCTTCTTTCGGAAAGAGCGCTCCCAGTTCACGCCCAACCATATGACGAATGGTGGATTCCAGCGTCAATTCCGAGGCCAGGGCGCTTGTGATGCAGGCGCCATCACGGAGAATGGTGATGCGGTCTGCCAGCGCGAAAACTTCGTCCAGGCGGTGACTGATGAAAAGAATGGCGGTACCGCGTCGGCGCAGTTGATTGATGATGGTGAAGAGTTGCTGCACTTCATGTGGGGAGAGCGCCGCCGTTGGCTCGTCCATAACGAGGACGCGCGCTTCAACGGAGAGAGCTTTGGCAATCTCTACCAGTTGCTGGTCGGCCACAGAGAGACCACGTACGGGGGCATAGACGCTGAGGTGAACACCCAGCGTTGTCAGGAGCTGCTCTACTTCACGATACATCTGCCGCCAGTTGATACGGCCCAGGCGATCACGAGGATGCCGTCCCATGAAGATGTTCTCGGCGACATCCAGATCAGGAAAGAGAGTAGGCTCCTGGTGTATGACAGCAATACCCAGTTGCTGCGCCTGTGCGGGAGTCTGCAACTCAACGTCCTGACCATCGACCTGTATCAAACCACTATCAGGTTGATGGATACCCGCGAGAATTTTGACAAGGGTGCTTTTGCCAGCGCCGTTCTCGCCGACGATGGCATGAACCTCGCCGGGATAGAGATTCAAACTCACGCCACGCAGTGCCTGGATGGTTCCAAACCGCCTGGTGATACCAGTAAGCTCGACGATGGGCTTTGAAGGCTCCATCTACATGCTCCATTGCCGAGATTGAAACGTTTCAATTATAGCAAGTATAATGATAGGAGGGTAAAATTGTCAAGAGGACAAAGTTTGAAATAGCGGAGAAGAAGGTATGTTGAGTATTCGGGAGGTAGCCAGGAGGGCGGGCGTTTCGGTGGGAACTGTGTCGAACGTGTTGAATCGCCCTGCGATTGTCGCGGAAGAGACGCGGCAGCGCGTGCTGGCAGTGATCGAAGAGATGGGGTTTGTGCGCAACGGCTCGGCGCGCCAACTGCGTGCCAGGCGCAGCCAGGCGATAGGACTGGTGGTGCTGGATGTAACCAATCCTTTTTTTACCGAAGTCGCGCGCGGCGTTGAAGATGTGATGAACGAAGCTGGCTATGTAGTGATTCTCTGTAACTCCGACGATTCTCCTGAGAAAGAGA
>JADBKA010000264.1 GCA_014896635.1 Ktedonobacteraceae bacterium
CAGCCCACTCACGCCATACAGCAGTCGTCTATACCATATTGCCATAGCAGATTCCTTTCAGAGCGCCGCCTCCTTTGCCGCGCGGTCAGCACGGTCAGCGCGCTCAGCAGCAGCAACATCAGAGGCCATCCAGCGTGATCCCACGATCCCTACCAGGCCGGCAATCCCCAGAGCAGGCGTACATGTCACCAGTAAAGCGTTACTCAGATCGAGACCGGCCATACCAGCTTTGAAGTGTAAACCGTGCGTTGGATCAAAGGCTGTTGCGAGTAAGCCCACGATAGATGGAGAGAATGCATCACCAAGTAAGTGAGCAATAAACAGCGAAAGGGCAACAGCCGAAGCACGCAACACTGATGGCGTAATATCCTGTGTTGCCGCTAGACTCGGTCCATTATACATCATGAGGAGTAAAACAGTAAGAGTGAAGCAAACGGTGAACACTACAATATCATGATACGTGACCGCCAGGGCAAATGCCGGCGCCCCTAGCAGAAAACCAATCCCACACACCAGCACTCGCGCACCGGGATGGCGTCGATTGATGGCATCCGCCAGGTAGCCGCCAAGTAGAATTCCTGCAAAACCTGCCACGACAATCACCACTCCTGAATAAATGCCGGCGAAGGCAGAACTCATACCGAATGTATCTTTCTGCTGAAGGTATATCGGCAGGAAAAAAGCGTTGACACCCAGAACGAAAAATGCAAATATTTGCATTATAGTCAGTACAACAAGTGTTTTGATGCGCAGCAACACCAGGAATTGCGACAGGAGATTGCGCAGCCATACCAGAAACTGTGACAGGAGATGGCGTGAATGGCGCTGCTCGCTCACACTGCCGGCCACTGACAGTGGGAAGATTTCTGCACCATCCTGGGCAATAGCGGTTTCCTGTTCTCCTCGCTCCCATACTTCCTCATCAGCCTGGTTGCGGCGCGGCTCGCGTATACGCCAGGCCAGATAGGCAAACAGCAGCCCTGGAATGCCGGTAAATACAAACGCCCAGCGCCAGCTCCCCGTACTGATCCCGGCAATCGCACCACCGAGGCCAAATCCTCCCAGTATGCCGAACATCTGCGCTCCGCTCCACCAGCTCATGATGCGTGACCGCTTTGCGCGCTCAAAATAATCGCTCAGTAACGCTGTTCCAGCAGGAAAGTAGCCGGCCTCGCCGATACCCAGTACCATGCGGGAAATAAACAGTGTGGCAAAATTTGTCGCCAGCGCCGTCGCTGCCGTTGCTACACTCCAGATGGTGACGCAAAGCGCAACGACATTTTTGCGCTTTGTGCGATCCGCCCACACCCCTATGGGAAGGGCCGCCAGTGTATAGACCACCAGGAAAGCCGAGGTGATAATACCAACCTGCCCAAGATCGAAATTGAGATCCTGGGCAATCGCGTTGGCGGCTCCCGACAGTACATAACGGTCCAGATAGTTCAGGAAACTGATCCCGAACATTATAATAAAAGCATAACGAGCATATGAGGCGAAAGTATGTCGGGGCAGCTCTGCCCCCTCGCTGACAGAAGAAGTGGTTTCGTCCACGAGAGCCTCCCGTGTGGCTTAGCCACACACTACACAGGCAAAACCAGAAAGCGAACCTGCTGGTAGTAGCTTATCATAGTTCACACAGCCCGCACAATCCCGATGGTAAGCATTTCCAGAAAGTTCCGCTATTGACGTATGTTGTCTTCTTCAACCCGCTTTCGTCTCCTGTGCCAGGCGTTCAACTCGCGCGGCAGCAGCAGTATCGGCCTCCAGCCAGCGTGATCCAAAAGCACCTACCAGCCGGCAGGAACAAGGATACGGTAATCAACAGTGCTATGCTGAGATCCTGCCCGGCCATATCCGCTGCAAAATGCTGACCCTGTGTCGGGTCAAGGGCGGTGGCAATAAAGCCAACCAGTGAAGGAGAGGACACATCACCCAGCAGGTGAGCGATAAGCACAGAAAGGCCAACAGCCGAAGCGCGCAGCACTGAAGGCACAACCCCCAATCCCGCTGCCATGCCAGGTCCATTATAAAGGGAGAGGAGCAGGATGGCGAGGAAAAAGGAAATGGTAAACACAACTATATCGTGGTAGATGAACGCCAGAGCATAGGCGGGAGCGCCCAGCAGAAAACCAATCCCACACACCAGCACTCGCGCACCGGCATAGCGACGACCGATGATATCCGCCAGGTAGCCGCCAAGCAGCGTCCCCACAAAACCTGCCACGACAATCACCACTCCCGAATAAATACCGGCAACGCCAGGAGTCATACCAAACAAATCTTTCTGTTGCAGGTATATTGGCAGAAGAGCAACGTTGGCTCCCAACACAAAGAGAATAAGCGATTGCATTATGAGGAGCACAACAACCGTCTTAATGCGGAATAATCCCAGCACCTGTCCCAGCCTGCTGCGAGTTGTAGCAACAACCTGTGCAGCAGTGGTACTCTCTTCGTTTCCCTGGGAAGAGATGATTTCGATCTCGCCGGCTTCCTCATCAGCCTGATTGCGACGTGGTTCGCGCATACGCCAGGCCAGAAAGGCCAGAAACAGCCCCGGAATGCCGCTGATCAAAAACGCCCAGCGCCAGCTCCCCGTACTGATCCCGGCAATCACGCCGCCAATGGCAAACCCTCCCAGCACACCAAACATCTGTGACGAATTCCAGAAACTTAAAACCCGGTTGCGCTTCTTACTGTCGAAGTAATCGCTTAACAGGGCGGCTCCGGCGGGCAGATAGCCTGCTTCACCGATCCCCAGGATCATGCGAGCAATAAAGAGTGTGAGAAAGTTTGTTGCCAGTGCCGTCGCCGCCGTTGCAACACTCCAGACAGCGACACAGAGAGCAACAACATTCTTGCGTTTTGTACGATCCGCCCACATCCCCAGCGGTAACGTTGCAAGAGTATAAACAATCAGAAAAGCAGAAGAGAGAAGGCCCACACCCCTGAGGTCGAAATGGAGATCTCTGGCAATCTGATTGGCTGCTCCAGACAACACAAAACGATCCAGGTAATTCAGAACGCTGACACTGAACAATACCAGGAAAATATAGCGGGCATACGAGGCAGAAATGCGTTGGGATCCTGTGGCCTCCCTGCCAGGAGAGGATATGATCTCGCTCACGAGTACCTCCAGAAAAAAATACTAGCCATGACAAAGCAAAAATTGAGGCGCCTGCCATATCATCAGGTGGATAAAGCGTTTAATGTCAATATATTAACTCACTCTGGATAAAGTCCGCAATAAACAGGTACAAAAAGGTATGCGATGAAATTTCATCCGGTAAAATGCTCTCCCTGTTATTGCCTGGTACTGAGCATTTCCAGGAAGCTCCACGAGCGGGGATCGCGCTCAAGGTGGAAGCGCAGGAGACCATGCATAACCGCTTCCACTTCGGCGAGCAGGGACGCATCGAGGCGAAAGTGCGGTATCTGTTCCCATGCGGTGCGTTGCAGGATGCGCAGCACTTTGAGGGCGTTGACTGAGAGAGGCCGGCCCCAGAGATGCGAACAGTTCGGACAGAGGACGCCTCCTAACGTGGGAGTGAAACCATTTTCGACTGGCTGAAGCTCTGCATCACAATGAACACAGGAACGGAAGCCCGGCTCATAGCCCACCTGTGTCAGCAGGTTGATTTCAAAAGAGCGAAGCAGTAATTGCGTGCGCCCATAGTGCGGGTATGGAGAAGACGGCGTGGTGGAATCTTGCTGCTCCGTGCTCTGTAGACGCTGCCGGTGTGCATGCCGGGCGTCGCTATCCAGCGCACGCAAGGTAGTAAGCAGGAGTTGAAATGTGTCAGGATGCGGTGTGTCAGCCTCAATAAAACGATCAACGAGTTCGGCGAGATAGAAGGCGCAGGTCTGATGCCAGATCTCGGCTGTGTGGCGTAGATGTGGGAAAGTCTCGATGCTCTGTGCCTGGGTAATGACGTCGAGGTTGCGACCCATGGCGACCTGGAGCTGGCTGTGACAGAGTAATTCCAGATGGCCGGCCTTTTTGCTGACCGGGCGGCGAATACCTTTTGCGATGGCGTGGAACTTGCCTTTGCGGGCGGTGAACAGGGTTAAGATCCGATCCGCTTCACCAAAATCGGAATGTTTGAGAATAACGGCCTGTGTGGCATAACTGCGCTGCTGTCCCATGTGTGGATATCCTGGGGACCGAACCAGAAAAAAAGGAACGGGCCAGGTGGCTCACGTCCCTTGATTGGAGGCGACGAGCGGATTCGAACCGCTGGTGCAGCTTTTGCAGAGCCGTGCCTTACCACTTGGCGACGTCGCCAGATGAAATGGGAGCGGGAGACGGGGATCGAACCCGCGACTTTCTCCTTGGCAAGGAGATGCTCTACCACTGAGCCACTCCCGCATGACCTATCAGGCGTCGCTGCATTCGCGTTTTGCTTTGCTTTGCTTCCGCGTTTGCATGATTAAGATACCACACATTTGGCGAGTTGTCAACTAGTTTTTTGGCAATCTTGCAAAATTTGTTTAGAACTCGCTCTCATCCACTGCAAAGCCACGCTCACGGAGTAGCTCCAGCACCCGTGTCAGGTTCTCGCGTCTGACGCGCACCAGGCGGCTGCTCTGCTCCACTTCGGTGCCGAGCAGTGGTCGCAGTTCATCGTCTGCCCGCAGATCGCGCACCATCTGCGCGGGCAGACGCAATAGGGGCTGATTCTCGACGGCGATTACCTGCTCACCACCATAGCCGCCACCCCAGAGCTTGAGTCGGATCAGGAACGAGGGGGGAATACCGTCCTGGCAAAACTGCTGCAAAAATCGAATGATATAATCCAGCGATAGACCATTTGCCAGCGCTTTCTCTAACGTGGTTGGCGTAATATGCAACTCGCCTGTCACCTCGTCCCGCTCGGCCATGCGCTGTAGCTCGGCCATGAGATAGAGGTCGAGTACCGAATAGAGCGGTTGCAGTCGGCCATCCGGCCATAAGCGCCACTGCGCCTCGCGCATGACAAAGCGTCCATTATCCATCACCGCATCCTGACCCGGCGCGGTGGCGAGCGAGGGTAGATAGTCGCGCTGCCAGAGCAATGCCTGCAACGTGTCCAGGTGTTGCGGCTCAACTTCGGCCAGCAGAGGTGCCAGGCGACGCCTCAGAAACTGACGTGTCTCTTCCCGCGCGAAGAGTTCGTCCAGCAAGGCTGCATCATCAACCTCGACAAGCACCGCCTTCTGCCATAGCTCAATACGCCGCGCCTGGCGCTCCCATTCCATAATCGAATAACACACATTTTGCGGAATCTCGCTACCTGCCGCCCGCGCCAACTCCTCGACAATCGTCTCGGCCTGCATGCCCATCTGCACTGCGCGCGTTACGCTGGCCTTTGAGAGACGATACTGCGCAATCAGCTCCAGGCTCACCCGCTCCGCGAAGCGATCCAGGCTGATCAGCAGCGACTCGGAGACGGGAGCCAGCACAACCAGTTCAAAATTCGGTTGCACAATCAGGCGTCCCTGTCCATCGTCGGTCGGCGGCTCTATCCTGTCATCAGCAATCACCTGCGCTTCCGGATGCACCAGGAACCGGTTGGGATAAGGGTGGCGCTCCACCTCAACCAGTCCCAGCCAGGAGAGCGGGCCGGTAAGGACAGAGCGAATAAAGCCGCCCTCCACCATGTACCAGCCTTCACGATGCGTCAACCAGCCACGACGCAGGCGAAAATCTGCTCCATAGGGGTTGTTACCGTTGATGTAACGGTCTGTTCGTGGCCCATACTGGCGCGGAAAAAGCAGGTAAGGCGCATAGAGTTTCGTGCGCGCGATAAAGACCATCATCGGTTGCCATTGCCCATGCGGTTCAAAGAATAGCCGCTCGACCACCGTTCGTCTGGCGCGTATCGTCTCCTCATGGGCTGTCTCCAGAGGCGTGGGAGCAGGACGTACCACCACATCCGGTAGATAGGCTAGCTCATTCCAGAAAGAGCTTTCCAGCCAGAGGCGAAAGCAGCGCCGCACGCGCTCCCAGAGTGGCAGGGAGAAAAACGCTTGCGCCGGTTGCGCCTGTATCACTGTGTTGCGCACCTGCAATAACCCCAATTGCTGCAAAAGCTGGCGAATGAAGAGCAGACGTGGAAAATCGCTCTCGGTACGCGCCTGCTCCAGGGATACTCCCGGCTCCATACATTCCAAAATATGACGCAAAGAGCCGCGCGTGAGCAGGCCGCTCCCCAACACAGTGAGTTTCTCGCGCCCATACGCCACAAACGACCAGTACTGATAGAGCTGGCGTTGTAACAG
>JADBKA010000265.1 GCA_014896635.1 Ktedonobacteraceae bacterium
TTGGGCTATGAGGCACAGATTGCCGGAGTTGGCGACCACTATGCCGGCCAGGCGATGAAGAATGTGCTGGTGCAGCAGTTGAAGCGTCGCTCTAGCCGTGAGGTCGCCAGACGGCGCGCCGCTCTGGTCGAGTTTGTAGCATCGTACGTTCCTCACTTGCGCTTCATCAACGGCGGTGGTACAGGCAGCATTGCGACAACCTGTAGAGAAGCGGTTGTCACCGAGATCACAGTCGGTTCCGGCTTCTATGCGCCCGCGCTCTTCGACTCCTACCGTGACTTCCGCTACCTGCCCGCCGCCGGCTACGCCATCGAAATTGTGCGGCAACCGGCGCCTTTCCTCTATACCTGTCACGGCGGTGGCTATGTTGCCTCTGGCGCGGCAGGAGCCGATAAACTGCCACAGCCCTACCTGCCAGAAGGGACAGAACTCCTGCCGCTTGAGGGCGCAGGCGAGGTGCAAACGCCGGTGAAATATGCAGGGCCGGAACAACTGCACCTGGGTGATCCTATTTTCATGCGTCACGCCAAAGCAGGTGAGCTGTGCGAGCATTTCACTCATCTGCTCTTCGTACGCGATGGAGCAGTGATAGAAGAAGCTACAACCTATCGCGGCGATGGTGCATGTTTTCTTTAGAAACAGGAGAATAACTGTATGGCTACAGGCATTGTCAGCAGTGCAAAGAAGCAGAGCTGGAGCAACTGGTCAGGCTCGGTCAGGTGCCAGCCACGTGAGCTGGCAAAACCTGCCAGCATCGACGAGCTGGCAACATTGATCAGGCGTGGTAACAAAGAGGGCCGGCATATCCGTGTTGCCGGGGCAGGCCACTCCTTTACTCCGCTGGTGCAGACCGATGATATTTTGATCTCGCTGGACAACATCCGGGGCATCGAGCGAGTCGATCGGGAACAGATGCGCGCAACGGTTCTGGGCGGCACCCGCCTGAAAGAAGTGGGCGAATCGCTTTTTGCACATGGACTGGCACAGGAGAATCTGGGCGATATTAACGTGCAGAGCATCGCCGGCGCCATCAGCACCGGCACACATGGTACAGGCATCAACTACGGCTCGCTGGCGACGCAGGTAGTGGGCTTGACGCTGGTGACGGCCAGTGGGGAGATTTTAGAGTGCTCGGCGGAACAGAACGCCGATATTTTCAAAGCTGCACAGGTCTCACTCGGCGTCCTGGGCGTGATCGTCAAAGTTGTGCTGCGCGTCGTACCGGCAAAACGCCTGCACTTCCTCAGCCGGCGCGAACGCCTGTCCGATGTACTGGATGATCTGGAGAAGCTTAAACAGGAAAACAGTCATTTTGAATTCTTCTGGATGCCTCACACCGAATGGGTGCAGGCCAAGTATCTCAATGAGACAGACGAGCCAGCAAACGAGAGCAGTACCTGGAATACGTTCAATCGCGTGGTGCTGGAAAACGGTGTCTACTGGCTGCTCTCAGAGGGCTGCCGCCTGGTGCCGCGCCTCGCCAGAACGGTGAGTACCGTCTCAGCCTACGGCATCGCAACGGTCAACGATGTTGACTACAGTCACCGCCTGTTCTCCACACCGCGCAAGGTGCGCTTTCAGGAGATGGAGTACAGCATCCCGGCAGAACATACACGCATCGTGCTGGCCGAAATCAAAAACTACATCGAACGCTACAAATTCGCCGTCCACTTCCCCGTTGAATGCCGCTTTGTGCATTCCGACGATATCTGGCTCAGTCCGGCCTACGAGCGCGAAGCAGCCTATATTGCCGTCCATATGTACAGAGGGATGGCATATCAGGATTACTTCCGGCGCGTCGAGGAGATCTTTAAACGCTACGAGGGCCGTCCACACTGGGGGAAGATGCACACACGCACTGCGCAGGAGTTGGCGACTCTCTATCCGCACTGGCACGACTTCCGCCGTATCCGTGCCGAACTGGACCCCGCCGGCGTGTTTCTTAACGACTACCTGCGCCGCCTGTTTGAGGTTGAGCCAGCATAAGTCCTATCGCTGCCTGTCCAAAAGTGCAGTTGACAGGAAGGACGCGCGGGCATGATACTACACAGAAGGAGGGCGTATCGTTGTCCCGGCATCATCCATCATCAGAGAACAGGACGCAATGACGAGCCAGCGGGCATTCCTGATAATTTCGTACTGAAGGATAGTTGCATGACACTTGAAAAAAATTTCTTTCGGAAAGTGATGGGTCACTTTCTCACCGGCGTGACGGTCGTCACGACCGCCAGCCAGGGACAGGTTACTGGCCTGACGGTGAACGCATTCTGTTCGGTTTCACTGGACCCACCTCTGGTTCTCGTTTGCATCGATCTGAAAAGCAATACGTTGCCGCTGTTCCGCGAAAGCAAGACCTTCGCTGTCAATATACTGACCGACAAACAGGAGCATCTCTCACGCTGCTTCTCCACTCATTCCCCGGATCGCTACGAACACTTCTGCCATGTGACATATCATACTGCCGCTACCGGGGCGCCTATCATTGACGATGCGCTGGCATTCATCGACGCGCGTATCGTGGCCGAGTATCCCGGCGGGGATCACGCGATCTTCCTGGGTCAGGTGGAAGCTCTGGGTGCGGGAGGCAAAGCGGCGTTTGCCGACGAGATCAACAGAGTCAATAGTACGCTGCTGGAACCGCTCGATCTTTCAGAGGATGAGGCCCATCCGCTCGCTTTCTATCGCGCGGAGTATCGCCACCTCGCCGCGCGCTACCATAAAGCCAGCCAGTCTCCATCCCCGCAACAAAACAGTACCCATGATCAGCCCCTGGAGCGACAGATCGGCTAACAGCCCGACTCACCCACAACAGGCAGCATTGATCCGACTCCAGCAGCGCATTCTTACATGCCGCCTCTGCCAGGAACACGGCTACATCGCGGCAGCACGGCCCATTGTGAGCGGGCGAGCAAGCGACCGTATTTTCGTCATCGGCCAGGCTGCCGGCCATCGCTCAGTTGCCAACAACTTGCCTTTCAGTGGACCGGCAGGGCATATTTTACAACGATGGCTGGAGCGCGCCGGCTTTCCCCCCGGCTACCTGCACCGACACTGCTACCTCAGTTCGCTCACCCGCTGCGATCCGGGCAAGAATCCGCGCGGCGGCGGAGACCGCCGGCCCACGCCACACGAGATGATGCTCTGTCGCCCATTCCTCGATGCTGAGCTGGCTCTGGTGCAGCCGAAAGTCGTGCTGCTGGTCGGCACAATGGCGATTGAGACGTCTCTGGGCAAAATCAGGCTGGCAGAGGTCGTCGGCACTTACCGCGAAGAGAAGGGGACTCTCTACCTACCGCTGCCTCATCCTTCTGGCGTCAGTCGTTGGCTCAACGATCCTGCCCACCAGCAGTTGCTCAACCAGGCCCTCGCGCATCTTGCAGCCTGGCGCATCGCTTATAGTCTATAAGAAATAAAAAGAGATTCCACACGAAAAGTCGCTTTTATTTTTACCGCAAATTCTATTGAAATCTCCTGTAACATCGGTTATACTAAACAGATAGATAGAGAAAATGAGGAGATTCAGAGCACAACCATACCTACTTTCTGGGAGCCTGGAAAGACCCCCTCTTTATTATCTACTACTCTGCGGAAAGTTCCTGATAGGAAATCGGGAGACAATGTTCACATCCTCGCTGTTCCGTTGCAACCCGTTTCTATCAGCGCAACTCATGTCTCTTCACAAAAATCAGTGAATAAAGGGAGAATATGAAATACCTGCGAAACACCGGTCAACGCATAGGAAAAACGATTACCTACGGAATTTTTGCGCTCAAGCTCGCCTGGCATGCCGGTCCACTTTTGCTCTGCGGTCTTGTCATACTGATGCTTCTGCAAGCTCTTCTTCCTTCTCTTGAGCTTGTCCTCACTAAACTGGTGATTGATCGCGCTCTCTTCGATATCGCTGCTGTTGGCTCGCCGGGGGCGTTAGCGCTGGCTTTCCCGCTCGTCTTCTGGATCATTCTGGCGGCTGCTGCGCTCGTACTGGGAAACTTTCTCCAGCCTTTCACTTCGACATTGCAGAGTCTGGCCGGCGATAGAACCAGCGGTTATAGGTAAGATAACGCTTGCCAGCCTGTTAGCAAGTGCAGCGGTTGGCGCAGCCTATCTCTTTGTGATCTGGCAGATCCTTACCGGCAGGCTGTCGCTGGGTGATCTTGCGCTCTATGGCGGCGGCGTCATGCTTCTTCAGGATCGTTTTTTCAGCATAGGAGTGAGTATCGGCCTGTTACCGCTACAACTGGGCTTTCTCCCCAGCCTCAAGCGTATCCTCAATGCCTCGCCGGACCTGCCCCTTGCGCGTCATCCCAGAACTCCCCCCACTACACTCAAAGAGGGGATTGTTTTTGAGCATGTAGCTTTTACTTATCCCGGCAGTCGGCAGCCGGTCCTGCACGATGTCTCTTTCCGCCTGCGGCCCGGCGAAGGACTGGCCCTGGTTGGACTCAACGGCGCGGGCAAAACTACTATCGTCAAATTGCTGCTGCGCCTCTACGATCCAACTGCTGGTCGTATTCTTTTAGAAAACGTTGATTTGCGCGAATACGATCTCCAGCAGTTGCGCCAGTGCATGAGCGTGATCTTCCAAGATTTCGTTCACTACGAACTGACCGCCGGGGAAAATATCGCCGCTGGCAACATCGCTGCTCTCTCTGACAGGCAACAGATCCTCGATGCTGCTCGACAGGGCGGCGCGTTAGAGTTGATTGAGCAACTGTCTGAGGGCCTGGATACGCCGCTTGGCCGGGCCTTTGGCGGACGAGAGCTATCCGGGGGCGAATGGCAAAAGCTGGCGCTGGCTCGCGCTTTTATGCGCAAACCGCACATCCCGGTGCTCGATGAACCAACTGCCGCTCTTGATGTGCAGACAGAGTACGAGGTGTATCAGCGTTTTTTTGATCTGACTCGTGGCCGTATGACATTATTGATCAGCCATCGCTTTTCAACGGTGCGCATGGCCGACTTCATCGTCGTTCTGGAAGGGGGGAAGATTATCGAGGCCGGTACCCATGATGAACTGCTTGCATCTGGGAACCGCTACTCGCGCTTGTTCGAGATGCAGACGTCGCGCTATCGCTAGGCGGGGATACCTCCTTACATTCTGAGCAGTTGATATGGTATTATAAACATAAGAAAAGAGAACAGGACCTATCCAGCAGGAAAAGTGCTGATATTCTGTTCAATACAGCACAGAACAGGTAACTACGAGAGCAGTATCAGAATATCAGATAATCTTTTCTTGTTGGCAAAAATACCACTGGCTACTGATTCTTCCAGGAGATGAAATACTCTCCCCTGGGGAGGAGATATTGTATATGGCTCAGAAAACATCAGCGCATGCGCGTTCAGAGAGACACGCCTCGCCGCAACATGAGAGCAAACAGAAAGAGCAAGAGAGCAAACAAACAAAGCAAGAGGTCGAAGCATCTGACGGATGGACGCGCCTGCTGAAGAGCGCGACACAGGAGATTCTGGCCGTGACGTACTGGTTCGAGCCTGCTCCTCACCCAGAACCTTATGCTGTCACAGTCAGATTTACTGGACAGCGCGTTATGGCGAAGAAGAAACGGGCGCGCGCTGGAGATCGCTTCGTACACGAGGAAACCATCGAGAAAGTCATCCCTGGCAGTGGCCCGATCTCGGTTACCGCCCGTATCCGCGACATCAATGCGGGCGAGTGGACCGTGACAGCACAGGTACTCTCTCCCGTTCACCAGATTCGTGAACTGAAAGATGGGGGGAGCGCAGCGCCCGGCGGGAATGGGCTGCCACGCTTAGTTGCCCGGCTCTGGCAGCGGTGGGCGCCACCCGTTTCAGCGGAGAGTCCTGTTAAAACCTGTCTCTCTCCGCTTGCCAGAGTGCCGGGCATTGTACCCGGCATCTGGGGAATAATGGTCACGCTTGGCATGATCGTCGCGCTGGTGCTTCAGAGTCTGATTATTTCCATCAGTCATCTGGCAATCGGCCCGGCGTGGCTGGTCACGCTGGGCGCCATTTTAGTTGGGATTATCGGTGCAAAAGGCTGGTTTATTATCCTTCACTGGCGCGCGCACCGCCTGGAAGGATGGTGTATCCAGGGATTTATCGTCGCTGCCACCCTCGCCGCAGCGATCCTGCTCTTGCTACTCCACATGCCGATGGGAACCTTTCTCGACGCGACGGCTCCTGGACTGCTGATAGCAATGGCGGTGGGCAGAGTGGGCTGCTTCTTTGCCGGATGCTGCGGGGGGCCGCCGACGGCAGCA
>JADBKA010000266.1 GCA_014896635.1 Ktedonobacteraceae bacterium
GTATAGCATAGCTGCAAATAAAAGCCGATCTCCCTGCCCCATTTATCCCCATCACTTGACAGCCGTAATTTATCCTTCATCTGGAAGACTTTTTGCCAAATGTCTGCTAGCAGGTCGGGTCACCTGCCATTCCCAGAGAAATGAAGAGCTGGTCGCCAGGGAAGCGACTCGATAGGTCGCCCTCCCCTGGAATTTTTTAGCCAGCCAGGACCGGTCCCCACTTAGCTTGCGCTCTGTCGCGCTTCAGCTCGAAGAGGTTGGGCTGGCGCAGCGCCCAGACTGTGTAGTCCCATAGTTCGCCTGCTGCCTCTCCAGCAGGCACTGTATGAATGATTGGTCCGTAGAAGCCAACAGTGGAGCCTTCGATAGCAATGGTTGGCACGCCAAAGGCATGATACCGCTTTACTGCCTCTTCATGGTCGGCAATCACCTCCTGAATTGTCTTCTGGTCAGCCAGCACAGCATCCACAAAATCGGCACCAAAGCCTGCTTCTGTCGCGCAGGCCGCCACGATCTCTTTCTCTCTGATGCTCTGCTTGTGGCCATGCTGCGCATTGCCAAGCGCGATATAGAGCCGCTCGACGCCCTCGTTACCGCGCTGCCGACGTGCCAGGGCCAGCGTCCGTAGAGCCATCCAGCCAGATCCGACATAATCAGGTTCGACGCCTTCCTTGCGATTAATCATTTCGAGGCTGAAGAAACGCCAGCGCACATCAATCGGGCGCACCTGGCGCGCCTCGCGTATCCAGAGTGCCGTACGCCAGGCCAGAGGACAGAGCGGGTCGAAATGGAACTGAATGCTGACCGGAGTCGATGCTGCTTTCATAGACCCCCCTATGCTGTCTTCGTGAAGTAAGTTTCTATACTTTCTAAAGTATAGTGTTAGTATAGCATATGGCAGAAAGCGAAGTTATGTCAAAAGCTGGATGCTATCGCCATGTGCTGGTCAAAAATCGCTGGCAGCCGCTGCGCTCCTCCGCAGTGAGGAAGCGTATGTGGTCAGTGGCTTGTAGGCAGTATGTTCTGTACACTGATGATCTGAGGAATCGGTGTCTGTTGTTGAGCGGACCGGCGCGCCATCCATCGCTGCCAGGGGAAACGGAACTCCCTCGTTTTGAGTTGTGTCAGGAAAAGCGGGAGCGTTTCCCGCTCCATCAGCCACTGTACTTCACCGGCATTGAGCAGCAGGGGTACGCTCTCGCTTGTGAAGAGCAGAATACCCGTACAATCCATCTCATGGGCGAATGTATGAATACTGCGTGCAGCATCGTGCGTGTACAGTTCAACGGGTTGAACCTGTATCTCGTATCTGCGTGCTTTATGGCGAATAGCTTCCAGAAAATCTTGCGATTGCTGAATGTATTCTAGCCGAACTTTCCTTTTTTGGCCGATTCCAGGAATGCGGATAAGTGAGAGGGCGATAAGTCCTGTTTTGAACAGGGACGCCAGAACAACCGCTTCGGTGATAGCATCCATCTCTACGTGTTCTGTGAAAGGAAGCAATAACTGTTTCATCTTCTTTGCCCGTTTCTAAGCCTTCAAAGCTAGAACTGTTTCTGATCGCATCCGCGAGCGTACATTATCGTCTGCATCCATCGTTCCCAGCATATGACAGGGAGACTCAGAGCCACCTCAGAGCGCTGCCAGGAAGGCTCAAGGTACGCTCAAAATGTCTGGAGAGGTTGCCCCGGCGGCGAGAAGAGGAATATAATGCCCATAGCAGATTTTTAAACGGTTGTGGAAAAGGCAAACGTCGAAGAAAGAAGCAGATCGTTGGCTGAGCAAAAGTTGCGCGAGCAGGTTCCCTGGACGATGCAACAGACCTTTCTGGGTATCCTGTTCACTCTGGTTCCCTGGCTGATCCTCTCTTTCTGGCTGGCTTTTGCCAGCGGTAGTCCGCCGGGCAAACCGCTGCCACCAGAGGTGGACCTTGCCAATGCTCTTGTGCTGTTTGTTTTCGGCTCATTGATCGAGGGAACATTCCTGATTGCGCCGCTCGTCTTTGCCCGGCGCGCCTATCGTCCTGTACAGGAGCGTCGCCTGCGCTGGCGTCGGGCCTGGCAGGCACTGGGATTCAGGCGTTCCCATCTGTGGCGTGCCGTGCTGCTGGTGGTAGCTGGTTTTCTGCTGATCACTGCCATCAATTTCCTGTACGGCTATCTCATCACGCTCCTGCACCAGTATTTTCCTTCCATTAACATCCAGACAAACGACCAGCGTGTCCTGCAAGAGGGAAAACTCGCTCCACTTTCAACCTATGCGCTGCTGCTGGCAGCGGTCCTGGTCGCGCCCTTCTGTGAGGAAATGTTCTTTCGCGGTTTTGTCTTTATGGGACTGCTGCGCGGAATGTCGCTGGTATGGGCTGGCGTCTTTAGTGCACTGATTTTTGCGGTCGCACATGCTGATCCCGGCTCGTTTCCTGTCCTCTTTATCATTGGCCTGGTGCTGGCCTATCTGCGCTGGCGCAGTGGCTCAATCTGGCCCGCCATTGTTCTGCACCTGCTCAACAACGGGCTGAGCGCGCTGATAATCATGCTCACCCTGCATGGCATCCTCTAAATGCTGCGGTGATCGGTAAGATCTGTGGCGCAGCTCACCTTGCAGGATGCGCATGGCACCCAGAAGCATGCTCAGCAGCATCACCTGAGTGAAGAAAAACGTCGCCTCATCAAGGCTATTCCAGGAAGCTCTAAAGATAAGCAGCAAGAAAGGAATGACGCCAAAGAGGAACGTGGGGCCGGGCTGTGTTTTCCAGCAGGATGGACGCAGCCACCAGATGAGCAGGCTGAGACCGAGCGCGCTGAGAGCAATGGCGCGCTCCAGCGTCATGAACGAACGGCTCTCAGCCGGAGCACGAAAGTAGAATAAAACAACCACTATTCCCCAGAAAAAGGGAGCGATGCGAAAGAAGCGCACATCCCACTGTGAGACCGGCATCCGTGCAATAGCAAAACTCAGGCTGGCTCCGAGAAAGGCACTGCTGGCAGCGGCATAAAGATGCATAAAAACCGGGGAATTCGGGTCTATGCCGAGCAGGGAAAGGCTATAATCGGTGATGTTGAGCAGAGACCAGGTGACACCAAAAACAGCCCCGAGGCGTATCCAGGGGTCCTTCGCTCGCAGTAGCACGGCAAGCCAGCAGCCAGAAACTGGCAGTATATAACCCAGAAATACAGCATCCGCCGGATAGTAGCCGTGAGTCCATCCCAGGACGAGAATGCTTGCCAGGCTCAGGCCAAATACCAGCGTCAGGGCGAAGAGAATGATAAAGCGCGGCACCCAGATAATGACGGGCAGGTCGCTGGAATACGCTGTTTGCTCCGGCGCGCGTGAAGCTGTTTTATCGGTATCGCGTGATGTTGCTGTTGTGGTTGAAATAGATGTATGATTGTGCTGATCGTCTCGCAGTATCTCTGGCTGTGTCACGCTTTCTGCCATAGAAAAAACACTTTCTTCTGAATCTGGCTGCTCTCCTGGTTTATCTAACGAATGACAGACTGGATTCGGCACATCGGTATAGCCAGGAAGACCGGGAGGACCCGATCTCCTGAAAGCGAAAGGCTTGCGTGCGATCTGGTTCTGCCTTGATGCCGCAGCCTTCAGACACTCTCCTCTACTGTTTGCATTACCTGCTTACGCAAAGCTTGCAGCCCGCTGCTGAAGTGTACCGGGTAGGGTTGCTCAGCGGTCAGTTCGCGGTATTGCCTGGGCAGCATTGCCAGATTCTGCTGCGCCAGCTCGCGGATCTCCGAAAGCGGCGGTAAACTCCCCGGCACAATCTCACCATTGCGCATCACCGGGCGCAGAATCCGGTGATAATTGTCCGGGCGCGGTTCATGCGCGAGTTGAATGATATCTTCTTCCCAATCGGGATGGCGATAGATTTCTTTTTTGCCAGGCCAGGTGGTCTTGGCTTCCGCCAGTTTCATTTTGGGATACTCGTTGCCAGCTTCATCGACATACCATACCTCTTTATACACCATCCCGATAGAACCGCCATTCACGCCATGTCTGGCTGAGCCTGCCCCGCTGCCTAACGCGGTTCCTACCCCAAATGAGTCGATAACCGCTCCCGCTTTTACCAGGTCGGCAATCTTCCACTCATCCAGATCCCCACTGGCGAGAATGCGCACCGAGTGTAGCCCGGCTTTATCAAGCTGTTCGCGGACATATTTGCTATCCTCGACCAGATCGCCACTATCCAGGCGCACACCTGCGAGCGTGTGACCCAGCGTTTCCTGTGTGCGTAGCGCGACCTGAATGGCGGTATGGATCGCCTGGCGCGTATTATAGGTGTCCAGCAGTAGCGTATAGCGGTTATACGCCTGTGCCACAGCCTCGAATGCCTGCTCCTCCGTATCGAACAATTCGACCAGAGCGTGTGGGATGGTCCCGGTAGCAGGAAGGCGATACTCGTAAGCGGCATTGAGTAACGAAGTGCTGGAACATCCCCCGATGTAGGATGCGCGCGCTACGGCCATCGGCTCCTGTGCGCGCCTGAACGCAAATTCGGCGACACGGCGTGGATGACCCTGCTCAGCAGCGTAGACAATGCGCGACGCTTTGGTGGCAATTAATGTCGCCAGGGCTATCGGCTGGAGCAGGCCCGCTTCGAGCAAAATCGCCTCACGAAATGGAGCGGTCACGCGCAAGATCGGTTCGTTCGGAAAAGCTATCGAGCCTTCCGGGAGGGCCAGGATCTCGCCTGTGAAGCGCAACTGCTCCAGCTCGTCCAGGAAGGCCGCATCATAGTCACGGATACGTGCCAGAAATTGTAATTCCTGCTGCGTATAACGAAATGACTGAACAAATTCTAGAGCTGCTTCCAGCCCTGCGACGAGCAGATAGGCTCCCCCAAAAGGAGCTGCGCGCGTGTAGAGATCGAAGGTGGTCAGGCCATTACGCCCGCTGCGCCACGAGACATAAGCCGCATCTGGATGATACATGTCTGCCATCAGTCCTGGATGAATTTGAGGGGAACGACGGTGCATCTCGAACTCCCTTACTGTCGTTTCTGGTGGTTTGACTTAGTGTCAATTGTACAATATAGTAGGGGCCTTTGCAACGCTGGCGAGAATTCCTCGCCTTCTCGAGGACACATCCGACGCAGTTCTGCCGTCCAGTACCTCTATCGTAAGCATTGCGCAAAAAAGGGCTTGCAACTTTGCGTTCTTCCATGCATAATTCTTATAGAGGGAGAGAGGCATTTGAAAGGGCATTATAGGCAGCATACAGAATATCTTTGAGCCATCAGGCAAAGGAACATAGCAATGAGGAGCTAACCATGCCATCACCCGAGGACTTGACTCGCACCGAAAACACCGTTGAGCAGAGCATTCAGACAGATACGGATGAACTGGCTGATTTTGCTTACACTCCCGATGCTCTGGTGATCCCTGCTCAGCAGGCAACAGAGACTTCCCATGCATCCGAACCACAGACAGAGCCTTTTTCTTACAACTCTCCTCCTCACCGACCAGTCAGTTACCGCAGTATTTTAAATGAGCGGCGCCAGAATATTTTGCAACAAAAACAGATAGATGCAGACACACGTATTGATGACGCTACCGGGGCCAGAGCCGTATGGCGCCAGGTGATTCATCTACGCGCCGAAAACAGATATCTGCGGCATGAATTGGAAGAACAGCAAAGAGAGCTACAGCAGATAACACAGGAGTATAACAATTTACAATCAAGCTTCGATAAAGAGGTGGCCATAATTCATAATGGCTACAAGCAGGAAATAGCCCACTACCAGGAACATCTCCAGCAGTTAGTCGATGAGCGCGATCGCTTGCAAGAAGTCAGTCGCCAGGCGGAAGCGCGCTACCAGGAATTGTATCATGCTTTCCAGACAGCAGTTGAGGAAGAGGTTCACAAACGCCTGATAGATACGGCAAACACAGCAAGTGCAGCAGCTACAGCAATTGAAACCAGAATAACGGACGCTCCCACTTCGTCGGAAACTCCCGCCGGTCAGGGAGAGATACTCCTCCAGGATGCGGGAAGGACGGAGAGGGCAACACCTGCTGGCAAAGCAGAGGACAGATATTTGCTGGAATCGCTTTTCCTGAAGCATGAAATACAGGTGATGGCTGAGCAACTCCGCCAGGCCCGGCAACAACTTGATGCGGAACGCCAGAAACTGGCGGAGATGCAGTACACTGCTCGCCAGCAGGCCGAGCTACGCCAGCAGACGCTGCAAGCCCGCATTAAGGCGCGCTGGAAAGTCG
>JADBKA010000267.1 GCA_014896635.1 Ktedonobacteraceae bacterium
TTTTGAACATTACATCCTGGATTATCTCCCCCGCGCCGTCAAAAAGGTGCTCAGGACTTCTCACGCAGAGGGATTCACGCTCTTCGGCTTCTGCATGGGTGGCACGATGGCAGCAATGTACGCCTCGCTCTTCCCTGATCTCCCTCTACGCAACCTGGTCCTGCTTACCGCGCCGATTGATTTCACATCAGAAGCAATGGGTCTCTATGGCATCTGGACGAGCGAGAAACATTTTAACCCCGATCTCCTGGTAGAAGCTTTCGGTAATATCCCTGGAGACCTCATTGATACAGGGAACCGGCTGGTACGTCCTGTCACAAACTACATTGGCACCTATGTTACCATGTGGGAGCGCCTCATGCACGACAAGCCAATGGATACCTGGCTTGCGATGAACAAGTGGGTGAACGATGGAGTTCCTTTCCCAGGCGCGGCCTTCAAGCAGTGGATACGCGACTTCTACCAGCAAAATAAGCTGGTGAAAGGTGAGATCAATTTTAGAGGGCGCCGGGTCGATCTCTCGAACATCACCTGTCCCGTAATCAGCATCGCCGGCAGAAAAGATCACATCTGCACCGTGCCGATGGCCGAAGCAGCAATCAAGCTTGTCAGCAGCAGGGACAAAGAGTTCTTCACGCTCGACGCTGGCCACGTGGGCCTGCTCACCGGCTCAGATGCCAGGCGCGGTCTATGGCCGAAGTTACGCCACTGGCTGGAGCAACGCTCCAGGTAACAGCCCGACCAGCAGACAGTGTAACTGATTGGAAGGACGATGTGGCAACAGTATACCTACAGGGCTGCCACAGGAAGTCTTCCGTACTTTGTCTACACTCCTGAACATTACCAGGTAGGAACGCCCGTTCCCCTGTTCGTTCTGCTACATGGATGTACACAAACGGCGGCAGATTTCGCGGCAGCGACGCGGATGAATCAACTGGCCGAGATACACAACTTTATCGTGGTCTACCCACAGCAGGTAAGCCGCTACAATCATGCCTCTTGCTGGAACTGGTTTCTCCCCGCCAATCAGGTACGAGCGAGCGGAGAGCCTGCTGCTATTGCCGGCATCGTGCAGGCAGTGCGAGAAGAGAGCGCACGCTGGACCATCGATGCCGACCGCATTTATGTTGCTGGCTTCTCCGCTGGCGGTTCGATGGCTGTCATCCTGGGGGCAACCTATCCCGACATCTTTGCCGCCATCGCGGTCCATTCGGGAGTTGAGTACCAGGCAGCATCCAACGTATTCAACGCCATGAAGGCCATGCGCCAGGGCGGGCCTGATCCCTCAGAGCAGGGGCAGGCCGCTTACAGGGCTATGGGGAACGTCGCCCGCGTCGTTCCAGTCATTGTGTTTCAAGGATTAAGTGATGAAACCGTCGTCCCGCTGAACGGCAATCAGGTGGTGCAACAGTGGCTACAAACAGATGCCCTTGCTTCCAACGGCACTTATGTTGCCGACTTCGCCTACCCCACCTCCGTTACAGCGGGACGAGTGCCAGGCGGGCATTCTTATGTCAGAGCGACGTGGAATGCAAGCAATGGCATGTCCGTGCAGGAATACTGGCAAATCAGCGGCATGGGACACGCATGGTCAGGGGGCGTTGCCAGCACTTCCTACACGGACCCTTCAGGACCAGACGCCAGTCTGGCAATCTACCTGTTCTTTATGGCTCATCCCAGATCCAGGAGATTTGCCGCTGTCAGCGCGGAAACCGCGGCCCAGGCCCATCGAAGTTTTCTCCACACGCTGGCCAATTTCCTGAGAACTAGAAGAGAGAAACAAAAACATGAGTAAGCATGCCCAGACCCAGAAACTCGCCCCGCTTCCACGTGTCGGAACTCAAGCAACGCACATCCGTACAGTTAGCGAAGCTGATGTCCAGAGCTTTGCTCACGTCAGCGGCGACTACAATCCCGTTCACCTGGATCACGAATACGCGGCACGTACGCCCTTTGGCGGGCGTATCGCGCATGGCCTGCTCACCGGCGCATTTATTTCCGCCGTTCTGGGCAATGACCTGCCCGGCCCCGGCAGCATTTACGTGAGCCAGACATTTAAATTTCTCGCCCCGGTCTACCTGGGTGATACCATCGCAACCACCGTCGAGGTTGTTGCGGTGCGCGAGGAGAAACGACTGGTAACATTGCGTACCACCTGCACAAACCAGAATGGGACAACGGTGCTCACCGGAGAGGCAACGATCAAATATATGAAAGTCCTGGAAGAGAACTGATCTCACTCCCTTTCTCCAGTCTTCCTGCTGAAGGATAGCAGCAGGAGACTGGGGGCCAGCAGGAGGCAGAGCGCCCCGAAGAGAAAAGAAGTGGAGAGGCTGACATTGGTCTGCAACCAGCCGGCCACCGTCGGCCCGACGCTAAAACCAACGCTCCAGGAGACAGAATAGAAGCCTGACAAGGTAGCGCGCTGGCGATCCGCTACCTGCTCCATCGCAAAAGCTGCATAGACCGGCTCGATCAACGTGCGCATCAACGAACGGGCATACTCGCCCGCAATTGCCAGCGGCAGCGTGGGAGCAAAACCGATCAACACCATCAAAGGTGCACTGAGATACTGTACCGAGGTGATGAGCCGCAGTTTGCTCCAGCGCCTGACAAAAAGCGGAGCCGTGAGCGAGAAGATGCCGCCGGCCAGGCCCGAAATGGTAAATATGATGCCCAGAGGACCCGGCAAAAGCTGAAAACGTAATACAAAGTAGAGTTGCATCAACGCTACCACCGCGCCCTCACCCATCATAAACAACAGGTCAGGAATCAGTAACTGCGCGAACAGGATAATCGTTGACTTTTTCTTGCTCTGCATGCGTTGTTCTGTCTTTGCAGTCAGCGCTTGCTCAGACACTGCCTCTATTCCTCCGCTCCCGCCGACCCCGCCTCCTGTACCAGCCAGGGACGGACGTCTTGTCTCACGTAAGAACCAGAGCGGGAAACCAAAAACAAAGGTAAATAGCGCGGCAACAAATACGCCCCAGCGCAGCGGCTCACTACTGCCAGCAGAGACATGCAGCAGGCCCGCGACGAATTCTGGAATCGCACCTCCCAGCAGATTTCCCAAAGCTCCGATACCTAACAGGAGAAAGCTGTTTAAAGCCAGCACTCCCACACGCTGTTCCTGCGTCGTGCTTTCGGTCAATAAAGGCAAATTTGTCACCCAGTATGCTGTAGCAGCCAATCCCTGCACAAAACTGAGGACTAGCAGGAGCGGTGCAGAAGTGACAAGACCAATGGCGGCGAGAAATAGTGGCGTCAATACTGCCGAGAGCAGCAGCACCGGCTTGCGCCCAAAACGGTCAGCACACAGACCAACAGGAACGGCCCCCAGCAACGAACCGATGGCTGGCATGGCACTGAACAGGCCAACAAAATCTGGCTTATAGCCCAGACTATGCACATAGAGGTTGAGCGTCAGCATACTGATGCTCAACTGAAATCCCTTCCCCAACGTGAAGAAAAGTAAGAGATAGACATTCAGTGGGAGGTGCAGAAGAGCCGCAAGTTTCTTCTGCTTCTGCACTGTATTCACAGGTGTTTTCATAGTTTTTATATGAGAGGCAGATTCATCGACATCAGAGAACGAGGACATCTGCAAAAAGGCCCCTGGTGCGCTTACAATTAAACAACATAGCCATAGCGTATCATAATGGGCCGTCCAGCGGCAATGAACGAAAGTACAGGTCACCAGCCGGGCAAGCAGGCATGGTTTTTGTTTTTGACCCTCCATAAATACATCTTTTATGTTATCTATTAATGAAATTAGAAAAAATTTAATATCATCTTAGAGTATTTTTAAGGACTGTTTCCATATTGGACCTGACAATTTCCTATGTTAGCATAGGAACAGCAGATACCACAGTACCAGTTGTCTGATTATTGAAGAAGTTTTGAAACTCTTAAAGCACTTACCTCGTTATAGAGACAGCTTTCCTGAAATTTCAATCGATTAGTTGAAGCCTTACAGGAGGTGAAATATGACACTTGCAACTTTTGTGCTTGGCGCAACGTTGAATCCTGGTGGTCTGCTGGCCTGGCTCGTGATCGGCCTGATCGCAGGTTTTCTGGCGAGCGTGGTGATGCGAGGCGGCGGCTATGGCATTATCGGCGACATCATTGTTGGCCTGGTAGGCGCGTTCATCGGTGGTTTGCTGATGAACCTGCTGATGCCGGATACCACAGCTGGCTTCTGGGGGAGTCTTGTTGTCGCCTTCATAGGAGCCGTCATCCTGATTGCAATTCTGCGCGCCATTTCCGGTTCGCGCACAGTTGCATAGCAGTCGTAGAAGAGTACCTTGTAGTTCAGGCGCCTGCCGGTAGCAATGCTGGCAGGCGCCCGTTCTGTAACTTTCTGTTGAAGACTCTTTTCTACGCCTGCGAGGCTATGAGCGGCCACCGGTAAAGAGTTGCAGGATGAAGAGAAAGATCGCGGCGCCCACAAAGGAGATGAAGAGGCTACCGCAAAAGCCGAGAGGATACGGGCCAATCTCGAACGCTGTTGCCAGAAAGCCGCCGATAAACGCCCCGATCAGGCCAACGATGATATTCCCAATACAGCCACCACTGCGCCCGCGCACAATCACATTAGCAAGAAATCCGGCGATCAATCCCATGATCAGCCAGGCAATTAGATTGCCCGGCTGCAAGACAGAAGCTATGTTAATAGTATGAACAGTAATTGTCATTGAAATGTCAATTCCTTCCTTACCGTTGTGGCTGAGAGAAGAAAACAGGCTTAAAGAGCCGGGAGACAAAGCACCCTCACGTCCTTCTTGCCCTCCTCTTCAGTCGGCAGCGGGCTTTTTCCGCACCTTCTTTCCTCCCAACACCTTCTTTCCTCCCAATATACGAAAAAGGAGAACAGGAGTTGTGGCCTCACGTCGACGAGGTAGATGTTAGTTGTTCTGGATCGTTAGCTCTTTAATGATAAGATTAAAGGAAGGAAGATGGACAGCCATATTATACTCCCCGGTTGGAACGGAACGAAAAGCGACACAGCCGCCTTCATCCACACGGGCCGACATGATGGAAAGAGATGTATGTCCATTGAGACCTGCATGTTTGCGCTGCTGCACCACCCCATGAGCAGGGGAGCAATAGAGATTGACAAGAGCGCCTTTCACCTCTTGCAGAGCTTTCGTCGCGTCAGTAGAATCATCACCGCTAAAGAGAGCCAGCAGGACAGTTTCGCCTCTTCTGTTGCGTGCGAGATTCAGAGAGATAGTGATACAGCCAGCCCGGTACTGGCGAGGCCAGGCTATTTCTGACAAATCTGGGCAAGGGCAGGGATCACCACCGCTCGCATCGCCAGCCGTGACCATCTGCGCCGGTCGCGTCTGCCAGCAGATGGGTACAGCAACAACGTGCTGGACTGCCTCATGTGCAGATACATCGGGAACAGTATCGGGAAACGGTGTGAAACTTTGCAGAATCGAGCGAATAGCATTGACCTCGCCGGCACAGAGCGGACAGCAGGTAATGTGTTTGGCAATTTCGCTGCTCTCCTCAGCCGGAAGCAGCGCAGCGCAGTACAGATTCAGTCTGATTGTAGTCGGGCAGCAACTGCGGTAGAGCCTGGCGACAAGCCAGGATTCAAGACGTTTGTACCTGGTGAGTCGGCGCTGACAGACGATACAGTGCACGAGATGTGCCTCTTTTTCACGCGAAAAAGGTTGACCATCAAGTACATGTCTGATCAGCACTTCCTCGTCGGGGGCCATGGGGTCCAAACATTCCAGCATCAGCAATTACCTCATGTGGAATAGTTGCGTTAGCACCGTTGCAACGTATTTACCATTATACTATAGCATATCTCTATAGTCTGCTAGATAAACGCCAGCTTCTCCCTCTTTTTGACATGGATTTTAGCCAGACAACAAAGCAGAGGATTCAAGAAGACGATGCTGCTTGAATCTCCCTGCTTACTTATTATTGCAAAACTTAGTATTTGCTGGCTCCATCGAGTTTCCAGCGGATTTTGTCGATATTGCGCATGATGCGCTCCATAATATTACGTTTGAGGCGGTAGATTTCCTCTTCATTCTGAAAATCCTGAGGGAAGTAGAAGACGATCTGGCGCGGATTGAGAAGGCGCTGCCGACGGTGTTCGAGCTGACGATG
>JADBKA010000268.1 GCA_014896635.1 Ktedonobacteraceae bacterium
ATATATTCTCCCTCTCGCCTACCAGCAGCAGTATTTACGCCAGTATTTGTGATGGCGATGCTTATGATGGTAACGGTAATAGCCACGTCCATAGCCATGTCCGTGACCACCCCAGCCACCACCGCCGGTGATGGCCGCGAGTTCATGGTCGTTCAGTTCCATGACGGGCGCTGTCTTTGAAGTATCGACCTTGCGGTTGGTGAAGAGCTTCAGCATGTTGTTCTCCTGTCCTGTCTCCCTCTATGCTTTTGCATGCGAGGGGATATCACAACCATATTAACTTTTAGTGTAGAAATAGCTTAGAAAACAAGCTATCTCAAGTTGATAGTATAATAAATAATCAATTAAATGTCAAGTCATCTATAAAGAAAAATATTTTACTTTTATGTAATGTAGCGTTTATTGTAACTCAACAAATAATAAAAACCGGGCATTGCGAGAGCAGTGTCCGGCTTCTGTTGCTCGCGTAAATGCGTGATTGTTGTCTGTCGAACAAAGGATAGAGAGCGCCTGGGCAATCGCATCATGCGAGCATACAGCCCGCCGTTCTCCCACAGTTCTCGTCGTCTGAGTATGGACTTGACCATGAGAGCAGGCATATGACGTTTGGCGGGCAGTTCGTCATCCCATGTTGCTTTCAGAGAAGCAACATGGGATGAAATCTTGATAGCCGTTCAGATGGGCAAGATGCTTGCGCATCTTGCCCATCTGAACGCAAGGGAGTATGAGCAATATATGCAGATTAAACAGGAGCTGGTCTCAGGCAAGGAAGCGGTCAAAGTCTCTTAAAGAGATCACTCTGTATACACTAACAAAAAGTCAGGTTATAAAAACAAGGAGAAAAAAGATGGTGAGAACTGGAGGTTTGTCCAGGGGGCGGCTGGACCGCCTGCGCAAGAGCATGACGGGCTATGTTGAGCGTGGTGAGGTGCCTGGCATCGTCACACTTGTGAGCCGGCACGGCGAGATTTACGTCGATGCTGTGGGCAACAAATCGCTCGATGATCCTGACCCGATGCAGCGCGACACGATCTTCCGCATCGCTTCAATGAGCAAGCCCATCACGGCGGTGGCGACGATGATCCTGGCGGAGGAAGGTAAACTACGCCTCTCCGATGCGGTTGAGAAGTGGCTGCCCGAACTGGCCGACCGCAAGGTGCTCAAGCGCATCGACGCGCCGCTCGACGAGACGGTGTCCGCGCACCGTCCGATCACGGTGCGCGACCTGCTCACCTTTACCATGGGTTTCGGACTGCTGTTTACGCCGGCGGATGAGTACCCGATTCTCTCGGCTGCCAACGAGCTTCAGATCGGGATGGTGCTGGCGGCGACCCGACGTCAGGTAAAGCTCAATCCTGATGAGTGGATACGCCGTCTGGGTACGCTGCCGCTCATGTACCAGCCCGGCGAGAGGTGGCTCTACGGTACGGCGTCCGATGTGTTGAGTGTGCTGATCGCGCGCGTCTCCGGCCAGCCGTTAGAGATGTTCCTGCGCGAACGGATCTTCGAGCCACTGGGGATGAAGGACACCGGTTTCAGCGTTCCAGCGGACAAACTCGACCGGCTGGCAAGCTGCTACGTCTCCAATCCCACAACCGGGACACTCGAACTCTTTGACGGCGTTCAGGGGAGCCCGTGGGGCCGCCCTCCTACCTTCTCGTCCGGGGCCACCGGGCTGGTCTCGACCATCGACGACTACCTGGCTTTCGCTCAAATGATGCTCAACCAGGGCAGGCATGGCAGCGAACGCATCCTGTCGCGGTTCTCGGTCGAAGCCATGATCACCGATCAGTTGACGCCCGCACAGAAGGCGGTGTCCAGTCTGCCTTTGCTTCCCGGCTTTTTCGATACATATGGCTGGGGATTTGGAGTTTCCATAGTGACCAGACGTGATGATATTGCCTCAGTTCCAGGCAGCTATGGCTGGCATGGCAGCCTGGGTACCTCCTGGTTTTCGGACCCCAAAGAGGACCTGGTTGGCATTGTACTCACTCAGCGTTCCATCCCGCTCGACGTCTGGCGTGATTTCTGGACCCTGGCCTACCAGGCCATCAACGATTGAAGCAACGGTTTCGTCTCTGAACGTTCATCTTGAGAGACACCTTTTTTTCGGGCCAGGACCAGTAAAGCGTTTCGCTGCCAGATTACAACACGATCAAACGGTCCAGGGAACCTGTAAGGCTCCCTGGACTCCTGATTCCTACTTTACTTATCTTTCTCTGAGCGGCTCAGAGCGGCCTGGGCGGCGGCCAGGCGCGCGACCGGCACGCGGTATGGCGAGCAACTCACGTAGTCGAGACCAACCTGGTTGAAAAATTCGATGCTTTCGGGATCTCCGCCGTGTTCGCCGCAGATGCCCAGTTCGATCTGCGGGTTGGCGGCGCGCCCCTTCTCGGCGGCCATACGGACGAGCTGGCCGACGCCATCGCGGTCGATGGTCTGGAACGGGTTGACGGGCAGGATCTTCACCTTCTCCTTCAAGCCCGGCTCTTCCAGGCCGTCAATATACTTGAGCAGGAATTTGCCCTCGGCGTCGTCGCGGCTATAACCGAAGGTGGTCTGCGTCAGATCGTTGGTGCCAAAGCTAAAAAAGTCGGCAACTGTAGCGATCTGATCGGCGGTGAGAGCGGCACGCGGCAGTTCGATCATTGTGCCGAACCGGTACTCGATATGATCTCCGCCAGCCTCGCCGGCAATCTGCTCGGCGACAGCCTGGAGCTGGCGGCGAACCTCTTTCAGCTCGTTCACGTGGCCGACGAGCGGAATCATGATCTTGGGATGGAGCTTCTTCCCTTCTTTTGCCAGCTCGGCAGCGGCTTCGAGAATCGCGCGTGTCTGCATGACGTTGATTTCGGGGAAGAGCAGGCCCAGGCGGCAGCCACGCAGGCCGAGCATCGGGTTCATCTCGCGCATGGCTCCGACAGCTTCCAGCATTTCGCGTTTTTGCTGCAATTCCTGCTCATTGCCGCCGGTGGCCTCCAATCGTGTCACCTCGACGAGCAGGTCCTCGTAGGAAGGCAGGAACTCGTGCAGCGGCGGATCGATCAGGCGGATCACGACCGGGTAGCCCTCGCCGGTCTGAGGATTGACCATTGTCTCGAACAGACCTTTGAAGTCGCTGCGCTGGAAGGGCAGCAGTTGATCGAGGGCCTTCTGGCGCTCCTCTCTGTCTTTAGCGAGGATCATCCTCTGCACAATGGGCAAGCGTTCCTGTTCCATGAACATATGCTCGGTGCGGCAGAGACCGATGCCCTCGGCGCCGAAAGCGACGGCACGAGCGGCGTCACGTGGGTAGTCCGCGTTCGCCCATACGCCCAGTTTGCGGAACTTATCGGCCCAACTCAGCAGCAACTTGAGATCTTCTTCTTTCTCGAAGTCGGCTTCGACTGTCTTAATGACGCCGGCGAAGACCTCGCCCGTCGCGCCGTCAATCGAGATATCGTCTCCTTCGCGGATCACAATATCCGAGCCAACGACGCGGAAGAGGCGCTCTTCCTCGTTGACGCGAATCGCCTCGCAGCCAGCGACGCAGGGCAGACCCAGGCCGCGTGCCACAACGGCGGCATGGCTGGTCGCGCCCCCGCGCGCCGTCAGGATGCCTTTGGAGACGAGCATGCCATGCACATCATCCGGGCTGGTCTCAGGGCGAACCAGCACGACCGGCGTGCCGGCCTTGCCCATCGTCTCAGCGCGTGTGGCGTCGAAGACGGCTTTGCCCGTCGCTGCTCCAGGGGAGGCATTCAGGCCCTTCGCCAGCAGGCGTCCTGCTTTACTGGCCTGCGCCTTCTCCTCTTCGCTGAAGCGCGGCAGCAACAACTGGTAGACCTGCAAAGGCTCTACGCGCTTGATCGCCTCTTCCTCAGTAATCAGCCCTTCTTTTACCATATCGACGGCAATCTTTACTGCTGCCTGGGCTGTGCGCTTGCCTGTGCGCGTCTGGAGCATGTAGAGCCGACCTCTCTCGACGGTGAACTCCATGTCCTGCGTATCGCGGTAGTGCTTTTCCAGGCGGTGCGCGATCTCCTGGAACTGGCGGTAGACATCGGGCAGTTCGTCTTTCAAGCGGCTGATCTTTGATGGCGTGCGGATGCCGGCCACGACATCTTCACCCTGGGCATTTAGCAGGTATTCTCCATAGAGCGTCTTTTCGCCTGTGGAAGGATTGCGCGTGAAGGCGACGCCTGTACCGCTGTCATTGCCCATGTTGCCGAAGACCATCGTCTGTACATTGACGGCGGTTCCCAGGTTGTGGGGGATCTTGTTAAAGTTGCGGTAGTCGATGGCGCGCTTGTTGTTCCAGGAGGCGAAAACGGCTTCGATGGCTTTGCGCAGTTGTTCAAAAACGTCGGTGGGGAAAGGCTCCCCGGTCTGCCGTTCTGCAATCTGTTTGAAATCGCTAACCATCTGCTTGAGCTGTGCGGCGGGAATCTCAGCATCGCTTTTTACGCCGGCACGCTCTTTGTACTGGTCGAGCACTTCTTCAAAGGCGCGCGGGTCGATATCGAGCACGATCTTGCTGAACATCTGGATGAAGCGGCGATAGGCGTCGTAGGCGAAGCGTTCGTCGCCTGTCAGCGCGACCAGTCCCTGGACGGTCTCGTCATTGATGCCCAGGTTCAGCACGGTATCCATCATACCGGGCATCGAGAACTTTGCACCGGAACGAACCGAGACGAGCAGCGGATTCTCCTTCTTGCCGAATCCTTTGCCGGTCTGCTCTTCAACAATCTTGAGCGCGGCCAGTACCTGCTTCCACATGCCTTCGGGGAAATGCTTGCCTGCTTCGTAGTAGGCATTGCAGGCTTCGGTGGTGATGGTGAAGCCGGGCGGAACCGGCAGCCCGGCATTAGTCATCTCGGCGACGCCGGCTCCCTTCCCGCCGAGCAAATCGCGCATCCTGGCATTGCCTTCACTGAAAAGATAAACCCATTTATGGGGAGACTGCCTGACAGCCTCCTCCAGTCCTGCCTGGGTGATCTGTTGCGTCATGAAATGTCCTCCAACTTATCTGATAACGTAGTATGGTTATGTTCCTGTTTTCTCCCAGAGAGTATTATATCGCCAATACGATGCTCCTGGCCCACCGCTGAATGTTGCGGGCGCTCTGAACGTAACTGCTGGCCTGCTCGGCGCTGATAACTTCATCGGCCTCTTCAGGGGGAGTATCGGCGTGAAATATTTCGGGATGGAACGGGGTCAGTTTCTCCATCTCATCCAACAGTGCCGGCGGCATGCCAACCAGTTCACCCAATGCGCGCAGGTCGTGATCATATCTGGAACGGTGTCCAAAACGCAGCAGGCTGACTGCCTGGGCAGCTTTCTCTGCCGCCTGATTGCAAAAATCGACGCAGGCGAAATGCCGTCCGAGGCTTAACTCGACGCTGGCCGTCGCCAGGTCCTGTGTGGCCTCGGCGAAAAGTCCCAGCGCTCCCTGAACATCACTGTTCGTAGCAACTTCTGTGTCTTCATCTTCTTCGTCTGTTTCCAGTTGTGCCGGTCTGTTGTAAGAGGATGATCCAGCTTCTTGCTGCAAGCTGATCCCTTGCAAAAGGATCTGCTCCAGGTCATCCTCACCCTTCTGCCCGGACATATCCTGTTCCCTGTCTGGCATCTGCGACATAATGACATGATCCTTGTAATAAACGGTGACAATGGGCATCAGTATCTTCTCTTCCCATTGTACAGCAGTGCATGGTATCTTCAGGCCCTCTGCGCACATAGTATGCCAACTGCGGGTCGCTGTCAATGCCGTAGAGGTAGGAAAACTCTCCCTTCCAGGCGGCGTCAAACCCGCTTTTGTTTGTGTAACCTTCTCTTCCTCTTAGCCGTTATAAAAACAAAACGCGCTAATTTGCTGAAGATAGAGCATTGTGACCAGTGTCTCGGCACGGGGGGAAGGAAAGACACATGGCAATCGCTGAACGATCACTGATAGTGGGAGTATTTGCCGACCTGACTGATGCCCGGCTGGCGCTTGAAGAGCTGTATCGCGCAGGCTTCACTAAAAATGAAATTGGTTTGATTACTCATCAAGGCACTGCAAAAACTGTACTGACCGCTGAGACGGGAGCGATAGCTGCGATAAG
>JADBKA010000269.1 GCA_014896635.1 Ktedonobacteraceae bacterium
CAGGAGATGGGTGGCCATCCGGTACGTGGTCTGCTCCTTTCGGGGCAGCCAGGAACAGGAAAAAGCTACCTGGCGCAGTGTATCAGTACCGAAGCGGGTGTGCCATTTGCCTATGCCAGCGCGGCCAGTTTTCGCGGTATGTTCTGGGGCATGGATGTGCTGATGGTGAAGAATCTCTATCGCAAGGCACGCCGCTATGCGCGCGAGTATGGCGCATGCGTTGTGTTTATTGACGAATTCGACGCCATTGGTAGCTCTCGTACGGCGGGTGGAGGTCCCAATCTGATGCGCGGCATGGGCATGGGCGGTTTGTTTGGCATGGGAGGCGGCAATGGCGGTTTGAACGAACTGCTGATGCAACTGGACCCGCCGCCGGTTGAAGGTGGCTGGTTTAAAAAATTGCTGCGGATGCTTGGCCTGTATCATGGGAAGGCGCAGAATGAACCAGTATTGACCATTGGCGCGACAAATATTCCCGAATCGCTCGATCCTGCGCTCCTGCGTCCCGGTCGTTTTGATCGCCAGATCAAAGTGCAGGCGCCAACCGACAAGCATCGCGGTGAAGTGATCGAATACTACCTCAATAAGGTAAAGCACGATCCTGCTATCTCTATCAAGACACTGGTTCACAGGATGCCCGAATACACGCCGGTGAAGATCAAGCACATCATCAATGAATCGGTGATTATCGCGCACTTCAACGGTCGTGATATGGTTACCTATCAAGATATCGTCGAAGCTCAGAACAAGCACGAGTTCGGTATTCGCCAGTTGAGCGAATATACCCCGATTGAGCGGCGCCGCCTGGCATACCACGAAGGAGGGCATGCTGTGGCGATGTACTACTTACTGGAGCGCCATTTCCCGAACTATGTCACAATACACCGACATGGCGACGTTGAAGGCGCTGCCGCTTTCGCTGCCCCCTGGCCTAAAGAGACGGTCATTACGCTCAATAAGCAAGACATTCTGGCGTTTATCAAGGTCTCTCTGGCTTCCCGTGCTGCCGAAGAGCTTTTCTTGAACGTCCAGTTGAATGGTGTGAGCGGCGACTTTGCTCAGGCTACACGGTTAGCCGCCCTCTATGTCGGCGCCTATGGTATGGATGGCACATTTTCGTCATTCCTGGCTTTCGAGGGTCCTGCTGGCGCAGATCCTTTCAGAGTTCCCAAGCTAGCGGAGCGTATAGAGGATCTGCTACAGAAGCAGTTTAATGAAGTGAAGCAACTCTTTAGAGAGCACAGCGAGGCCGTGATCGCCGTTGCGGAAGCACTGGTTGAGCGCGAAGAACTGGTGGCGGAGGAGATTAAAGAGTTGATCGAAGAAGCCGATGCGCGCCAGGTGACGAAACATGTACTGAGCGAGTTCCGGCCACTGCTGGAAGCCGGCACGAACGGCAATGGGCGTAACGGCCACGCGCTGCCCGGCAACGGGAAAGGCAACGGCGCTCAGAGCAAAACGCGCGTTGTCGAGTCCACACTTTCCGAGGGCAGGCAGGGTCCCGGACAGGGTCCCGGACAGGGTCCCGGACAGGGTCCGGCAAGCGATACCGGCCAGCAGCAGGGGCAGCCCTGACCTCTCCTTGCTGCTTCTGGCAGAGAGAGCAATAATGAGAGAGTTTTCCAGGGGACAAAGTCCCCTGGACCACTTATTTTATGCTAGAAGAGAAAAAAAGAGCGCGAACATCCGTCCAGCTTTCAAAGGCAGGAGCCTGGTTGACGCCTCTGTTTGTGATTGCGGTATTCGCAATTTTCGCCGCCAATGCCTGGCTGCATATGCGCAATCTGGGCCTGCCGTTCGATCTGGATAGTTATGATGAGGGCGTGTACTGGCAATCCCTGCGCGCAATGAGCGCAGGCCATCTATTATACCGCGATATCTTCTACTCGCAGCCGCCGTTTTTCCTGTTTTCTTTCTTCCCCACGTATCTCCTGGCCGGACAGACGCTCTGGGCTGCACGCCTGGGTGCGCTGGTCATCTCATTATGCGGACTACTCGGCGCTTTTTTGCTTGGGCGAGCGCTGACAGGCCGTGTGGGCGCACTGGCCGCGCTACTGCTCCTGGCCGTTAACTCACAATATTTTGAGTTCAGCATGAAAATACAGGCCGATGGAGCGGTCGCATCTCTCATGCTGCTGGCGGTGGCCCTGGCGTATCTCTGGTGGGAGCAGCCCGCTGGACTGGCGGGGATCTGCCTGGCGAGCCTCAGCGGTGGAGTGCTCGCGCTCGCTCTCCTGACAAAACTTTTTGCGCTGGCTGCCCTGGTACCTGTTGGATTGCTGGCGCTGGCTCATCTCTGGCGTGTGCTGCGGCAGAAGCCGGCGCAACTCTTTGCGCGTAGCGGGTCGCTGCTCGCCGGCGTGGCAACTTTCGTCGTCGCGGGGATGGCGGTGCTCTTGCCGTTCGCCGGTGCGGCAGGTGAGCTGCTGCGCGATGTTGTCACATTTCATCTTGCTGCCGATCCAGCAGGCTCGCACGGACTGGCGGATATCCTGGCTGGCAATCTGGCGAACAACCGGCCTGCTATCACGAGTATATTGAATACATTCATGCCTCTTGCGGCGCTCTGCGGTACAGTTGTCGCGTTGCTCAGAAGGGACTGGCGCGTGTTGTCGTTGCTGGCCTGGCTGGTAGCGACGGTCGTCCTGCTGGCACGGCAGAATCCGCTATTCCCGCATCATTTTGTAATTCTCGCGCCGCCGCTTGTTGCGCTGACAGTGGTGGGTATTGGCCGCATCGAGTTGGCGCGCGCCAGGCGCTCCGCAGTGCTGTTCTCAACAGTAATGATGGTTGTCGTGATTCTCGCCGTATCGAGCTGGAATCTATGGGAGACGCGAGCGTACTTGCGCAGTCTCAATGGACAGAACCAGTCGCCGGAAACGCAGCAGAATTTACGGGTAGCGAACGATTTGCGGCAGGCGCTGGCAGCGGGAGAGTATGTCATCACCGATGCGCAGTTCATCGCGGGCCTGGCCGACCGTTCAACACCGCCGGAACTGGTAGATACATCGGCAGTGCGTATCGATGCGGGCTACCTCAACAGCGCGCAGCTCATTCGAGCTGCTTCACAGCCGCAGGTGCGCGCCGTACTCTTCTACAGCGGGCGCTTTAACAAACCACAACTGGCGGCCTTTCACACCTGGGTTGCTCAACATTATCGCTTGCTGCATGATTATGGTGGTGGGCGAACATTGTGGAGTAAAATAGAATAGCGATTTCAGTGAAGGGTGGTCATCCTGTAAGAAACTTCATTTGCTTGCACGCAGTTTAGAAAGGATAGATATATGCAGAAGAGGCGTACATTCAGTGCGATGGAGCTTGTGTTGCTCGGTGTCCTGGTGGGATCGCTGATCCTGTCATTTATCCAGGCGCGCCAGGAAGAGAAGCGTCATTGAGACAGGCGAGGCTCCGGTATAACAGGATATGCTATGCCGGGGCCTCTGTACATCTTCCTTTTATCATTTGTGGAAGGAAAGAGAGAAATTAACTGCCCTGTGCCGGCTGCTCGCCACCTCCGCCGAGCATCTCGCCTGCATTGAAGCCACCGACGTTTATGCTCCCGGCTCGCTTCACGATCTCATCTTCGAGTCTGGACTGTAGCTGGTCGAGGACGCCGGAGATAGTCTGTTTGGCCTGAGCCGTGAACTGCTCCCCACCCGGAACCATGCCTGCCAGGCGGTCAATCGCCTGGGAGATCTGCTGCTCTACCTGCTGGCGAACGGGAGCGATGGCGTCGCCTGTCATCCCGCCTCCCTGCCGAGGATTCTGACCGCCCTGACTGAAAATGTTCATTGTTCACCTCCATCGTGGGTGCTAACGGAACGTTTAAACACTCAACTCACGATGGAATATTTGAATTCGTTACTACGGAAAAAAGAGAGGTCCAGCCGGGCCTTGTCCTCCTGGCGGGAGTGTGGCGGGTTCCCGAAAATCCCACGATGAATAGAGTAGCTCAGAAGCTACTCTATTCATCGCGTATCCCTTTTTTCAATTCGCGGACGAAGCCGGCGAAGCCTTCGGCCCAGGTCATTTTAGGTTCGCGTGGCTTTGCGGGTGTTGCGGGCGATGGCTCTGTCCTGCGCTGGAGAGCTTCGCGCTGGTGGCGCAGCGTGCGCTGAAGCGCGGCGTGGCGCAATTCTTCCAGCAAGAGAGCGTCGTAGGCAGCGCGTTTTGCCGCGTCGCTCAATATTTCGTACGCCTCGTTGAGGCGTTTGATCTGTGTATCTCTGGTCTCTTTGTTAAGATCTGGATGATAGCGGCGTACCAGGCGGCGATACGCCTGTTTGATCTGTTCAAGCGTCGCAGTTGCCGGTACTTCGAGGATGGAGTAATAATCAGGGAGCGGCATCACACACCTGTACCTGTGCTTCCAAATCCGCCACGTCCCTGCCCGATGGTCTCCTGCTCGACCCAGGTAGCGCGCATGATAGGAACGAAGATACCCTGGGCAATGCGCTCCCCGCGCAACACGGTCACGGCTTCATCGCGGAAGTTATAGACCGAGAGCAGCAGTTCATCGCCTTCTCCACAGTAGTCCTGGTCGATGATGCCGACGCCATTGGGCATCAGCAATCCTTTGCGCCGCGCTGTACTGCTGCGCATCGTAAGCAGGAGCATATAGCCTGGTGGCGTCTGTACGATCAGATTAGCCGGTATCAGTCCCAGTGCGCGCGGCTCTATGTGTGTCTCGATCCGGCAAGGCAGATCGAAACCGACGGAGCCTGGCGTGGCGTAGACGGGCAGATCCAGCGTTGTATCGACCCGTTTGACATACACGTTCAACGTTTGTAGAGATATGTCCATACCTGGTATTCTAAAGAACCGATGAGATCCCGTCAAGGGTCCAGGGAGTGCAGAGCATGAGCCAGAAAAGCAAAACCATCCTGCTTTTGCTCCTGCTCGTGCTCTCTTTATCCGGCGCTATCTATACGGCAAAAGCGGCAATAGGAGCTGTTGGTGGCCTGCACGCTCAGCAGAAGCTATATCAGAGCGGGGATGTACGTGCCATTCGCCCCTGGATGACCATTGCATATATTGCGCACACCTACCATGTTCCTGAGAGCTATCTCTACCAGGCGCTGGGTATCAAAGACAGGCGCCAGTACCAGGGAACGCTACAGACCATTGCCGGGCGCCTGAAGCGCCCGGTAAACGACATCATACACAGTGTCCAGCAGGCCATACTGGCTTATCGCAAGCAGCATCCTCTTCCACCTGCTCTGCCAGGACGGGCATATATGGCCAGTTTTTTTATCAGAGATGGCAATGTGGGAAAGAAGCGAGGATGGTTCATATGCCGATGAGGAGATGCTGGCGGTGAGCATTGTGGCAGCAAGGGAGAGGAATGCATAGTGAGTACAATGCTGCCCACACTGATGAGCTGGCTCCAGGAATATGGCTATCCTGCGCTCTGGATTACTATTTTTCTTGCCTCGGTGGGGCTACCGCTGCCGATCAGCTTGCTGCTGCTAGGGACGGGAGCTTTCGCCGCTCTGGGTCAATTCAACATAGTTGAACTGGCGATTGTCGCCGTCACTGCCTCTGTCTGTGGCGATAGCACTGGCTACTTGCTCGGCAGGTATGCTGGCAGCAGGATACTCAAAAAACTGGAAAAGAGGAGAGATGCCCGTTTCCTCTCTCCTGCCACAATAGCTCGTTCGCGTGGATACTTTCAGAAGCGTGGAGGGTGGGCTATTTTTCTGAGCCGTTTTCTCTTCTCAGCACTGGGCAGTCCGATCAATCTGCTTGCTGGAGCCGAGGGGTATGCATATCGTCGTTTTCTGGTCTGTGATGTAGGAGGGGAGGCGCTTGGCGCTGCTATTCCGCTTGGCCTGGGTTTTGCTTTTGGCGCCAGTTGGGAAGCGGTAGGTGAGATTTTCGGTCTGACCTCGCTTTTTCTGCTACTACTGGCTGCCACAATGTTTTTACTGTTCGCATTGCTCAAACAGTTTCGTCGTGGAAGGAAAAGGGAGGAAGAGAGCGCCGGGCTGCGCGGCGTGTCTTCTATTTCTGGGAAAGCGGGTATCGGGGAAGAATCGGACGTG
>JADBKA010000270.1 GCA_014896635.1 Ktedonobacteraceae bacterium
GCCCCCTGGACCCCCACGCTAATGATCACTATTTAACCGGATTTGATATAAGAAGCGTATTATGATGTGATATCATCAGACGAGAAACAATGGCTCTGTCTCGTCGCTCTCCCTTCCATCCATCCCCTCGCTCTCCGGCTCCTCCACACTCCACATCCTTCTACTCCTCTTCGCTCCCCTCCCCCTCTCTTCCACCTTCTTCCGCACTCTTCCCCCTCTTACTTTGCTTCGCCCTTGAAGTTTCTTCCACACCCTGCGCTACCATCGTCTCGAAACTTCGTTCCCTGCCACATCGCCACCGTGTTTTTTCCTGATCTCCCATCTCCTGCCTTGCCGTATAGAGCTTTTCATGAGACAGGGAGCAACTTCCACAACCCCTTCCGGGGACTGGACCCCGGACCCTCTCACCACTTACCAGTTCCGTTTCTCCTCTGTTACGATCAGAAATATACCATAGCGGCGTGAAAACTCAATGAACCACATCACCGGTGCAATGAAAGATGTTTCACATAGAGAACGAGGAAACGCAGCGATTTCCATTACACTTTGTTCATCTTGCTCCAATCCTGGGCGAACCGCTCTACCGCCTGCTCACTCTGCGGATCTGTGATCATCTCGGCCAGCACCGGCGGGGCGACGGTCAGGTCGTGCGCGCCGGCCAGCAGAGCCGAAGCGGCTTCAGCGGTCGATTTGATGCTTGCCGCCAGAATCCGCGTGGCCACGCCATGATTATGCAGCAGTTCTGCCATCTGAGCGATGCGCTCGCTGGCATCAATGCCACAGCGTTCGAGACGATTATAGTAAGGAATGATGAAATCCGCTCCGGTCATCGCCGCTGAGTAAGCCTGGGCAACCGTCGTTACAGCAGTGAAGGCGATGCGCTGTCCCTGGAATTTCAGGCGCAAGGCGGCGCGCATACCTGCCTTTGTCATCGGAATTTTGGGAATCACCCGTTCTGGATTCGTCTCGATGTAGGACAGCGCCTGCCGAAACATCTCCTCTTCCTGTGTCTCCCCCGGCTGGATAAAAATAGTGCCGTGTACGCGGTGCAGCAGTTCTTTTAGCAGGCTTTCCGCGTCCAGTCTCTGCCCTCGCTCATAAGCGGCCAGCATAATGGTAGGATTGGTCGTGACGCCTGCCAGGGGAACCGACCTGGCAATTTCCGCGATATCATCAAGAAAAGCGCTATCAACGTAGAGGGCCATAGCGATGCTCCAATCTCGTCTACTGGCTGGTTCAGTGCGGTCGCGTGCCACTGATCAGTTTCTGATGCTCAACTCTACAACAAACTCGTTTAAGCATGATACGATCCGGCAGAACAGAATGAGGGTATCACGCTTGCTCATGGTAGTATTTTATACCATCTATCAGATGGCGTCCGCTTACAATCAGCCGCCTTATAGAGTACAATTACATTGACAGGTCTGGCCGCTATCCTTCTCCTGGTAGAGAAGATTTATCGGCTTTCCCGCTTTGTACCTTTCTTTCCTTCCGCCCTTAAAATACAGGGGATACTTAGAAAGGATTTTTATGATCGAGCCGCGCGCATCTTTCGTTGACGCCAACAATATTCGCCTGCACTATCTCGAATGGGACCCGCAGCACCTTTGCCAGACGCAGCAATGGACGGCTGCCGAAGCGGCGATGGCAGAAGAAGGTGATAATATTCCCCTCGTTATGCTGCATGCGCTCGGCGCTACAGCTCATAGCTGGCGACTGGTGGCTGACCATCTCTGCCGCCAGTACCCTGTCATCGCATTTGATCTACGGGGGCATGGACAGAGCGATCAGCCGGAAAGCGGCTATGAGCTGGCGACGATGGCAGAAGATGTGATCAGTGGTATGGCGAACCTGGGTCTGGGGCAGGTTGCGCTGGTCGGACATGGCTGGGGCGCACGAGTCGCGCTGGTACTGGCGGCGCGCCATCCCGCGCTTGTCAGTCACCTTATCCTCGTCGATTGTCCCCACGTCGAGCCGAAACACTGGCCGGGCATGACACGCGAGCGGTTCATCCGTGAACGTGAAGGCAACGCTCTCTACGACTCACGCGAAGCCTTTCTGCAAGCTATGCATGCGGAGATGGCGACGTTCTGGTCGCCGGAGATTGAGCAGATTCTGCTGACGTACATCCGTGAACTGCCCGATGGACGGGTGGAAGAGCGCCTGCGCCCGGCTCAGCAGGTGCAGATCCGCGCCTCGCTCTGGGATGATCGCGCGCTGTCCTACTACAGCCGGCTGACCTGTCCGGTGTTGCTGGTGCCGGCTGCCGCCGAGCCAGCGCCAGATGGTGAGTTGCCGGAGCGTCTGGAGAGTGCCGGGGAGTTCGCTGCTGCAAAGGGATATATGGCGGCACAGGTGGCGCGAGTCATCCAGCGCTGCTCGGTGCTCTGGATGCCCGATACGGCTCACGATATCCAGTTTCATCGTCCTCATCTCCTGGCTCAGGCTATTGCTCGCTTTGTCCAGGAAAATGCTTGATACCTGAAAGGCACTTGCAGCTTTCATGAGCACTATCATCTATCTGAACGGCAACATCTATACGATGGATGCAGCCCGGCCACGCGCTCAGGCGCTGGCGATTGATGAGGGCAGCGGGCGCCTGCTGGTTGTTGGCACCAACGACGAAGCGCGTCGCGCCGCCGGCCAGCATAGCGAACTCATAGATCTACGGGGGAAAACCGTTCTCCCCGGCTTCATCGACGCGCATATCCACCTGCTCGAAACTGCTTACCGCATGCACGAGATCGACGCCGAAGGCTGTTCCAGCGAAGATGAGGCAGCGGACCTGGTCCGGCAGCACGCTGCTCAGCTACCACAGGGTAGCTGGCTCCTCGGCGGACACTGGGATAAGAACGCCTGGCCCGGCGGCAAATTCCCCAGCAGAGCTTCGCTCGATGCGGCAGCACCGGACCATCCCGTCGCGCTGTGGAGCAAAGATGGACATGTGCTCTGGGTCAATACGCTGGCGTTGCAGCGCGCTGGCATCACTGCCGAGACGGCTGATCCGCCCGGTGGCACGATCCTGCGCGATGGCACCGGCGAACCAACTGGCATTTTGCAGGAAGAAGCGGCAACCGCGCTGGTCGTCAATGCTATCGGGCCACGTGATCCTGAGACCAGTCGCGTGCTGCTGCGACGTATCCACGCCGAATTGCAGCAGAGCGGCATCACTACCATTCACGATATCGAAGGCGAAATGTCGCTGAGCCTCTTTCAGCAGATGCGCGATGAAGGATCGCTCGGCATCCGTGTACAGATGCTGCTGCCACGCCGGATGCTGCCACAATTGCGCGAACACGGCATACACAACATACACAACGTTGACGATGATCTGCTGCGCGTGAGTGGTATCAAGATCTTCGCTGACGGGACGCTCGGCTCTCAGACGGCGGCGATGCTCGAAAGTTTTGAGGGCAGCCCCGGCAATTATGGCATCCTGGCGCTGCCGGAAGAAGAGATGAAGGCGACGGTGCGAGATGCTGCCGCGCTGGGTCTGACGATCAGCATTCACGCGATTGGGGACCGCGCGGCGCGGGTGGCGCTGAACTCGATTGAGTATGCACAGCGGCAACTGGCGGGCAACAGCACGGATAGCACGACGAACAGATCAGCTACCATGCGCTACCGCCTGGAGCATGTACAGTTGATCGCGCCTGAAGACCTGCAACGCATGCGCCGCCTGGGGGTTGTCGCCTCAATACAGCCGTTCCACGCGGTCGCCGACCGCGAAATTGCTCAACGCTACTGGGGTCCACGCCACCGCCACGCCTACGCCTATCGTACCATGCGCGATCTGAATATTCCTCTGGCTCTCGGCTCTGACGCACCCGTCGAAATCTTCGATCCCCTGCGCATCCTCTACGCCGCCACGCAGCGCCGCGATGCCAGCAAACCGCTTCCCCCCTGGCTGCCCGACCAGGCTCTGTCCCTTACCGATGCGCTGTGGGCCTATACGCTCGGCGCTGCCTATGCCTGCGGCGAAGAGCGCAGCAAAGGCTCTCTGACTCCAGGCAAGCTCGGTGACGCCGTTGTGTTGCGTGAGGACATTCTGCACGCTCCTCAGGAGAAGATGAGCGAGAACGGCGTGCAGGCGACGATTCTGGGCGGCAGAATCGTCTACGGCTCGCTGTGAGTGTGGCAGGTCACGCCACACTCTCTTCTTCCGTTTCTGTCAGTTCTGCTAGTTCTGTTGGTTCAGAGATCTGCGAGAATTGCTCGTTGTAGAGTTTCGCATACAGGCCACCGCGCTCCAGCAGTTCCTGATGTGTGCCGCGCTCTACGATCTCACCTTTATCGACGACCAGTATCACGTCTGCTGCCATGATCGTTGAGAGACGGTGCGCGATTGCCAGCGTCGTGCGCTGCTTCATCACGTGCTCCAGCGCCGCCTGAATCAAGCGTTCGGAGTGCGTGTCCAGTGCGCTCGTCGCCTCGTCCAGCACCAGGATACGCGGATTCTTCAAGATGACGCGCGCAATGGCAATGCGCTGCTTCTCGCCGCCCGATAGCTTGTAACCACGCTCGCCGACGATGGTATCATAGCCGTCCTCAAGCTCCATGATGCGATCATGGATGGCCGCCGCCTTCGCCGCCGCGATCATCTCTTCCTCGCTGGCATCCAGTCGCGCGTAGAGCAGATTCTCACGAATCGAAGCGTGGAAGAGATACGTCTCCTGCGTTACCATGCCGATAATATCGGCCAGTGACGTCAGTGCAATATTACGCACGTCGTGTCCTTCAATCGTGATAGAGCCGTCGTCCACGTCGTAGAGCCGCTGCACGAGGTAGGTGATGGTGGTTTTGCCGGCGCCGCTCGGTCCAACCAGCGCCGCCAGTTGTCCCGGTCTGACGGTGAACGAGATATTATGCAGCGTGGCTCTCTCTGCTTCCCCGGAGGGCGGTCTCTCCTCTTGCGTTCCGGTGCCGTTCCCGTTCTTCTCCTCTGTGCTCAAGATCGCCGGTAAATCCTGTCTGTAAGTGAACGAGACGTTGTTGAAGGCGACTTCGCCGCGAACTGTTTCTTTCTTCAAATGTAGCGCGCCGGGGCGATCCTGAATGTCTAGCGGCAGATCCAGGTATTCAAAGATTCTATCGAAGAGTGCCAGCGCACCCTGGATCTCGACCTGAATATTGAGCAGTTGCCCGACGGGGAAGAAGAGACGGCTTTGCAGCGTGGTGAAGGCGACGATGGTACCAAACGTCATGCCGGCGTCAAGACGGTTGATCATTTGCAGGCCGGCAACCAGGTAGACGACGGCAGGCAGGACTGAAAAAAAGGTGCCGATGAACATGAAGAACCAGCGCCCGATCATCTGCTGGCGCACTTCCAGATCGGCCAGGCGCTGATTCTCCTGCTCGAATTTGTCGCGGGCATAGCGTTGGCGTCCGAAGGTCTTGAGCAGCAAGATGCCGCTTACGGAGAGCGTCTCCTGCATCATGGCCGTCAGCGAAGCCATGCTCTGCTGCGTCTCTTTGCTGGTGACGCGCCGCACGTTGCCGACCTTGTAGGTGATCCAGAGGAAGAGCGGCAGCAGCGCGAGCGAGATCAGCGTCAGCAGCGGACTGAGAATGAACATGGCGATGATGGTGCTGATCGCCGTCGAGAAGTTGGAGACGATGCTGGTGGCGGTGTTGGTGACGACGCCCTGTACGCCGCCGACGTCGTTCGAGAGGCGCGACTGGATTTCGCCGGTGCGCGTCGAGGTGAAGAAGCGCAACGACATGCTTTGCAGGTGCGAATAGAGCTTGTTGCGGAAGTCGCGCATGACGTTCTGGCCGATGATGTTGTTGAGGTAGCTCTCTCCGACGCCGATGACGCCTGTTACGATAGGTGTCACAAACATAATAATGACGTAGATGATCAGCAGGGAGAGATTGCCCTTGCTGATGGCGTCGTCGAAGATGCGCTGTATCAGCAGCGGGTTGACGAGGCCGAGCAGGGTTATGACGATGATCGCCAGCAGAACGAGCGTAACCTGTATTTTATACGGTTTGAATGCCTGTACAAC
>JADBKA010000271.1 GCA_014896635.1 Ktedonobacteraceae bacterium
CGCCAGGAGGGCAAAGCCCCCTGGACCCCGCTTTTTCAGATATTCTGGCAGAGCTTTAGAAATTGGCAAAGAGGCAAAAACCCTTGCGGCCCGCCAGGGAAGGACGTTCGTAAGCCCTTCCTTTCTCCGGGCAATGGGCCGAGCATTTATTGACTTTTTCACAAGGCCCAAGTACAATAGAAAAAGATGGCGTCGAGTTACGATTTAGGAGGCAACTTCATGGCTGTCATACACACCGATCTCTATCGTCATGAAAACCTCGTCCGCAAGTCAATTCAGATTCCCTCAACCCAGCATAAAGAGCTGAAAGCTCTGGCGGTCGAATTAGACTCTTCTCTTGGAGACGTAGTGGAGACCATTATGGAACTTATGCGACAGGATAATTACCAGCAAGTCAGATCAGCAATTATTCAGAAACGTGAACGCGAACTCTCCTCTCTCAACCACTCCCTAGATGAAGCTTACGCCTACCTCGGTTCCCTTCCAGAAACTCTCGAAGACGCTCGCTTTTTCTTTGAAGTCGGGCGCGAGGGCATGGTTGCATGAGCGATGAGGCCAGGCCAACCTCGGCCAGCCGGAAACACCAAGAAGCGTATGCCCCTATACCGAGTCCCAGGCGTGGCGAAATCTGGGATGTGAACTGGTCTCCCGGTCGGGGAGCCGAGCAACAGGGTACTCGTCCAGCTCTCATTATCAAGAATGACCGGGGCAATGCTTCATCTTCCTATCCTCTGACTATCGTTGCCTCGATGAGCCGCACCGAGCGAGAATTACCTTTGCACGTGCGCATCACTCCTTCAGAGGAGAACGGGCTAACCGATTACACCGACGTAAAATGCGAACAGGTCATGACCATCGAGAAATCACGCCTGATCCGCAAGCGAGGCGCTATCAGCGCCGAGGAACTGCAACTCGTCGATAAAGCACTCAAGCTCAGTCTGAGTCTGCCGTAGAGGACCCGCGTACAATACAGGCTATCAGCTCTTTCAGCCCGGCATGGTCGCTGATCTGCCAGGCGGGGATAGTATACCATTCGCCGGGCAGGCCCGCCGTGCGCCGCCTGATCATCACTTCCTGCTCGCCAACGCCAATGCCGGCAACCTCGTTCCAGGCGATCTGCACAGGCTTCCCATCTTGCAAGATAAGTCCCTGCTTGCTGATATGCAGCGCGCCGAAGGAAATGGTTCGCCCGGCTTTGTAGTCGAGCAGCCACGCTGAAATATGCGGCGACGGGCCGGTAAATACCGGTTGCACATCTCCAGTCCGCCTTCTTTTCTCCTGTTGATCATACTCCTTCTTTATATACTCTACCAGCCTTTGCAGCACTTTCACATTGTATAGCTCTGCCTGGTTGATATCAGCCCAGGTATCCTGGCTGCGTTTCTGATGGATATGGATCAACGTTTCATCTTCGCTGAGACGGTCAAAGTTTTCCCAGGAGAGCTGTTTCTGTTCGTGTTTTATGCTGATGCCTTCTTTACTGATGAGTAACGCGCCGAAATCGACGTTGTGGCCTGCGCGATAGTCGGCGATGCAGTGTGGCAGCTCTCTCTGCATGATCAGGTCTTCCAGAAAACGATAGAGCGCCTCGATTCCCGGCAGGTCGCCCGCGAGGACGAAGCTGGCGCCGTCGTTGCGCACCAGCGTGTAGACCGGTTGTTGATGGTGTTTTCCTGTCGTCCTGTGCTCCTTGCGTTCTTGCCGGAGCTTTACCACCTGGTTCCACTTCACTACTTGTTTACGCCGCGTCTGGTAGATCAGTCCTTTCGAGAAGAGATAAATGCGAGTGCCGCGTAAGAAAAACGTCGTCACTACCAGCCAGGAACCGATAAGCAGCCAGCACAAGCTGACCAGTGGGATAAGCGCCGCCTGCCACTGCGGCCACCAGCTAAAGACGGTGCTGTAGAACAGCAGGAAGGCAGCCAGGAGCAGCAGGCCGAAAAGCAATCCCAGAGGTCCCGCCAGGCGATACACAACAGGAGCATCGCCCGGCCCGTAGGCGCGCTGGAATAGACCGAGCTGCTGCTCCTGTACGATTTTGTATATTACTCGTGGTATGTGCTGTGCTGTATCCTGAGACATAGCACTTACCGTCCGGGGTTTGGGACAGACTAATAAATGATAATTTTCGTTTGCCAGTTTGTATTCTGGTAGAGCCAGGCCGCCTGTTCTTCCTGCACATTCACACAGCCGTGACTACCGTTGCCGGCGAAGAATTGGTCGCCGCCCGAATCGTAGTGGGGGAACTGTGTGCCAGGGCCGTAATCGACGCGCCACCAGGAGTCATGGATGAAGTAGCCGCCCCAACGGTACAGGATGGCATAGTGGATAGGCGTGTCTGGATACCAGTATGGCGAGTTCTTCGGTTCGTTGGATTTGAAGATGGTAGGCGATTCGCGGGACTGAGTAGTCCAGAAACCGGGCAGCGAAGGGCGCTCATAGCGACCGGTTGTCACCAGAAAGGCTCTGACCAGTTTGCCATCCTGGTAGAGGCGTAGCGCCTGCCCGACCAGCGAGACCACGATCACCTGTCCCTTCATGACTTTGTAGTGTTCGAGCAGTTGCAGATCGCTGGCATGGGGCTGGTTGTAAGGCGTCTTATTGTTGTAGTCCTGCTCCAGCATCTGGTGGTTGAAGATGGCATCATTGGCATCGTTGATGACAGCCTGGAAATCTTCGGCGCTCTGCGCCCAGGCCAGTTCCTGGTCCAGGTCGCTGCCAATGCCGGCCAGCGTATAGCCGGAGTTCAGGATATAGTCACGTCCATCATATTTATTATGGTACATATGTGATCTGCCCCAGCTATCAACCCGCTGGTGAAACTGTTGGACGAGGTAGCGGGCCTGGCCTTTGAGCAGATCCATGCGCATCGAAGCGATATCGGCATCGACTTTTTTAGCGAAGTCCGCGAACTCCTGCATCGTCATAGTTTTTTTGAGCGCCTGCCGGTCGGCATCAAGCTTTTTCTGGTAGGCGCTGGCATCCATGCCATAGCTTTGCAGCAGCTTGATCTGCTGTGCGAAATCGTTCAGTTTGGCCTCGGTGACATAAGGAAGCGCCTGAGTGGAATGGACCACTGCCTGCTGGTACTGAGCATCAATAAGCGCATTGAGATTTATAAATTGTGAAGGCAGTGTAGCGTTTGCCAGCGCCTGCTGATCGGCCTGGTACTGCCCCTGCAAGGCACCCACATCGAGGTGAGCATTTTGCATCCAGTTAATGACATCTTTCAATGTTTTCAGCCGCTCAGAAGCGATTTTCATAAGATTGAGGGATTGCGTGGCAGTGCGCGCGCTGGCGCTGAGATTGCTGTACTCTTTAGGGAGGCGGGCCAGGGCGAGTTGAGTCTGATAGTTTGTCAGTAACTTGCTGAAGTTCTGGACGGGCAATCCCTGCTTCTGGTATTGAGAGAGTGTATTCTGGAATGTCTGGAGATCCTGTTGTGCCTGGGTGTGCAGTTGCTCAGTTGCAGATGCAGTAATACCTTCTGTTTGTATTTTCAGTTGAGTATAACGAGATGTTAAGTTGCGATAATAGAGAGTAGCCGATTGCTCATTGAAAAGACTGAAAGGGCTGCCGGTACTGGTGAGTTGTTGCTCTTGTTGAATGATGGGCTGAAGAAGAGTGGGTGGCACGCCGATATCGCTGGCATGCTTGAGAGCGCCATCGAGTTCAGTTTTGCTCTGGGATGCCTGCTGCTGCACCTGTGGATCGCCGCCACAGGCGCTGGTCACAAGCATGCTGCCGAGGAGCAAGACAAGAAGCGCCGCCTGTCCCAGCCGGGCCAGAATAGTGACACGACGCAATGTCTGCATGAAAGGGTTATCTCCTTTTGCCTCGCGCTTTCGCTTTTTGTTTACGTTTCTCTTTGCGAGCGGCCTTTCCGCTCTTTTTGTTGTTACTGCCAGCCGGGCGTGGCAGGGTTGGCATGCCCGGCGTGCCTGCCGGGACACCGGGCAGACCGGGCATAGCGGACTGCCCGGCTGTGGTGCTGAACTGGCGGGCGAACTGTACCCAGGGACCTTTCCCTGTCGAGACCTGACGCATCATCGTGCGCATTTCTCTAAAGGTTTCGAGCAACTGGTTGAGTTCCTGCACGGTGGTGCCGCTGCCGCGTGCGATGCGTTTGCGGCGGCTGCCGTCGATGATATCTGGATTGCGCCGCTCCTGCTTCGTCATGGAGAGGATCATCGCCTCGACATACTTCAACTGGTCGCCTTCCAGGGCCTCTTCCATTTCCGGTGTTGCAGCCAGTTTGTTAAAACCGGGGATCATTTCGATGATCCCGCGTAGCGGCCCCATGCGCTTGAGCTGGCGCATGGCGGTCAGGTAATCTTCCAGGTCGAACTTGCCCTGTTGCAATTTCGCCTGGGTTTTCAGCGCCTCCTCCTGGTCAATGGTCTCCTGGGCTTTCTCGATCAGAGAGATCACGTCGCCCATGCCCAGGATACGTGAGGCCAGGCGTTCGGGATAGAACGGCTCCAGGGCGTCGGTCTTCTCACCCAGGCCCATGAACTTGATAGGAATGCCGGTGACTGAGCGGATCGAGAGCGCCGCGCCGCCTCTGGCGTCGCCGTCCATCTTGGTCAGGATCATGCCGGTCAGGCCCAGAGCCTGGTTGAAGTCGCCGGCGACGTGAACAGCTTCCTGTCCGGTCATAGCATCGGCAACGAGCAGTACCTCGCGGGGATTGAGGCGAGTACGAATGCTAGTCACTTCCCGCATCATACGCTCGTCGATGTTGAGACGGCCCGCCGTGTCAAGAATAACGACAGTGCTGGCCTGCTCGCGTGCATAGTCGAGGGAGCGCACACAGATCTCAACCGGGTCGGCACCCATTGGCTCCGAGTAGACGGGGACCGACAGTTGCCTGCCGAGTGTCTTCAACTGAGTGACCGCCGCCGGGCGATACATGTCGGCAGCCACCAGTAGGGGACGCTGCCCCTGTTTGCGCAGGTAGTTTGCCAGCTTGGCGGCAGTTGTGGTTTTACCGGACCCCTGGAGACCGACCAGCATCACAACAGTTGGATTGCCGCCCAGGTCAAGCTTATTCCTGCCGTCGCTTCCACCAAGCACCTCGACCAGCTCTTCATTCACAATCGAGAGCACCTGCTGTGCCGGCGACAGGCTCCCCATCACATTCGCGCCGATGGCCTTCTGTTTAACACGTTCGACGAATTGGCGCGCCACCTTGAGGTTGACGTCGGCCTCGATCAGGGCGAGGCGCACCTCACGCAACGCTGTATTGACGTCTTCCTCGGTCAGCTTTCCCTGCCCACTCAGATTGCTGAAGATACCTTCCAGCCGCTTCGTCAGGCTTTCAAACATTGCCATAATGAAAAAAATCCTCTCTCGTTTCAATCCCTAACGGGCTTCAGAGGCCATTCCGACTTTTGCTGAAGCGTTGCAGGCCAGCGCACGGCTTGCGCCTTCAATCCCTAACGGGCTTCAGAGGCCATTCCGACCCCCGCCGCATCTCTAGTATGTTTCAATCCCTAACGGGCTTCAGAGGCCATTCCGACGCCGTATCTCTAGTATAGCATGAGAGGCCGATCCAGTCAAGCTTTTCCGCACATCGCATTTTTTCACCCCTTTTTCTGGCCCAAAATCTCCTGTTTGGGCGGGCAGATTCGGCTCAGACCGCTTCCAGAGCCTTGCGCAGATCTCCGCTCAGCAGCGTCATCGCATACGATCTGCGCAAAACCTCTCCTGTTAGACCACAATTTCAATCCCTAACGGGCTTCAGAGGCCATTCCGACGCCGAAACCAGACGATGCGCCACTTGTTTCAATCCCTAACGGGCTTCAGAGGCCATTCCGACCTGCCGCTGTCCCATACTAAATGCGGTCGGCGAGGTGGTTTCAATCCCTAACGGGCTTCAGAGGCCATTCCGACTCGCTTGCTGGCCTGTGCTCATCCTGCTACAGAGCTTCTACACCGTAGCGCATGC
>JADBKA010000272.1 GCA_014896635.1 Ktedonobacteraceae bacterium
CAGTTCCTCTTCGGTGAAATGTGGTTTGACCCGCTCATACACCTCGTCAGGCACCTGGGTGTCGGCAACCAGCGTGACCGCCTCGGTCCACTCCAGAGCCGCACGCTCCCGCTCGCTGTAGAACGGCGATTCTCTCCAGGCAGAGAGCAGGTAGAGACGCTGCTCACTCTCCCCGGCAGCGCGGGCATCCTTCGTGTGCATATCAAGACAGTAGGCACAGCCATTGATCTGTGAAGCGCGCAACTCGACGAGATTGAGGAGCGAATGCTCTAAACCAGAATTTCTGACATAGTGCGCGAGCTGGCGCATTGCCCTCACGGCCCCGGGCGCAACTTCGGTAGAGCTAAGACGAGCAGTCATAATATTTCTCCTTTGCATCAGTTGCATTTGTCGAAGTAAGATGGTATCCTATCCAGGACAACTTCTATCCAGATTATAATATCGTGGATAAAAATTATCAAGGATAAATTATGTCCATAATACACAGTCTTTAGTAGTGATATTATCCAGGATAACCATTGTCGGCGATCAGGGCATACTGAGAGCCGGCTTGTGAGGGCAAGCTATCATGAAATTGAGCGAAGGGATTGAATGGGGATTGCATTGTATAGTTGCGCTGGCAGCGTTGCCGCCGGGAGCCACTTTGCCGACGAAGGCGCTGGCTGAGATGCACGGGCTATCCGAAACATACCTGTCCAAGCATCTTCAGGCGCTAACCAATGCCCGTATCATCGAATCGGTTCCCGGTCCCAGAGGCGGCTACCGGTTGACACGTCCCCCTGAAGAGATTACACTACTAGAAGTAGTAGAGGCGATAGACGGGCATGAGCCGCTGTTTCGCTGCACAGAGATTCGCCAGCAGGGTCCACTTGCGCTTGACCCGCAGGAGTATCCTTATGCTTATCGCAAGCCATGCGCGGTACACGCGGCAATGGCGCGCGCGGAGAAAGCCTGGCACGAGGCGCTGCGCTCGCAGACGCTGGCTGATGTCGTCAGCCAGTACATCCATCAGGCCGAGCCGGAGACACTGCGGCGGACTGAGCGGTGGCTCACCGAACGTATGCGGCGGGGGTCGGAGAAATCATAAGAGCCGGGGCAGCAACTTGATCGAAAAGCAGTTGAATGATGTCTGTTACCTGCAATTTCACCATTTCAGCCAGTTTCCTGAACTTGTACACGGCATATTCACACGTCAGGGCGGCCATAGCGTCGCGCCATATGCCAGCCTCAACACCTCGACGACGCTGAAAGCCGCGCAGAACGGCGGCGATAGCATCGCCAACGTTGTGCGCAATCGGCAACTGGCGCTTCAGGCGCTCGATCTCCCCCTGCACCCTTGCGTGACGCTCTGGCAGGTACACGGGGCTGCAGTGGAGATCTTCGATAACAGCGAGACCTGGCGTACCGACTGGGCCTATGAGAGCTATTACTACCAGAGCTGGATGCCTGAAACAATACGTAAGGCAGACGCGCTAATTACACAGCAACGCGGCATCACTCTCGCCCTCTCTTTTGCAGATTGCACTCCTGTCCTTCTCTATGATCCGGTAAAGCGCGTGGCAGCTCTCGCGCATAGCGGATGGCGGGGAACGGCGCGCGGCATTGTGGCAGCGACGGTCGCAGCGATGGTCAGGCGCTTTGACTGCCGGCCAGAGCAGATCCACGCGGGCATCGGACCGGCGATTGGCGCCTGCTGCTACGAGGTCTCTGAAACGGTGCGACAGATTTTCCTGGGCCACGCCCAGTTCGACGAAATGCCCACTGATCCACAGTATCGCGGCATCGTCCGCGAATCGGCGATATTCTCTACTATCACCCTCCCCGATGGTAGAGCGAGCCTGCGCCTCGACTTGCAAGCAACCTGTTACCGGCAGCTACTCATGACAGGCATCCGGCCAGAGCACATTGAGACAACGGATATCTGCACTGCCTGCCGCAGAGATCGCTTCTTCTCACATCGCGTCGAGCAGGGAAAAACGGGACGCTTCCCGGTCTTCATGGCCCTGCGAGCAGGCACGTAACATAGCCTGGCTTCTGTTCGTACAATAGACAGGCGGGAGGGCAGCGAATACCAGTAAGGTAAAGTGACGAGCCGGGCTGCAAAAAGTTTTGCCGGCGTGAATGCCATCCCTGTAAAAAGTTGATATAATAGAAGACCGAAGATGTGCGGCGGAGCGCAGGCCCGCAGAAAGAGAATTCAGCAGGATTGAGACAGGATACATTATGGACCAGCAGGAACTACTGGCAGCCAGCATTGCCAGCGTACGCGCCAGCATCGCACAGGCTGCGCAGCGCGCGGGGCGCAGCCCTGACGAGATTACCCTCATTGCCGTCTCCAAAACCAGGCCACTTGAACTGATACGCATGGCCTATCAACTGGGGATCACCGATTTTGGCGAAAATCGCGTCCAGGAAGCACTCCCCAAAATCGCAGAGTTTCACCCGCCGGGCGTACGCTGGCACATGATCGGTCATCTGCAAAGCAATAAAGCCGGTAAAGTGGCCACTGCGTTCGACAGCGTGCAGAGCGTTGATAGCCTGCACCTGGCCGAAGCATTGAATCACCATGCGGCACGGCATGGCCGGCGCCTGCCAGTTCTCCTGCAAGTGAACATTGCCGGTGAGCAGAGCAAACAGGGGATGACGCCGCAGGAAGCTCCCATGCTGGCGCGTCAGATCGCGGCATTGCCGGCGCTGGAAATCCAGGGCCTGATGACAATGGCACCGATAGCACAGAATGTAGAAGATATACGCCCTGTATTTCGCGGATTACGTATATTGCGCGATCACTTGCGAGAAATGCTCCCGCACTGCTCATGGCATCACCTGTCTATGGGCATGACTGACGATTACGTTGTTGCGATCGAAGAAGGCGCCACAATGGTACGTATTGGCCGGGCCATTTTCGGCGAACGAGCATACAGATAAGCCGGGGTCCTGGGAGCCTCGAAGCAATCCAAAAAAGCAGCGATAGCAGGAGAAAGGGAAATTCATGAAAATCGACGACATTCTTTTTAGCCGCCGTATCCGCCAGAATCACGCCCTTGAGCACGCCACCATCAGCATTCTCAGCCAGAGAATGCCCGAACTTAGCGTCAGCGCGCGTTCCAGTACGGACGGCTTTATCGTTTTCGGGGATGTTGACCTCGGCCAGCTACGTCGCGCCGCCGATGAGGCGCTGGCCCGGCTCCAGGCAGGAGAAGCGGAACTGGCGATCCACCCCAACTGTGGCACCAATATCGCGGTCGGCGCCAGCCTGATCATGCTCGGCACTCTGCTTGGCATGGCTTCCAGCCAGGTACGTACTCGGATTGCATCAGCCGCCGCAGCGTCGATCGCCGGTTGGGCAGCCGCGCGACCACTCGGCGAATATGTCCAGCGCCATTTCACCACATTGCCCGACTTGGCAGGCGTGCGCATCGCCAGCATCACACGTCGCAAATTTCTGGGTTTTACTTTTATTGATGTTCGCACCGTTCAGGAGTGAATAGTATGCTCGCTCTGCTTTATGCAATCTGGTACTTGATTATCACAATCCTCGTGCAATGGGTAATACCAATCCTGATCCTCGCCATGTTTGTGCGCGCTATCGCTTCCTGGTTTGGATTGGACGAGCGAGTTGCTTTTATTCGCTTTCTGGCGCGTCTCACCGATCCATTTATCAAGCCCTTCCGCCGCTTCTTGCAGCCGGTCTGGATCTTCGACGTCGCCTTTTTTGCGGCTTTCTTCTCGCTCATCATTCTGCGCACACTGCTTGCGCAGGCGCTCAGCCTCGGTTTTCCCCAGTAGCGGTTGCAGCGCATGCGCATCAACGTTCGCGTGATTCCGCGCAGCAGTCGAAATACGCTGGAATGGGATGAGAGAGAGCGGGGAGAGAGGGGAGAGCAGGCAAGCATTAAAGCGCGGCTGACGGCTCCCCCTGTTGAGGGAGCCGCCAATGAGGCTCTAATCGCGCTGCTGGCGGAGCGACTGGCAGTTCCCCGGCGTGCCATCAGCATTGTACGAGGAGCAACGGGACGCCAGAAGGTAGTCGAGATCGAAGGCGTCACCAGAGAACAGCTTGCAGAACGGCTCAGCAGACAGATGTAAACGAACGGTGTACGAGAACGAGAGTCCAGGGCGGCAGTAATGCCCTGGACTCTCGTGGTTTTCGTGCTCAGGCGGTAAATTTGTTGAGCACCTTCTCAAGGTGGTTGTTGCCCCGGTCATCGACAGCGATAATAACGATAGCCTTGTTTACCGGATCGCCGTTGGAATCGAACTTGATAAATCCGCTGACGCCCTGGAAGGACAACTGCGCCAGGGCATTTTTCAGGTCATCCCCTTTCTTGCTACCGGTAGCAGAACTGTACGCCTTGAGCAGAGCCGTCATGGCATCGTAGGACATCATCGTATCGTTGGCCGGGCGTGAATAGCCATACAAGCCCTTATGCTTATTATCGGGGTCAAACGCTTTCGCATAGTTGCTGAAGAAGACCGGTTTTTTATCGCCCATTCCCAGAATATCCCATTCATCAGGATAAGCAAAAGCGGTAAAGTGTAGGCGTCCCCGCAGGCTACCACCATCCGAATAGCCATTGGACTCATAGAGAGCATCGCCGCCCAGGATCTTCAACGAAGGCGGGACATTTTGCGAAGACAGCGCCACGAGCAGCGCATCAGCATCGCTGGCATGGCCGGCGAAGTAGATCAGATCGGGATTGTTCTGAAGCGCCTGCTGGACACCGCTGGCAACTGTATCGCGCTGTCCAACGGTATAGTTGATGGTGGCAAGCACATTCCTGCCATCATTTTTAAACTGGGTGGCGAACGCCGATGCCAGGCTCTGACTATAAGGATCGGCTGGATCAACAAACACTACAGCGTTCTTTGAGCCTAGCGTCTCCTCGGCGTACTTTGCTCCCGCTACCGCCTGAGTTTTGTTAGGAGGAACAACACGGAAAAAGTACGGCGAGATGCCAGACAGGCCATCATCGGAAGCGGTAGGCGAGACTACCGGGATACGGGCCTGGCTCAGCACCGGCACAGCAGCGAAGGTTAATGAACTAAAAGACCAGCCCATCACGCCCACAAACGTTTTATCTGACTTCGACAGTAGCGCAACCTGTTGCGCGACCGAGGCGGCATTCTCCTTCTGATCACCGGAACTGGCGATCAGCAGACGCACTTTCATTCCGCCGGGCAACGAGCCGCTATCGTTCATCTCCTTCTGCGCCACATATGCCCCCTGTAAATTGTCCCGGCCTACGCTGACCAGCGGCCTGTCACCTGATGGCATTGTCCCCACCACGAAGGTGACATAGGGCGCATGTGCCAGCATAATACGCGCATTCTCCAGGTAGATCAGCGCCTCGGCATCATTGGTATCCTGAGCAAGCGCCTGGCGCAACAGCGACATCGCACCGGAATAGTCGCCCTGCTGGAATTTCTCTGCCGCCTGCTTCTTCAATGCGCCGCCTGGTCGGTCGGTGTCGAAGGCGTAGCTGCCATCGCTGAGACCGATCAGCGCATTGCCGGCCTGCCTGACACTGATAGGATTGCTCCCCTGAACAGAGCTGGCAGCGGGCGTGATTGGCTGCGTACCGGGGCTACCGGTCCCGGTAGTCGCCAAACGAGGCAGGAGAAACAGGACAGCAGAGATCAGGACGATCACGATTAGCAGCAGAATAAAATCGCGCAAAACAGGATTTTTTCTCCGCTGTGCAGGAGCAGGAGGAGCAGCATACATCCCACTCTGGCGCTGCTGGCTATATCCGGGCATCATAGCTGGCGGCGGTGGTGGGGCCTGATATCCCCTGGCAGCCGTGACAGCCTGTTGCGGCGACTGCGGCGGCAAAGTGCGTGGGGGGGGGGCCTGAGCTGCCAGCGAGGACGATGTACTGAGTGTATAACTGCTCCTATCGCCTGAAGACTGGAAGCGGTGG
>JADBKA010000273.1 GCA_014896635.1 Ktedonobacteraceae bacterium
TGATAACCAGACCGGGGGTGTGTGTCAGCGTCCCTAAGGTAACCAGGCTGAACGCAAAGAGAGCAAGCAAAATAAAGAGAATGCCTAACCAGGACGTCTGCTTGCCTTCCCGCGCTCGCCATCCCAGCAGGCCACCCAGGTCAAATGCTGGCATCGTACTCGCCCAGGAACGACGCTCAATTGTCATCGCAGCACGCTGTGGCACATAGCGACTCGCCGGGACGGTGCGCACCCGCTGCGTCACAGTCATCTCTCTGCCTGTTCTCATTCCTTCAACGCTTCTCACCCTCCTCGATTCTCTCTCTCGCCCCGTTCCTTTTATCCTCTCTATACCGCCATATGCACCTTCTCGTCCACGATAGGATGCAGGACACCCGGCTAACGACGTTCTCCGTTGGCCGGGAATCTGTATACGAGGAGAAGAGAGCCAGAGACCTGCAACTGTGACTGCGAGGGCTATACCTAGAAGCGTAAGCAGGAGAATGATCATCAAAAGCTCCTGAAATAACTGAAATTAATCAACTGGGCAAACCACTTCACCAGAGCGGGCAGTTCCTTACACTCCTGTGGTCTGTTAATAACTATACCATGATATCTCAGCATTTTCAACTATAGATCAGAGACACCTTACCAGCAGAAGATCTGGAAGAGGATCTTGCACAGGACATACTCCTGGGCTGCACCTCTCTGCTCCTGTGATTGTGCTGGCAGGAGCAAGCCTTCTGCCGGCAAAATTTTTAGAGACATAGATTTAACGTAAAGGATTCTTGCGGAGATTGTCAAAGAATTCGATAGTAGCCCTGACACCATCCTCAAACTGCATTTCAGGCTTCCATCCGAGAATGCGCTCGGCTTTGCCACAGTTGAAGTAAGAAAGGTAAATATCACCGGGACGTTTGGGTGCGCGTGTAATCGGCGGCTCATAGCCCGTGATGCGAGCCAGCGTTTTGTAGATCTCGTTGACCGAGACCGGTTTGCCGGTAGCAATACAGAAAACATCGTTATCGCCACGCCTGAGCGCCTGTACATTCGCCTGCACAACATCTGCCACGTAGACATAATCTTTGCGCTGCTCACCATCCCAGTCAATGCGCACGCCCTGCCGCGAGAGGAAACGACTGGCAAAAATGGCAATGACGCCGGCCTCACCGCCTGGATCTTGACGCGGACCATAAACGTTCCCATAGCGCAGCGCCGTGTACTTCAGGCCATACGCTTCTTTCCAGAAACGCAGGTAGTGCTCGGCAGCCATCTTTGTAATACCATAAGGAGATTCGGGACGTTGCGCCACACCTTCATCGAGAGGCAGGTGCGCTGGTGTGCCATAGGTTGCACCGGACGAGGCAAAGATGATTTTGCTCACGCCTACGCGGGTACAATTGTTGAGGATATTCAACAGACCCAGCACATTGACACGTGCATCAAGCTGCGGGTCCCTGGCCGAGATAGCAACACTATGCTGAGCCGCATGATGGTTGACAATTTGAGGTTTGACTTCATCAAAAGCGTGCGCCAGCGCCTCTCCGTCTGTAATATCGACGTGATAGAAGCGGGCCTGTGGATGAACATTGGCCTTTTTACCCCCACCCTCCTGCCAGAGATTGTCAACAACAGCCACCTCATGTCCGGCGGCAATGTACTGATCAACAACATGCGAACCGATAAAGCCGGCACCGCCGGTAACGATGATTCTCAATGAGTTCTCTCTCTCCTTCTTCGTTTTCCTGCTCTATTATAGCCGCTGGCAGGAGAACAATCAAACAAGTTGCTCCAGAACTGCCTGCAACTCCTGAACAGGTGCAAGCACGGGGAAAATGTGCAGGCCGGTTTCACGTTCCAGGCGCGCCAGCACTTGCTGGTTCTGAGGATCAGCCATCGCCACTGTCAGGATGTTACGCTCACAGCCAAGTGGATAGCAGCACAACTCCTGTGCCAGTTGCGGCTTCATGAGGTGCCACATCTTCTGCGACGTCTGACGGGGCAACAACGAGAGATACGGGATACCAAGCCGGTACGCACGCTCAGATAAACTCTCGGCATTTTCGCTAGCGGCCTGTCGCACACTCCTCTCCTTCCCAAAGACACGAGAAACCTTGCAGGCAGACTCAATACATCGCTGAAAATCGTCATCAGGATCAGGATAGGCGCTATAACCGATGCTCAAAGCCGTCGGGGAGAGTATCCCCTCTCGCGTAATATTGTGAATTCTCCACAACAATGCTTCCCACAAGCGTTCCTGCACAATCTGCCCTCCTTGCGCATTCGCTGTGAGCAGAAGAAAATAGAAACTTCTCTTGCAGAGCAGGACAGAGTCCGTTTTACGCACAAGTGTACGTATATCTGTGAGAAAATAATGCAGGCTACGCTCTATTAAAGTTTCCTGCCCATCCTGGCAGAGAGATTGCCCTTCACGACCTTCCTCAACTACGGAATCTGACCGATCTCTGTTTTCTTGCGTAAAATGCATTCTGATCACTACTAGCGCAATTTGCTTCACATGTTCTCCAAGCGTTGACCGCATAACCTCCACCACATCCTGAACGGACTCCACTCGCATATATGGAACTGTATGAATCCTCTCTTGAGAATCTGTAAAGGAATTTATTCTCCTCTGCATAGTCCAATCCTTACCTCAGATATCTCATACAGTATTTATGCTTTAATACACAACCTGGTAAATGAGAAAAGAAGAACACCTTTTCACTGCGCTAGCGTAGCCTGCCTTGCCCGCCATAATCGGCTCGACACGGCGGATACTTTTGCCAGTTCCCTCCTGCCTCGTATTGAAGCAAGGATACCTGAGGCAGGCAGCAAAAGAGGCAGCAATACGGTTACATTTTCGTTAAGACTTCTTCGCATGAGTTAAGATCGCTCTCTCTGCGAGGCCACCGCTAGCGCCCGCTCCATAATACCTGATGAGTAGTTGCAGAGGTTCGAGCAAGGCATTGACCTGAAGCAATGACAGATCAGCTTTTTGAGACAGATCAATCAATAAAGTTGCAATCTCTGTCTCAGACAGAGAGGGCAGTTTTTGAAACGTTGGCAGAATTTCGCCAAAAATTGCGCATGTATAATTCAGCAGCAGATCGCAGGCAGCGTCCATGCCGGTAATAGCAGGAATGAGTGTGATCTGATCTGCAAATTGAATAGTGAACGATAATCTTTTGTCATGCTCCTGCCGCCATTTCAGCAGGTGCGCATTGATCTGAGCCTGTTCCTTGCGTTCTCTGTGTTCGCGGTACTCGTGGGCAGTTTGCCGGCGCCAGGCAAGGACGCGGGTGCGGCTTTCTCCTGCATCATCTATTGCATTCACTGCCCTTGTCGTCCATTTTTTATTCAGCGTCTGCAACAGTCCGGCGGCAGATTCGCCAAGCAGCGCACACAGCGGCCCCAATCGCTCCAGGCAACGTCTCATATCCTGAAAGCGTGTCCAGACGCGGTAGCGATAGTCCGGCGCATTTTCAGACGAAAAAGCGGCCACTGGCTCATCAATGCAGGCTGTCAACTCCGGTAAGATTACCTGGTAGAGCGCGCTAACACAGAGAAAAGTATAGCGCATGCTAAACGTCAGGATTTCACTATCATCTGTGCTGGCGCGCCGCGCAAAATAGCTACGGAATCGCTCAAGCAGAATCAGCAGCGCCGTATTGTCGAACAATGGAGCCGGCTCAGGCGCAGGTTCCTGCGCGCCTGCGATTTTACTCGTACACTCGGATTGCGACTTCCTACTTCCCTCCACCACAAACATCCTCTGATACTTTTATTATCTATTGTACTGAGACTACATAGCCGGGGCAGATCATATCTGAGTTTCCTGTGGGCCATCTTGCTCACCGCTGCTACCGGCCTGGCCCCCGTTGTATTTTCCCTCTTCCGATTGCGCTTCAGATGGTTCTTGTACATTTTCTGTGATTGAAGGGCTTCCTTCTCGTGCTGTTTCTCTTTGCGCCAGTACGTTCATCGTCTCCTGGCGCGCCCTTGCCAGCCTGACGCCGACGCTCTCCAGAATGCCGGCAGCGATTCCTTCTCCTTCACGTATCAATCCCAGCAGCAGATGCTCGGTACCGAGATAGTAATGATTGAGACGACGTGCTTCATCGACTGCCAGTTCAATGACTTTTTTTGCGCGCGGCGTCAGGCCGATCTGCCCTTCAACGATCCTATCTCCATAGCCAATAACAAATTCGATAGCTGTACGCACCTTATCCAGGCTCACATCCAGTTTTTGCAATACCTCACCTGCTACGCTCTCAGATTCTTTCACCAGGCCGAGCAGCAGATGCTCGGTGCCGATATAATTATGCCGGAAGCGCCGGGCTTCTTCCGCCGCCAGGTGTAGCACTCTTTTAGCCTGATCGGTGAAACGGTCGAAGCGCTCCAGATTGGTCATATGTCTTTCCACACTCTCATCGCGCAGTGCATATTATCATGTATAGTTCTCACCAGCGCAACAGGTACAATAGTATCTTCTTTCTCTTACTATATCCCACAGGCGCTTCCTTTGCAAGCGCCTATGGAGACGCAGAATGTGTACAAAGTCATACGCAAACAGCACATAATTCTGCGTTAGTTATAGAAAGAGAAGAGGAGGAGGAGGTACACAAGGAATGTTCTGTCAACCCTTACCAGACTACTTCAAGCTGTTTATGCCGGACAATTTTTCGGACTAATGGAATGCTCAAAATCAGATTTGCTATTGTCTATCGGGAAGCCTCTACGCTATAATGCACTGGCAAGAACAAAGTGATAGAAGACCACTATGCAGCAGTTTCCTATACATCCCACCCTGCCCGGCACGCCCCAGGGCGGCCAGACTCCAGAAACCGGCGTGAGTGGGCGCTCCACACCTGAAAGCGCGGCGGCGCGTGCAGCAGAGCGTGCTCGTCTGCGCCAGGGCATCATGCACGTGCGCATACGGCATTTTTATTGCACACTGGAAGAGATGTTTGATCCCACGCTCAAGGGACAGAGCTTTGTCGTGGGAACAGGGACCGGTCGGCCCAACGAGCCTGGACGGGTAATCGACGTGTCGCCCGCCGCCATGCGTCTTGGCATCACAGCGGGCATGCCACTGCGGCGTGTACACCGGCTCGCCCCGCGCACGCGCTTTCTGCCAGCCGCCTATGACCGCTACCAGCCCGTTCTGCAAAAGTTGCGCGAGCGTTACCGCGCCTATTCGCGTATCATCGAATCGCTTCCGCTGGCCGACGCATTTATCGACTTGCGCGGCTGTGAAATCCTTTTTGATACGCCTGTGACGCTGGCCGAGCGCCTGTGCGCGGAAATTGCGGAGATGGGATTCACCGCCCAGATCGGCGTTGCCAATGGTAAGGCCATCGCCGAACTGGCCGCACTGATGAGCCGCAAAGACGGGCGCCAGGGAGTGCTCTACATCCCGCCCGGCAGAGAAGCATCCTTTGTTCAGACGTTACCACTGTCCATGCTGCTCCAGGTTCGCTCCTTCGGTACAGGTGTGCCGGGCGCACTGCCCGAAACGGGAGAAATCAGCCATAGTTCGTATCCATCGGGAACGGAGGGCAAGAGTGAGCAGACCGATCCCGTCGCAGTGGCCGAGATGGTAGCTCACCTGCGCGACTTCGGCATCACTACTTTCGCCCAGGTTGCGACTCTGACAGAGGAGGGATTGGCCCGCCGCCTGGGTCATCTGGGCGGTTGGGTCCATCAGATAGCGCGCGGCGAAGATTCCAGCCTTGTCGTGCCTGATGCCCCGCCGCTCAGCCAGAACGCCCGTGTTCGCTTCCAGCACCAGGCCGACGCCGATGAAACCTGCGCGGCTATCCGCAAGCTCGCCGACTACCTGAGCGAACGCCTGCGAGAACAGCGCCTCAAGGGTCAGTCCATCGCACTGATCCTCTGGCCATATCGTCTCACCCGACGCGAGACACGCAACCTGGC
>JADBKA010000274.1 GCA_014896635.1 Ktedonobacteraceae bacterium
GGGCTGCATCCTGGATATGGGCATCGATCTCGGCCAGGTGGTCGTATACCCCCAGGACCAGTTCCTGCGCGTATTCGCTCACCCTGGAAGGCAGATGGCGCTCCTCTATGTGGCGCTGCAATACCTCCAGAGGGGGATGTTTTGTTGTGTCATATTCATAGAGTGTTTGCAGCGCGACCGTGCGCGCCTGCCTGCGTGTCCCTGGCATGGTTTCCTCTCGCGTGAGGGCGGCGGCTCTCACCTATGTAACATCCTGAATATATACATTGACTTCTTGCACCTGCATACCAATGATCTCTTCAATGGCGGCTGCCACTTCTTCCTGAACCGCCGTTCCCACTTCTACGATGTTCACCCCTGATTCTACAACGATGTAGAGGTCGGCGGAGACAACGTTCTCCTTAATGGTCAGGGTCACACCCTGGCGTGGGATTTCGCGTCCGAGCAGGCGTGACCAGGGATCGCTAATGTGTGCCATACGGACAACGCCCGGAATCTGTAAGGCCGTATGAATTACAATGGTTGAGAGTACCTGCCGGGCAACCCTGACCACTCCCGTTGCCGGCATCTCTGTCTGGACGGTCATAACCTGTTTCCCCCTTCCTCCAGTAATACCGCCGGTTCCATCAGGCCAGGTAGTGAAAAGGGGTCCGCTCTATCCCTCTATCCCTCGCGGCTTCCGGGCTAGAGCAGGCCCATGCTACGTACTTGCGCGACGGCTTTCTCGACCTCCGCCGCGCTGCCGATATTAATAATAGTTGTCCCTCTGGCGATCCGCCTGACCATACCGGCCAGGGCCTGGCCCGGCCCGATTTCAAAAAACGTTGTGATTCCCCGGCTGACCAGGTATTCGATACTGCGAATCCACTGCACCGGCGCCGCCACCTGCTGTGCCAGTTCTGCGCGCAGCTCTGCGGCTGTGGTAAGGGGGGTGGCGGTGATATTGCTGATGACGGGAATGCTGGCATCGCGTATCTCCGTCTGGCGCAGCGATTGAACCAGTCCCGTGACTGCCGGTTGCATCACTGGTGAGTGGAACGCCCCACTCACGGCCAGAGGGATGATACGCCTGGCGCCGCGCGCCTTTGCCATCTCGCTCGCCAGGGCAAGGGCGTGCTGTTCTCCCGAAATAACAATCTGCCCCGGCGCATTATAGTTGGCGACAGCGACTTTTCCCTGTCCTACATGCGTGATACTCTCCTGCGCTATCCCGTCCTGCGCCTGGCGCGTTGCTTCCTGACAGATCTCTTGCAATGTGTTCGCTTCCAGTCCGATGATTGCCGCCATGCCGCCGGGACAGACAGTTCCTTCGTGATGCATCAGGCGGCCACGCTCCCGCACCATACGCGCAGCGTCCGCCAGGGTAAGCGCCCCTGCCGCTACCAGCGCCGTGCATTCGCCGACGCTGTGACCGGCGGTAAAAGCGGGAACAAGCGGTGAGGCCCAGGAAGAAGTTTGCGGAGAGAGGGCTTCCTGGAATGCAGCAAGGAAGGCGAGACTGACGGTTAGAATAGCCGGCTGAGCGTTAATTGTAGCGCGTAAACTGTCGTCAGGACCCTGAAAACAGACCGCGCTGAGAGGGAAACCAAGTGTGGCATCAACAGCTTCAAACACACGCCTGGCGGCAGCCGAGATGCTATAGATATCGGCCCCCATCCCTACAGCCTGGCTACCCTGTCCTGGAAAGAGAAAGGCAACTCTGGTCGTCATGTCCGGTTTTCTTTTTTATTATGATGAACAAAGGCGGCTCTGCCGCCTTTGCCTCTGTGCTACTTCTCTGTCCTCGGCAGGAAGACCTGGCGCCCACGATAGGTGCCGCAATTCGGGCAGGCATGATGCGTGCGTCGTGGCTTTTTGCACTGCGGACAGATGACTAACTGTGGTAATTTCAGGCGATGATGCGCACGCCGTATACCCTGCCGGGCATGCGAAACGCGCTGTTTTGGTAATGCTCCCATTGGTTCTTCTCTATTCCTCCACTGGTAATATGGCTATTATAGCAGGGAGTTCCTGCAAAGCATAGAGGGGGACACGCTGATCCCCCGATTCTCACATCGTGCCGGGCGTCTCGCCATTCTCCATGCTTCCGCTTTGCAGCAGGACTTTCAGCGCACTGAGGCGCGTATCCACCTCAGGAATACAGTCACACGGACCCGTATTCAGGTCGTGACCACACTGCGGACAAAGGCCCGCGCAGTCCTCTTTGCAATGCGGCACCATCGGTAGATTGAGCAGCACCTGCTGGCGCAGTGCTTCGGTCAGGTCAACCAGATGGTGCTCGTCGATGGGAAAAGCGTCTTCTTCCTCACTGGGTGGCAGTTTGACTCCCGTGAATACATCTATCGTCGGTACAAAAAGTTCTTCAAATGTTACATGCATTAGATACTCGAACCGCTTTAAGCAGCGAACGCATTCGAGTTCGAGCGTCGGGTCTACCTCGCCATCCACCAGCAACCCCTGGTTGATGCGGCGCATACGTACGTGGCCGATCATGGGACCGGTGATCCTGATATCAGCATCGAGCTGGACCTGTTCTTCGCGGATTTCGGCTTCGAGCGAGGTGCCGACCGGGGATTTCATCAATTGCGCCACATTGTAGATCATGGAAAAACTCCTATTCTGTTGTTTCGTTTCAATCCCTGTTTTGATCCCCGAAGGACTTCACAGGCCATTCTGAGCGTTATAGGTAAAAATAACAGGCTCTGGCGCAAGCAACGCGATACTACGCTTTTTGCAGGCACTTGCTCGTGATACCTACAGTTCCGCAAAGGGGCAAAGGCTGCTCTGATAATGCCTGATCATTATAGACAAGGTGGAGAGAGGTGTCAAGCCCTGCTGTTGATGGCCGCCAGGGGTGAGACCAGATGTTTCGTGTATCTCAAGCGTCTCCCATCGTGTCGGCGGCCAGCGATGAGCGTCTGGGAGCCGGTTGAGATGCGGAATAGCGAGTTTCGTGAGATGTATATGCTTCGTGAGCCTCGTCCACTTCTTCCTCATCCACGACGTTAGCGGATTCTGCTTCCGGTGGGGGACCTTCCATGCTCTCCAGCCCGCGCTCAATGCTCAGGATTGTGCGGCCCACTTCGGTTTCGATGCTAAGCAGGTGTTCGCGCAAGGCACGCAGCGTGTCGGTTACATAAGCGTCGGCGTCGGCTTTGAGTTGATCGGCGTGGTCCTGTGCCTGCTGGATGGTCTCCTGTCCTCGTTGTGCCGCCTCGCGCAGAATCTCCTGTGAGCGTTCTTCCGCAGCCCTCAGCAATCCTTCTCGCCTCATAGCCCGCTCTGTCTCTTCGCGGGCGCGCGCTAGCAACTGGGTAGCTTCAGCCTGTGCCTGTGCCAGGATACGCTCTTTCTCCTGGATAATGCGGCGTGCCTGCTTGATCTCTTCGGGGATAGAGGTACGCATCTGGTCAACAACTGCCAGGATGTCGCTCTCTCTTACCATGATCTGGTTCACCAGGGGCATTCTCCGGCTGCTAGCAATGAGATTTTCCAGGCGGTCTATGAGATAGAGAATATCCATAACGTTACCACTTACATTACCTGCTACAGACCAAACTTGCGATGCAGTGCCTCTACCACAACTGGTGGCAGCATGTCGTGAACGTCTCCTCCCAGGCGTGTGACTTCCTTGAGAATAGATGAGCTGACAAAAAGCTGCTCCAGGTTTGTCAGCAAACAGACAGTCTCGATCTCAGGGGCCAGTTTGCGATTCATCAACCCCTGCTGGAACTCGACTTCAAAGTCCGTCGGGGATCGCAACCCTTTGATGATCGCCTGCCCGCCAACCGAGCGCACGAAGTCCACCAGCAGATGGGTAAACTTCTCAACTCGTACGTTGGTCAGTTCTTCTGATACGATTACCTCCTGCCACAGTGCCATGCGTTCATCAAGCGAGAAGAGCAGATTCTTCGCAGGATAGGCGTAAACTGCAATAATCAACTCGTCAAAGAGCCTTGCTGCTCTGCGGGCTATATCCAGGTGTCCGTTGGTTAAAGGGTCGAAGCTCCCAGGATAGACGGCTATGCGGCCAGGTGTCCTCTCGTTGCTCACACTACTTTCCTTTCAAGCGTTGTAAAATATTTCGGCGTATCCCCGGGAAAGCTGAGAAAGAACTACCCTTCCATTAAACCATATCGGCCCTTTTTCGGCAACAGGTATTGAGTCCAGGAGGAAAAGAGGAAAAAAAGAGTTTTTCGAGGGACACCTGCCCCACACAGTGGGGCAGGTGTCTCCTGACTCATTCTTTACATCATGCCCTGGTTGGCGTAACGTTCGGCATAGTCGCCGATGACGGGCAACTTGAAGTATTTGCCCTGGAAGCCCATGACCATCAGCACAATCCAGCCGATGACCCAGGCAAGCCCGACCAGTGTACTAAGAAAAAAGCCGATAAAGGGAATGAAGCGGAGGACAAGCCAGATGACTGACAGCCCGCCGAAAAACAGAATCGATTGCATTGCGTGGAAGCGTACGAAACGATTCTGCTTCTCGGTAAGAAAGATGATTAGCCCTGAAACCCATGTGAAGACATAACTGAGACCTGCCGCAACATTCTGGCTCAGCCCAAGTGAAGTCTGCGCGCCGGGAGCGCCGTAGGGCGCCTGACCGTAAGGTGGTTGTTGGCCGTATTGCTGCTGGCCATAAGGTGGTTGCTGGCCATAGGGCTGCTGGCCGTATTGTGGTTGTCCATAGGGTTGCTGATAAGGTTGCTGCGGCGGCTGCTGGCCGTACTGCTGACCACTGTAAGGATCGGTGGGCTGTGGCTGTTGTGGAGTATAGCCTCCATACTGCCCTGTCCCCGGATACTGACTCTGCTGGTTTGGATCTTGATAACTCATGAAAATGTCCCTCTCCTCAATTGATCTAAAACTAGACTGAGATAAGACCGCCTTGACAAGAGATAAAACATGTTTTCTTTTGCCGAAAACAGCCTTTGTGTAAATTACCTTCAATCCCAAGCGGGCTTAGCGGGTCATTCTGGTTCCCTGAGACTATTACATGTACGTTGTATAGGTACAAAGGTTGTCTCGCAAAGACACCGGCAGGGGTAAGAAGCAGGCAAGGATATCTCCTATTCAGTGAAAATCCTGGCGTGTTTCGACATCGTTTCGTTTGGTCTCTTGTTTTTTTGTCTACCATGTATAACGTACCAGGTGGGCTATTATGCAACCGGATTATGACTTTTATTTTCGTTCGCTGCTAAATGGCGCATTCTCTCCCCCCCAGGGGAGAAAGGGAACAGGAAATGAGGAATACTCTGGGAACTTCCTTCCTTACCTTTTGCGCACCATGCCCAGAAAATCGCGTGTACGCTCGTTCTCAGGATTTTCAAAGATCTGCGCGGGCGGTCCCTGTTCCACAATGGTTGCCTTATCCATAAAGATCACGTGGTCGGCGACATCACGGGCAAAGCCCATTTCGTGCGTCACCACCACCATCGTCATGCCTTCCTCTGCGAGCTGGCGCATCACCCTGAGCACCTCTCCTACCAGTTCCGGGTCGAGCGCCGAGGTCGCCTCGTCAACAAGCATTAATTTGGGATTCATCGCCAGCGCGCGCGCAATTGCTACACGCTGCTGTTGGCCCCCGGAAAGTTTATGGGGATAGACATGGGCTTTGTCGGACAGGCCAACCTTCGTCAGCAGGGCATAGGCTCGTTCCGTCGCCTCGCTCTTAGAGAGGTGAAGCACATGAATGGGCGCCTCGATGATATTTTCCAGGGCAGTCCTGTGCGGAAACAGGTTGAATCGCTGAAAAACAAAGCCTATTTGCGCGCGCATACGTGCGATGCTGGCCTCGCTATCCTCAACGATGGCGCCGTTCATCTCACGATAGCCGACCAGTTGTCCATCGACATAGATGCGCCCGCTATCGATCTTCTCCAGGTGGTTGA
>JADBKA010000275.1 GCA_014896635.1 Ktedonobacteraceae bacterium
CGGGACTGGCAAGATGCGCAAGCATCTTGCCCATCTGAACGCAAGGGAGTATCACAGGAAAAGGAGGATTCAGGGAACAAATACCCCTGAACCCCCGCAACCTGTCAGAACTCGTGATACTGCACCGGGCTTAAGTCAGGAACGGGATGGGAAGAGACGGGCGCGCCGGGAAGAGTATCTTCAGGACAGGCGCGGCCTCATTACTGGCCCAGACATCAGGGAAGGCATGGCGCAGCTCATCGAGTGAACGATGCCCGAACAACAGTTGGAGGAAGACCTGCGGCGGAAAGCCCGCACTCGGATTTCCCTCGTAGATGGGCATACGCCAGTGTTCGGCGGTGGTCAACTTGCCGTTCTCAAAGACCAGGCGCAGGCCGCTGCGATAGAAGTCAAATTTCAACTCCCCGCTATAGCTGGCAAATACCGAATCGGCCAGGCGCTTCTCCAGCGCAGGTGCGATGTGCCTGAGGAAAGCGGGAACGTCGGCGACTCGCACATACCAGGCGTAAGGCGGTTCCTGGGAGGGCGCCAGTCCCTCTCCCAGCGCGTCGTATACCGGATGGGAACGGCCCAGCCAGAAACCGATCTCGCTGAACGGGTCGGTATCCGGCCGGCGCGTGGGAACCTGAGCGCCATACTGCTGCAAGGCGCGCAGCAGCGATGGCAGGATGGCCTGTAAGTTTGTCTCAGGTGCGATTCCCAGACCCAGGACACCCAGTTCTCTGCTCCAGCGCAGTGTCGGCAGATGGACATACCCTTTGACGTTGTCCTGGTTATCGACGATCATCTTGAGCACGTCCGTCCGGTCGCGCTCTGGATTCGCCTTCCAGCTTTCGAGGAGATAGCGCCAGTATTCATCCGGTGCCTCTGTCCACACCATGCCCTTGCTTTGCCAGCGGTAATAGAACTGTGAAATGAGAGGGATATCCTCAACGGTGGCATCGCGCAAGGTGAAAGGCTCTGTCTCGCCTTCCTTCAGCCTGGGGATTAGCGAGAGGTATGTTGTGCGTTTGCCACCGAGGTCCAGCGCGTACTCTAGCCGACTGGCAGTGGGCAATTCCTGTGATGGCCTGCACCAGATGGCCCTCAGCTTTGCTGCGAGCATGAATCATGCTGAAGAGCCGGCGAATCAGCCCGCGATTGCGGTAGGCTGGATCGGTAGCGACGATTTCCGGGCGGCCAACGGGAAAAGGGATGCCCTCATATCGCCACTGGTAACGCAACAGGCAGATGCCGGCGACTACTGGATTCCCCTGTTTGCGCGTATCTTCTACTATCGCGTAGTCGCCGGGTCCCATCAGAGGATGGTCTCCACGCATCAGCCGGCGGACGGCGTTGCCGATGAATTCGTTTGGTGGCTCATCCGCTTTGTTACGAAAAACTTGCGCGGTCAGTTCAGCAATGTTTTCCGTATCGTCAGCGGTTGACCAGCGCATAAGCAGGCCATCGCCCAGGTCATGGCGATATGAGATGTCTGCGGAGGATGTTGTCGTCTGCATATGTTTTGTCTCGCTTTCCATAGAAGAGTAGTAAAAAATGGGTAAGAACAAACTGGAAAAAGGTAGCTGGATCTGCTGTACACAACTGGTGCGGCAGTCAGGCATCAGGCGATCTCCGTGCAGCATGCTGCTGAAAATGGGTGCAGCGATACTCGCACCAGGAAAATCGGCAGGGAGTCCATGGCCTGGAGGCCCTCAGGGTTTTCCGGGGAAGTCAACCGATGCCGGTGGAGCACGCTCGCTCTTCTCCGGCCAGCTTCAATGAAGACTTGCCGTTACTTTCGAGATGAGCAGGGCGTGTGGTGAAAGTGGAGCTAGAAAGAAGCACACAACTTGCCCGTCGGCGCCGGTAAGCCTCTGCTGCTGTGTATGGTGCAGTATATGAGCTGCCGGGTTCATCACTTGCATCAAAGGTCTCCTTTCTGGGCAGTTGTGCGATGATGGATGGTAGGAAAAGGCTACCGCATATAACTATACAGGAGAAACTGAAGGCTTGTCAAGGCAGGGTACGCCGGGTCCAGGGCTTTTCAGTTTTTAAAAAAGCAGGAGTCCAGAGAGCTACAGCTTTTTTTGTTTTTCTCTTCTGGGAGGAATGTGTCGAGGAAGAACGCTAGTGGATAGAAGAGCATCCGTATGCTATAATATCTGAGTATCAAAGTCGGAATTGATCTTTTATCGCATAAGAAGCCTGGCTGCTGATACGTCTACAGTACAGTAAAAATTGCGGCGTCCGTAGTAATTTCTGTTCGGGGCCGCTGATTGAGGATACGACACATGGCGGATACAATTACTGCCGAGATGACCATTCATGATGTGGTGACGAAATACCCGGCAACTGTCAAAGTTTTTCACGGACACGGCCTGCCCTGCACTGCCTGCTCCGTCGGCTCACGGGAGAGCATCGCAGGCGGCGCTCGTACACACCGCTTCCCACCAGAAAAGCTTGATTTGCTATTGAAGGACCTCAATGCTGCAATCAAGGGCGAGCCTGTCTCGGTGACGCCTAAGAAAGCGCCGGTCGGACGAGGTGTTCCTCTGACGATGGTCGGCGGTGGGCCGGATCGCAAGATTAAGCAGGTGATCGCGGTCATGAGCGGCAAGGGCGGCGTGGGTAAGTCGCTTGTTACCGGCCTGCTCGCGGTCTCTCTACGTCGTCAAGGACAGCGCGTTGGTATTCTGGACGGCGATATTACCGGTCCCAGCATCGCGCGTATGTTCGGCACGAGCGGGCAGCTCGGCAAATCGGCGAGTGGCGGCATCATGCCTCTGGTTAGCAAAGGTGGCATCAAGATCATCTCGATGAACATGCTGCTGGAGCATGAGAGTGACCCGGTTGTCTGGCGCGGACCGATGATTTCCAGTGCGATCAAGCAGTTCTACAGCGATGTCGATTGGGGCCAGCTCGATTATTTGCTGGTTGACCTACCCCCTGGCACCTCAGATGCGCCGATGACGGTCTTGCAGGCTTTACCGGTTGATGGCGTGATCATCGTTTCATCGCCGCAGTTGCTGGCGACGATGGTGGTGAAAAAGTGCATCAACATGGTGCGCCTGCTGAAAGGCGTGATTGTCGGCGTAGTGGAGAATATGGCCTACTTTGAAACGCCGAACGGCGAGCGCTACGAGATCTTTGGGCCTAGCAATGGCACTGAGCTGGTGCAGATGACGGGCGCACCCCTGCTTGGGCAGATCCCCATTGACCCGGCGCTTACAACGCTGTGCGATGCTGGCCGCGTAGAAGACTATTACGCCGAAGCGTACGAAGAACTGGCGGCAAACTTTGTCAATACGCTGAAGATCAAACGATAGTGGCCCATACAGTATATTCCTTATCAGAAAAAGCAGGAGCGACTACAGATCGCTCCTGCTTTTTTATGGGTGTGACAGGCGTCGTTTTAACGATTCCAGCAATTTAGACCAGACCTCATTTGCAAAGTATGCTGTCCAGTGGTCGTATTCTGCGGGGTCGCAGTCAAATGTTGCCGACCATTCGACGAAGGCTCTGTTCCCATCGGTGATCGGCGTGATGCGCAGCGTTATCACACAATTGCGCACCGGATAGGGAAGCGGATCGCAGAACTCGTATGTATAGAAGCGGTCGAGATCCGAGTAGGCGAGAAGCCGCTGGCGATGGTAGATATCTGTAGTGCCAATGCGGGCGTTGCGGATGGCGCCAACGCTGTCGCCCGGCTTTCCCCCTTCGATGTGACACTCGCTGACAGTTTCTGCCCATGTATACAAGAAAAAAATGAGCGAAAATAAAGCTCTACTGGTCCATCTCTCCTGCTTTTGTAGACAGGCGTGCCGCCGCATGATATTTTTAGAAGGCAAAAGAAACGAAGAGTCGGGCAGAGAAAAAGTTCTTCTTTACCAGGACCAGGAAAGACATGTGGCATGAGCAGGCGGGTATGGAAACGATGGCTGTTTATCCTGCTACTGCTGGTGATTGTGATTACGCCGGCGCTGGCGTTGCTTGGCATTATCCGTTATTATGAAACGGTGGTACGTCCTGCGGCTGTATATACTGCGGCGCTGCCCGGACCCGACTGTGATCCCGGCTGGGGGCGCTGGATGGTCGGCAATCGGCATACAGAGGATCAGCGCGACGTCTTCGATCCTTCGACCGTGCTGGTGTGCAGGCCGAATGGACTGCTGGTCACGCGAAAAAGCGCTTATGCTGTCTCCGGCGATGTGCATTTTTATGGCACTGATCTGTGGAAAAGCGATCTGGGGCATTCCTATCAGTTCCCGCCTGACTATCGAGTGAGCGTCAGGGCGGCAATTGTGCAGGGGAGTGATACCACATCGGTCAATCTGCATGTGCGCTGGCCACAGAGCTATGGGGGCTATAGTTTTGAGGCGCGGGCCAATGGTATATGGCTCATCTGGCGCTATGACCGCTACGGGCATCCTGATAAGCGGTTGGCTCTCGGCTTTCTCCCTCAGCCGACGAAGCAATTTACACTCGCCGTTGAGGTGCATCGAAACGCCATGATCTACGCGCTCAACGGCGTACAGCTCGCTCAGGTCAGCGATAGCACCTACGATTCCACAACCTCGCTCTCCTTTGGTGTCGCTGATAGCGAGGCTCCCCCCGATACAGCCTCCGATAAGGCTCCATCTGCCCTCTTCTCGCACTTCGTCTATACACCTCTTGCTCCGACGAAAGCGGCGCAGTCGTCTGTTCAGGAGCCGCATCCCCCATCCGGGCCATATGCAGCAAAAGTGCCGGGTGCCGGCTGTGATCAGGGAAAGGCTCAGTGGACCCCGCCTGCTGCACTCCCTGATAAGACGCTGGCGATGACCTGCCAGCCGGCAGCCCTGCGCCTGAGTCGCAACGTGACTGCCGCGCAACTCGCGGAAGAGGCTTTCTACTGGTTTGATGGTCAATTCCCGCCTGATTATCGTGTGGATGTGCGCATTGATGTGAGCAGGCTCAACAATGGCTGCGCCGGTGTAGTCACGCGCGCTGATGCGCTGGATCAGAAAGGTGGCTATGGCTTCCTGATCTGTCAGGGGGGAATCTGGGAACTGGACCGCTATGAAGCGGGCAAGACGAGCAATCTGGCCTCCGGCAAGGTGCGTTTGAAGGGATCATATTTGCTCAGCGCCACCTCTCGCGGAACGCAGCAGCAACTGGCGCTCGATGGTGCGCAGGTGACATCTGTTGAGGATGCGACCTTTGCCGGGACCGGCGATATCTCACTGGCGATTGCCACGCCGCAGGGTCCCGGCTCGGCTGACTTCTCGGATTTTGTGATTAATCCTCAAGTTGAGAAAAGCAATGCGCAAATTACCGGCTCTGGGCGAACGATCCCAGGACTTTACAGAACGTAGTGTGGCCTGCCAGGTCTGCCAGGGCGTTGCGCACCGCCGGGTCTTCGCGGTGTCCCTCGAAATCGAGGTAGAAGACATATTCCCAGGGACGCTGGCGCGAGGGACGCGATTCGAGCTTGAGCAGGTTGATGTGGTTGTCGGCCAGGAAGCCGAGACAGCGGTACAGCGAGCCGGGCTGATGGGCCGTTGCCATGACGATCATCGTTTTGGCCGGGCCGGCGCGGCGTGGGGCCGGTTCACGTCCGAGGGCGATAAAGCGCGTATAGTTGTCTTTGATCGTCTGGATGCCGCGAGCCAGGATCTCCAACTGGTACAGTTCTGCCGCGCGGGCTGCCGCTACCGCTGCCACGCCTTCAAGATTTTCCTCGCGGACCATCTTGGCGCTGCCGGCAGTGTCGTAGGTGGCGACAATCTCTACTCCCAGTTCGCGCAGGTAGACATCGCACTGTGCCAGCGCCTGCGGATGCGAGATCACGCGCTTGATATCGCTGATCTGCTGTCCCGGCCGGCAGAAGCGCCTTCCGGATGGGTGAACGCCACGCTGTATGC
>JADBKA010000276.1 GCA_014896635.1 Ktedonobacteraceae bacterium
GTCAAGTTGAGTTGATAGTTATCAAGTCAATTGTGGAAAGTGTGGAAAGTGTGGAAAATTTATCCACAGAAAATGTGGAAAACTGCTATATCGGACGAGGATATATGTGGAAAACTCTGCTGGAGGTCCGTATCGGTTTGCGGCATTGGGAATTACTGTACCAGGCCCTGACGTACTGCATAGGCTGCGGCAGCGGCGCGACCCGGCACATCCAGTTTGATGAAAATATTACTCAGATGACGATTGACTGTACGTGTACTGATCACGAGCAGGTCGGCGACTTCGCGGTCAGTGTAGCCCTCGGCGACCAGACGTAGCACCTCAAGTTCGCGCCTGGTCAGAATCTGGTCGAGGGCGCTGCTCGTATGTGGTTGTTGAACTGGCAGCGACCGGGCGCCTTTGTGCTCACTGCTGGTCAGTTGTTGTGCGCCTTCGCGTAGTGCTGTCACCATAGCTACTGCGCGTTGCATGTCGTACTGCTGGAAGATTGCTAGAGCCTGCTCACACAGCTTTCCGACCTGTTGCAGGGATGTCCCACGTGCGAGTTCCATACGCGCCTGTTCATAGTAGATATTCCCTTCTTCGGGCCGGTTGCCAGCGCGCCGGCAGAGCAGCAGGCCAGCTTCAAAGCACTGCTCGGCGGTTGTCCAGTCGCGCATATGGGCGGCGATCACCCCCAGGATGCGGTCAACGGAAGTACCGTAGTAGATAAAGCCACGCAGGTGGCGCACGCGCTCCAGGTAGGTCTGGACCTGTTCTAATTTATTCAGGTGCAGGAAGCCTTCGGCAAGGAAGGGAAGATAGAAGTGGCCGCTGAAGCCGGGGGGTTCGGGCAGACTGGCGGCGCGTTCAAGTTGCTCAAGAGCCAGTGATGTGCGCCCGGTTACTGCCAGAAAATGTCCATAGAGGGCAGCGATCCCCGCGTGCCATTCGGTAGCTAATCCTGAGCCAATCCCTTCGAGGAAGATCTGTTCGGCTTCCTGCCAGTTGCCGCGCCTGAATTGCAGCTCTGCCTGAGCCTGAATGATCAAAGCTTTGAGGCGTGCATCGTTATGGATGCTGGCCTGGTGAAGGGCCTGTTGCAGGTGTGATGCGCAACCCTGCCAATCTCCTTGAATGAGGGCCATCGTCCCCTGATTCCAGTGTAGCAGACCGGAAATACGATAGACCCCGTAGCGCCTGGCCCTTTCCATACCGCGCAACGTGTAGAGGCGTGCACGTTCCATCTCACCGAGCACCTGGTAGATGCTGCCCAGGCTTTGATCACCCAGCGCAGCCCTGAACGGGTCACCAATGGCAAGATAGAGGTCGTGGGCCTGGTCAAGCAAGCGCAGAGCCTCGTTAGTGCGCTCGCCCCAACCGAGTATCCAGCCAATCATGTGCAGAGCGAAAGCCTGGCTGCCGCGATCTCCAATCGCGGTTGCGATCTGATGGGAGTGCCATAATGCCTCCTCTGCTTCAGCAGGACGGTTGAGCATGATAAAGAGCACAGCCTGTGACTGAAGGAAGAGAATACGCTCGGCCTGGTTCACACGCACCAGCAGGGAAGGAGATTGTGCAAGAGCAAAACTGCGGCCCGGAAACCAGGATGGATACGAAATGCGCCGGTAAAACTCGCCAGACTCTCTGCCGCTCTCTTCTTTCTCTCCTTGCGCGGCCAGCATCTCATCGAAAGCCATCCCTGCTGCCTGGAGATGGGCCTTCGCCTGGTCATAGCGGGCCAGCATGCGATAGGCGTCGGCCAGCATACGATTGGCGCGCGCCAGCAAAAACGGTGATGCACCCATATGATGTTGCAGGTTCTCTAGCGCCTGTTGAAAAGCATTGATCGCCTGCTCAAGTACACCGAGCCGCGACCAGAGATCACCGATAGTAAGAGAGAGTTCAGCAAGAGAAGGAGCCTGTATAGCAGGCGCGCGACCCTCGCGTTCCATCGTGGCCAGCAAGTTCAATGCCAGGCTGAAATGCTTGATGGCCTCGCGCTGCGCCTGCTGGCGTATCGCATCTTCTCCTGCCAGCAGACTCCAGTACACGGTTGCCTCTTGCTCATCGCTCGCTGCATAATGGCGGGCCAGCTCTGCGGCATGGGCATGCGCCTCTGAAGCATAGCAAGTCTCAAGAGCCTTGCCGATAGCGGCATGTAAGACTCTGGCCTGGTGTGAAGGGACATCAGCTTCTAAGGATTCTTGCACGATTCCCTGACAGAAGGTGTAGAACTGGAGTGCTGGTCGAGGAGTGGAAAAGGCAGCAGGCTGTGGTAGCTCTTCTAAGGGAAAGTTTCCAGCCTCATTGCTGTGTACATATTCTGTTGTATCAGGGAGAGAAACAATGACAGCAGCCTGTATCGCTTCATCAATCAGCAATTGTACCTCTTCTGGCTGTTTTCCTACCACCTGTGCCAGTGCTTCAACCGGAAATCTGCGTCCGAAAAGTGCCGCTGTGTGCAACAGTGAACGGCAGCGGGCGCTCAGCTCTTGCAAACGCTGTCTCACCGCCAGATGGATGCTGGCCGGTAGCTTTATGCTATCTGGACGCACAAGATGCCATGTTCCCTCATGTACCACAAGCTGCTGGTTAGTCGCCAGCGTACGCACCAGTTCTTCAAGAAAGAATGGATTGCCCTCTGCTCGCTCCAGCAGTGCCGGTACCAGACCTTCGCTATGGCTGCCGGGCAGCAGCGCCTGTAAATAGCGGGCTGCGGCGTCCTCGTCGAGTGGTCCGAGCGGCAGCAACAGCAGCAGCCCCTGGCGGATCAGTTCACCCAGCGCCTTTGCAGCAGCCTCTTCCGGTGCTTGCTCAGCGTCTCTCCCCGTGCTCGGCGGGCGTGTCGCCCCCACCAGCTCCACACGGCTGTCACGCAGGCGTACAATGAGATACAGCATCAATTCCAGGCTGGCACTATCTGCCCACTGGAGATTATCAACACTCAGCAAAACTGGCTGTTCCTGCGCAACGCGCTCCAGGAGCGTTGCTATCGCATCGAAGAGACGGAATTTCTCCTGCTCTGGCGAAAGAATTTCGACTTTGCTCTCGTCTTGCTCATGCCGCTGGCCGGCAGTAGGGAAGCGTACCGAAAGTTCGGGAAATACTCTGCTCAACGACGCGACCATTTGTTGATTGGTAAACGTGATGACTCCGTTATCCCTGGTGTAGGCTTCTGATGTGGTTGCAGTGTCGAGACCCAGGTAGCGGCGAAACTGTTCGGTGGTAGCGGTACGCAACAATGGACGCAGGGCTTCGATGAACAGAAAGTAAGGAAACAGGCGACTCGCTTCATAGGCAGCCGAATCCAATACTCGAAATCCTCGCTCTCTTGCCTCTCGATATAGAAAAGCCAGCAAGCGCGTTTTGCCTGTTCCCATTTCTCCACTGAGCATGAGCGCCTGTGCTCCCTGTCGTGCTCCTTCTCCATCACGGGAGCCGGACGCAATGGTATTCAGAAGTACGCGCATAACCTGCTGCTCAGCTTCACGCCCAAACAGCGGCAGCGACGTAGCGGACTGTTCAAGCCGGATAAGTGGATCAGCGAATGGAACGCGCATTTCTCTCCGGTTCACCCTGTTTTGTCCTCTTTGTCAGCCAGGGAATGATATCATGGTATGCAAATAGAGCATAAAATACCAGCAGAAATGGAATATCAAACGAGAAATAGAGCCAGAAGATCGAATCGGCACGCAGCAGGAGCAGGTGATAGAGCAGAGCGAGAGCGGTCAGCGTGCCGTAGACGACCGCGACAAGTGCCAGGGGACGCACGCGCGCCCACTTGTGCTCGGTGGCAAGCCAGAATGCTCCAGCACTGTTACCCAGGATAATCGCGCCGATAAAGCGTGTAAGAACAGGCGAAATATCAACGGGCCAGAGTCGTCGTTGTAGCGACAGTGGCAGTTCGGGTAGAAAGAAGAAGGCCACTCCGATGGCGAGGTTGAAGATGCCCGCCAGCAGAGCCAGTAAACGTTCTGGCTGGCTAAAGTAGTGATGATTCAATGTGGTTTCCTCCTGCTGATTCTCTCTGTTCTGCTTGTCGGCACACGACCCTGTTTCGCTCAGACCGCATTATACTACAATAGCCGGATGTTTCAAATCCGCCTAAAAACTGACGGGTACGGGGGACGTCCCCGCTCTGCGGGAACCCTCGTGTTCCCGGACGCGCCCTTGCCAGGGGGGGGCAAAGCCCCCCTGGACCCCCTTTTCCATGAAGTCTACGCCTATTGGGACACCCCCGGCCTCTGCGCCATGATCACTTCTAACAGAGAGAACGCAGGAGATACCAGGAATTTCTCGCCGGATTATATTTATGCAAGAAAATCCAGGGCTGCGCGTGTGAGTGCCTCGACCCCAATGGGGAGAGCATCTTCGTCGATATTGAAGCGTGGATGGTGATGAGGATAGCTCGCGCCCTTCTCTTCGTTGCGCGCTCCCACCACAAAATAGCAGCCGGGGACCGTTTGCAGGAAGTTAGCCATATCATCACTGCCAGTTGTCATTACTTCCTCTCCGCTATCTACATGCTCCTTTCCTACCGTCGCAGCGGCGGCCCGCTGCACCAGTTCTGCCATAGTCACATCATTGACGCAGGGCGGGCAGCCATCCTGTACTTCTACCTCGCAGGAACCGCCCATTGCACCTGCGACGCCCTGCGCGACTTCGCGGATGCGCCGCAGCAGGTACTCCCGGTGCTCGTTGGAGAAGGCGCGCATGGTTCCCTGCATCACGGCTGTCTGTGGAATGATGTTGAAAGCTGAGCCGGCATTGATGGTGCCGAAGGTGATCACAGCAGGGCTGAATGGCGAAGTTTCGCGGCTGATCAACGTTTGCAGCGTAGTGATGATCGAGGCAGCAATAACAATGGGATCGACGGCAGTATGCGGCATGGCGGCGTGGCCGCCTTTGCCTTTGACGGTCAACACGAACTTGTCGGCGCTGGCAAAGACGGTTCCAGCCCGCACACCGATGCGTCCGAGCGGATGGTTGCTGATCAGGTGTAACCCGATAATGCCGTCCACGCCGTCCAGTACGCCCGCCTCTACCATTGGCGCGGCCCCGCCAACGTTCTCTTCTGCCGGCTGGAAAATGAACTTCACGTTGCCTTTTAAATCGGCGCGGCGTTTGCTCAAAATATCTGCTACCGCAAGCAAAATAGCAGTATGCCCATCATGGCCGCAGGCGTGCATCTTGCCATCGACCTGCGAGCGGTAGTCGATCTGATTTTCTTCATGGATGGGCAGAGCGTCCATATCGGCGCGGAGAGCGAGAGTTTTTGCGTCGCTGCCTCCGGCCTCGCCGCGCAGCAGGCCGACAACACCCGTCTTCGCTATGCCAGTCTGCACGTGCAGGCCCAGTGCTTGCAGACGTTGCGCAACAATACCCGCTGTGCGATATTCCTCAAAGGAGAGTTCGGGGTGCTCGTGAAAATCACGGCGTGTAGCAATGAGATCAGGGACAAGCTCATCAATTTCGGCCTTCAGATGGTCAGGGCTGATGATGGACATGGTTCCTCCTGTGAAAGTAAGAATAGCACTTCAATAGGTATAGTACCATATCCAGCTTTGCCGACTGTGCTGCAAAATTGCCTCTGCCTACCGGAGGGAAGCGGGTGCCAGGCGGGCAGCGATAGCTTGACCAATACCCATCGCACCTCCGGTGACGATAGCGGCTTTTCCGGTTAAGTCAAAAAGCTGTGTGAGCGGTTGAACAGTCATAACAAATCTCCTGCGATACAATCCACGCGCCAGAGCGGTGAAAGGTGTGAGACAAACTTGCGATCTGTAAAAATGCTATCACCTGGCTGATACTCCCTTGCGTTCAGAAACGTCCCGCCACCGGCGGGACGTTTCTGAACG
>JADBKA010000277.1 GCA_014896635.1 Ktedonobacteraceae bacterium
GCACCTATGTACTGCTCTCCGAGAACGATATCCTCGGTCGAGTAGTCGAAATGGAGCGCGTCGGCTCTGCGGTTTGATGGAGTATCAAAAACTCAACCCGGAAAAGGGGATCAGGGATCAGTGCATCCCTGTCCCCGAATTATTATTCTGCTGGATTCGCCATAAGTGGCCGGGTCGCTCGTGACGCTCCTACCAGCTCTGCCGAAGCAAGCGAGTGATCCGGCTCGTTCACTGCCGTGCTAATCTGGAAGGTGTTTTTCCGTCCATCGGACAGAGCGAGAGCAAGTGTCTGCTCGTCAGGCGACCAGGAGATTGAGAAAGCTCCGCAATTCTCTCCAAACTGAAACACCTGACAGCTCTGGCTGTACTCCTGCTGCGTCCCGTGTGTCATTATCGCGTGAGGAACGGACGGGACAACGCTAGAAATGATCGGCTTCCCGTCGGGCGACCAGGCCAGTGAGGCAAGCGGACGGCGATGGCTCTGGTGAGTAGTAGTGATATTGCCCGTCTGTGGCTGCCATACACGCACTGTCATATCATCGCCGGTCGAGGCGATCTGCTTCCCATCGGGCGACCAGCAGAGAGCGGTGACGGGCGCGGTATGCTGCGTATATTGGCAGAGCAGTTTGCCGCTGTCCGCGTGCCACACATGCACACTGTAATCGGCTCTCCTGCCTGCCAGCGCGCTCCACGCGCCAGATGCGCTACTTGAAGCGATAAAGCGGCCATCAGGCGACCAGGCCAGCGCGGTAATTCTGCCGCTATGACCGGTATAGCGCAGAGTGGTTTCCCCGCTCGCAGTGCGCCATATAGAGATATTTCCATAGAGATCACCGGAAGCAATCAGCTTGCCATCAGGCGACCAGGCTACCGCCTTCACTGCTGCCGTATGCTCGCGGTATGTCAGAGCGTGCCTGCCCGCCGGAATCTGGCTCTCATCAGCAGGCGTGGGTGACGGAGCGAACAGCGAAGAAGCGGGCGCGGAAGAGAGAGGAGACGCGGCGGATTGTGCAGTAGTGCGGCCTGCGGTAAAGAGTCCTGCCATACCGGCAATATTCATAAGCGCCATGCGGCGCGTCAATTTCTTTGTCAGCGGAAGGGAGGTCCAGGAGGGCTTTGCCTTCCTGGCGGGGGATCGGGGGTGTCCCCCTTTCACCATCTTTGTCAGGGAAAAGGAGGTCCAGGAGGGTCTTGCCCTCCTGGCGGGGGATCGGGGGTGTCCCCCTTTCACCATCTTTCTCAGGAAGAGATAGTGGGAAGAGTGCATCAATTTCTTTGTCAGCGGGTTCATAGAGAGATGTTTAAAAATATGCATAACATAAACCTTTCTTGACTATAGCCCTTCTAACCAGAACCGTACCGCGCCATTCTAGCATGGACATTTGCCCTCTGACAAACTGCCAGTCAAAAAGGGCCAGACCATTGCCTGTTTTTTTGAAAACAACTTTCTCAAAACAGAGGAGATGTTTTTTCATGGGACACTCTGCAACCTTGCCAGGGGCTGGCGCCCCTGGACCCCTTGACTTCTCTCTTCACAGAGAATATATATATGACTGATCTATATTTGCTGGTCAAGAAGTCATGCAAGGATTCGTAATATTGTGAGACGTGGACAGAGAGCAACAAAGCGCCAGGAGCGAGAGCAGCGCATTCTCGATACGGCGGCGGAACTGCTGCAACGCTGGGGCTACCGAAAAACGACAATCGACGATATTGCCCGCCAGGCCGGTGTGGCAAAGGGAACGATCTACCTGCACTGGAAAACGCGCGAAGAGTTGTTCGAGACGCTGCTGATCCGCGAATGGCTCAAAATCGCGCAGGAGTTCCAGCGGCGGATGCGAGAGCATCCTGAAGGCTTCACCCTGTCTGCTGTTGCACACCATGCCGTTTCTCTCATCATGGGCAATCCGCTGATCAAAGATATCATAACGGGCAATAGCGATCTGCTGGAAGCCCTGAGCCATCTCCCGGTCAGTGATGAGATCATACAGATGCGCGTGATGATGGGCAAAGCATATATCGAGTTGCTACGCGAATATGGCATGGTACGAACCGATATGCCGGTTGAGCAACAGATCAAATTGCTCCTGGCTCTCTCCACTGGTTTTCTCATCGGCAATACCGTTTTGCCTGAAAATCTTCGCTTCCCTCCTGAAGCAATGGCCGATATGCTGGCCGAGGTCATCCGGCGCACTTTTGAGCCGTCTGAGCTGCCCGCGCCTGAAGCCGTGCAGGAAGTCACACACACTCTTGAGCAGATGTTACAACAGCTTATCGAGAGGATTCAGGCTCAAATGGGTGGGGAGTTCATAGATCCCATTTTACCTCACAGCAAAGAGGAGAGTATAGATACTAGTGTTTGATTTTATAGCGTTCTCTTGCGTTTTATAGCGTTTCATGGCACCCTTCTCACTTCAGCGTCACCAGACAAACGAAGAGATGCGTGCCACTCTACCCAATGGTTGAGCTATTTTTCCTTTTATTCAAGAACGGGGTAAGTGTTGATTTTGCTATCAACACTTACCCCGAGAGCCTACCCCTCGTTTAGACGACGCTGCACGCTGTGCCATTGAGCGTAAACGCGGTTGGCGGGGAGTTCGTGCCGCTCCAGGTAGCCTGGAAGCCGGGTTCGACGGATGGCGAACCTCCAGAGGGTATGGAACCATTTATGGAGGTATTCGTGACTGTCACCACGCTGCCGGACTGCGAGAAATTGCCATTCCAGCTCAGAGTGACCATCTGCCCGTTAGCGAAGGAAAAGCGCAATGTCCAGCCGTTAATCGCTGTTGTACCCATATTCGTGATGATAAAGCCCGCCTGAAAGCTACCGGACCACTGACTGACCACGCTATAGTGTACCTGGCAACTCGTGCCGTTTGGCGTCGGCGTGGGAGTCGGGGGCTGAGTAGGGGTTGCAGTAGCTGTGGGCGTTATGCCGGGTGTGGGCGTAATGCTCCCCGGGTGCATGGGGTGGTTCATGAAGAAAGTATACAGAGCATTGGTGGCACTCGGCCCTTTCGGATCAGTATAAGAGCCGCTGCTGCTCCCCCCGGACCAGGCGTGTCCCATGCTATTGATTTTCCAGTACTCTTCGATCTCGCTGCCACTGCTATCTTTCCAGGTCTGGATGGTATAGGAATACCCACCAGGAACCTGTCCACTGGTGGTGGTCGCGGGACTGCCGAAACTGGCGTTGTAGGTATTATTGGAGGCGAGATGGTCCGTCTGCATCCACTGCTTAATCACCTGATCGCCATTGACGGGATAGACGGTATAGTCGCTCTGCCCCTGAAAATCAATTGTCGGCACGACGCGGGCAGCACTGCCCATAGCATTATAAGCGGCCTGGCCCTGCGTTGTCGGGTCTGGCCCCCCCTGCGATAACGCCATGGTAGCCGCTGTCTGAGAGGTTGCGGCCTGGTATTCCAGCCCTGAATGGACGCCGATGGCGGCGAAGATATCGGGATAGGTCGCCCCCATAATGACCGCCATCGCCGCGCCCGCTGACATGCCCGCAGCGTAGACCCGGTTGGTATCAATGGTCCATTGCGAGGTCGTCTGCTCGACCGTCTGGACAATGCCTGCGATAATAGCCGGTTCGCCGCTGCCTCGCGCCTGGTCAGCGGTCAGAAACCAGTTCCAGCAGGAGAGTGAGTTATACGTGCTGGTCTGCTGGGGATAGACCACGATAAACTGATTCTGATCTGCCAGGGCGTTCATTTGCGTACCATTGGCGAAATCGGTCGGCGTCTGCGTACAGCCGTGCAGCATGACGATCAAGGGTACAGCCGTACCTACCTGATAGTTGGCAGGCGTATAGACATAGTAGGGACGACTGCCAGCGGACCCATTGTAGGTATACTGAGTGAAGGTGCCGCTACTGGCATGCACACGCTGGATAAATGGAAGCGTCAACAGGAAAGAACAAAGCAGGGTCAGCACGATGAGGGAACGCACAAATCTGGACATAAGAACCTCCTCTTATACGTATGTCAGGAGGCATCTATCCGTATTGGATAGATGCAAACACCACTCAACGATGAGCAATAAGAGAGAGACAGGCTAAAGGATGGGCTTTATAAACGGTAGCAAAACGTCTGTGTTCACCACCTCCAGATGCTTCTGTGGGCCTGGCTCTGGGCAGGCAGTATCCCGCAATCCCCTTGTTTCGGAGACTCCTCCTGCTGGCTCACACAGAGCGCGAATAAATATGACATATGACTCATATGTCATATAACAGATAGAGAGGTAATTTGTCAAGAGAGGCAAAACGATAGTTTGCCGTCAATCGGGCGAGGCTATTCCAGGGGAAAGGGGAAAATAGAAGGTAAAGAAGCGTATAATGCAGCTTATAGCACATATTGAATCAAGAATAGCAGCACAAAAATCGACAGTTATTTACAGAGTTGTTTATATTTCTCCTCCAGTTGTTTACAACGATATTTACAGGGGGTGTGTGACCTTCAAGGCAGTTACTGATCAATCAGCCTCATACATCGGCCTGCACCTGTCACCAGGCTGGGGTCACATCGGCACGGCCAGATCCCCGTAAAGTGACTTCTGTATTTTTCACAATCCGCCCACTGAATCTGAATTCGCAAATTTACAGCGTAGGTGATTAACAGCACCCTGTGTGATTCTTTAGCAGAGCTGTCTCATGCAGATTGGTTAACGCGCGCCTCACTTCCAGGCATCTCAAATCCTCATAAAGTTTAGAGAGAACGCCGACTCGTGATAATCTCTACTCCTTCTTCGGTCCGTCTACGAACCAGTGACTTGCGCCGGCGCCATCTGACAACGATCTTCCAGAAAAAGAAAATGTCAGCGGCTACCAGCAGAGCCAGGGTGGATAAGTGCCACTCCCACTCGGCAGAGGGAGTGTAGAGAACCAGGCTGAGGAGGACTCCCGCTAGCAGCACAAGGATGGTGGCGACACCAATACTACTGGTGTCTGGTGGTTCCTGCAAAGTATTCCCATAACATCCACAGTTTATAGGTCGCCATTGCTTTCTCAAAGAGAGTTTGAAAAAGAGAAATATTGTAAAGAGAACCAGCGTCAGCACAGCAGCGAATTGTTCAGCAACACCACTGACGAGAAAACAGGCCAGGATAATTTCAAACCAGGGAAATATTCTGCGTAACCACTGAACACTCCAGGCAGGGAAGTTACCAGACACCAGAATGGTATCCTGGAACTGCTGAGGGTGATCTATCTTTGCTATGCCAGCGATACTCAACTGCGCAGCAAAATAGAGTTCCAGAAGAAAAGACGCCAGAGACATACCAATTCCTCTCGTCTTTCTGCGTAAAAAAGTGAAGTTCTAAAAGAACAGCCAGGCACTCCCGGCCAGAGCACAGTTACTCCACTATGCCTGTCTCTTTCCTAAGAGGTAGCAAGCTACAGTAACCGCGCTCTGGCCGAGATCATCTATTGCTTTTTATCCGGGACAAAAGTACATCTGAGATCTACAAAGGTATGCTCTGGATCTTTTGTCGCCCAGGTTCCCAGAGGAACGCGATGTTTCTTACCATGAAACGGATCGATCCATTCAATATCGTATGGATCGCCACCAGCAAAACGTGGAAATTTCTCAAGATAGCTTTTTACAGATGAGAACCGTTGTTGAGCTTCCGGATACCCCAGATCGCCCGGTGTATAGATATGCACGATAATCTGGAGTTTGCCCGGAACGTCTTTAAACCAGGGTGGAGGGCCGGATGGCTTTGGACGCCGATATGGACCAGAAACTGATTCTCCCATCTCGAAGCTTTCCTTTCTGCGCTAGCATGTACCGCACTCAAGTGTTGCATAACCAC
>JADBKA010000278.1 GCA_014896635.1 Ktedonobacteraceae bacterium
AGGTGCGAGTGCGGCAATATCGGCTGCCTGGAAGCTTTGATCGGTACTCATGCTCTACAACAGTCATGGTATGATCTCAAGTCAACAGAACGCTCAACCATGTTGACAACATCGACACCGACTCCGCAACAGATTTTTGAGGCGGCGGCAGCCGGCGAACCACTTGCCACTGCGGTTGTGCAGCGGTTCGCCCGCTATTTAGGAGCGGGCATTGTGACAATGATCCACGCCTATGATCCCGATGTTGTCGTGCTTGGAGGTGGCATTATGCATTCTTATAAGCAATTCCTGCCCCCGGTCCAGGCATATGTCAATGAGCATGCCTGGACCATTCCCAGAGGACGGGTCAGGATTGTTCCTGCGGCGCTTGGCGATGCCGCCGCCTTAATTGGAATCGCGGTTCTGGCATGCCAGCCAGCTCCCCTGCTGTAATGTGGCTCATAACCAGGATATGCCAGTCGCCTATGGAGTTACTTTGCCACACCCGCGCTGTTCCTGGTTAGCGGGTGTTTTCTTACCGTATTTGTTTTCAAATGATGACAGGGAACGAGTGATACAACACTGCGAGGAGGAACCCATTATGTTGAAAGATATCACCACACAGAGCGGTCTGAACCTGCGTCTGGATGAAGAACGGCTTGCGCTTGATTTTGGGCCAGAAATCGTGCATCCCGCCGGCGAAAAACGAACGCTGGCGCAGGTACGCTCTATGCTTGCCGATCACCAGGCGAATGGTCCTGAGCATCTTTATACGATTTACATGGACGTGTACCGCCAGCAGGATGAAAACGCACTGCTACAACAAAAACTATTGTATGGCATCGTTGTCTACAATCATGGCACACTCGGTAATGAACGCCTGCGCAGCCAGGGACACATTCATTCTGAGAAGCCGGGTACCGGGCTGCGCTACTCAGAGGTGTACGAGTTCTGGACCGGTCACGGCCTGGTCTATTTGCAGAAAGAGTGCGCTCCCCATGTGACAAGCGCCTACCTGGTCGCAGTTGGCCCCGGTGACAGGCTGGTCATTCCTTTTGGCTGGGTACACCTGGTGGTAACACTGGGAGATGAGGTGCTCTCTTTCGGCGCCTGGTGCGCGCGCGAGAACAAACTCGAATACGAAGAACTGCGTCGCCTGGGAGGCCCAGCCCACTTCGTGCAGAGCGATGGTTCGGTGCGCCCGAATCCCCAGTATCAATCGGTCCCGCCTGTTCGCTATGCCACGCCCGCCGATTTTCCCGATCTGGGGATTCCACGTGATCGCCCGATCTACACTTCCTGGCTGGAGCAGCCTGAGTTATACGATTTCATGGCGAATCCCGAACATATCGGGGATATTTGGAAGGGTTTCTAAAGAGAGTTTGAAGAATGCAATCCGGTAGTTTGTGTTAACCAGATCAGTTGAGAGGATAGAAATTCGTCTATGGTTCTCCCAAAATATCGCACCCGGCCAGTTCACGTTTTCCCCTGGCTGGCGCCGCACGCGGGCTATCCAGCCCTGGCCCGCGTGATCGAGCAGCGTCTTCAGGAAGATCTTTTTGAGCGACGGCCCCCACTGATCATTATTGATGGGTTTGTCGGTGTACAATGGCCTGTTGCAATGCAACTTCTGCAAGAAGCTTTCGATCAGCGTGGCTTGCAAGCGGACTGGCTCTCAACCACAGAATGCTTTTTGCCGGCAGGCCAGATTGATGACATCCTGGCCCCGGCCCTGACGGATGATCCCGTCTTTGGCCGGATTTTTCATGGGCATCTTGAAGAACTCTGGGACATGCAGCGCAAGCAACAGCTCCAGCAGGCAGTCGCCAGTCGCCGCAGACTCACCGTCATCTACGGCTATGGTGCTTCGCTGATCAGCGACGAAGGACTGCGCCTGTATCTGGATGTTCCCAAAGATCGTGGCCAGGAACTGGCAGGACAGCGGCAGATTACCAATGTGGGAGCCTGCGAACCGGCCTCTTTCGGAGCAATGTACAAGCGATTCTATTTCGTGGACTGGCCGATGCTCAATCGCATCAAACGCGCCCTTCTGCCAGACCTCGATTTCTTCGTTGACCTGACCGATAGCTCTGAGCCGATTTTCACAGACGGCGAAGCATTCCGCCTTGCCCTGCACCACCTGGCTCACCAGCCTTTTCGTGTCAAGCCCTGGTTTGCTCCCGGTCCCTGGGGAGGACAGTGGATGAAGGAACAGTTCGGCCTGCCCACTGATCAACCGAATTATGCCTGGTCATTTGAGCTGATTGCACCAGAAAAAGGCCTGTTGCTCGGCAATGACGACCTGTCACTGGAATGTTCCTTCGACTATCTGCTCTGGTGGGAGACCGATGCCGTCCTGGGTGTAAGCGTGGCTGCGCGCTACGGCAGCTACTTCCCGATTCGTTTCGATTACCTGGATACGATGGACGGCACCAACCTCTCCTGCCAGGTCCATCCACGTGTCGATTATATACGGAACGAGTTTGGCGAGCCGTTTACACAGGACGAAACCTACTACATTGTCACCTGTAAGCCGGACGCGCAGGTCTATCTGGGCTTGCGTGAAGATGTTGATATTGCGCGCTTCCGTGCCGATGCCGAGGCAGCGCGTGACCGGGGCATTCCCTTTGAGATTACCGATCACGTGAATAGCCTGCCCAGTAATCAGCATGATCTCTTCCTGATTCCCAGTGGCACTGTGCATTGTAGCGGTGCCAATAATCTTGTCCTGGAAATCAGTGCCACACCCTACATCTACACTTTCAAAATCTATGACTACCTGCGGCGTGATCTGCGCGGCCAGTTGCGCCACGTCACCTGGATCACGCCTTCGCCAACATTGATCAAACACGTACTACCGGCTGGGTACGTGAACATCTCTGCCCCACACCACGCCTGGTACGCCAGGGGGCGACCTGGGCCGAATATTGTATCGGCAACATCGACCACCTCTTCTTTGCCATCCACCGCCTCGAATTCACTGAAATGATCGAAGACACCACCGACGGAAAATTTCTCTTGCTCAACCTGGTAGAAGGAGAGCACTGCGAGGTACTCAGCGAGGGCAATCAACCGGTCGAACTGCGCTTCGCAGAAAGCCTGGTAATTCCCGCCAGCATTGAGCACTACCAGCTACGCAACCTGGGCAATGCTCCTTGTAAGCTGGTGAAAACGTTTGTGAAATAGTCTCTACCAGCGTGTATACTATAGAGACGGTGGCGATGCTGCCAGCCGTCTCTGTTTTTCTTTCTCTAAGACGAAGAGAGGAGATTCGTCATGGCAATTCCCGATGTGAGTGGTAAATCATTGGCCGATCTTATTTCATTGCGCGGACGCAATGCCGTCGTCACTGGTGGCGCGCGTGGCATCGGCCTGGCAATCTGCGAGCGATTCGCCGAGGCCGGGGCCGGCGTGCTGCTTGGAGACATACGCGAGGATGAGGGACAGGCCGCCGCTGAGCGCATTGCCCGGCAATATGGAGGAAAGGCGCTTTTCAGCCTGGTGGATGTGAGCGATAGTTCCTCAATACGACAACTGGCCGAAAAGGCCGTCTAGGAACTGGGTAGTCTCGATATCTGGGTCAACAATGCCGGCATCTATCCAGCAGCGCCGGCGCTGGAAATGCCTGAGGAACAGTGGGATCGCGTGCTGGATATCAACCTGCGTGGAACATTCATCGGCGCACGAGAGGCGGCACGACAGATGATCAGCGCGCAGCACGGTGGCGTCATTATCAATCTGGCTTCGACGGCTGGCTACCAGGGCGGAGCCGGGATCGCGCACTACGTCTCATCAAAGCATGGCGTACGCGGCCTGACAAAAAGCCTGGCAATTGAGTTTGGCCCGTATAACATTCGTGTACTGGCCCTGGCTCCCACGCTGATCCGCACGCCCGGCATCGAAGAATCACGGCGGGCTTCCGCCACCGCCGGACACCCCGATATGCTGGGACCCTCGTTCGACGCGACGCTACCATTGAGACGCGCAGGCGTACCCGATGACGTCGCGCGCGTGGCGATGTTCTGCGCCAGCGACCTGTCTATGCTGATGACAGGCAGCACGCTTCCCGTCGATGCCGGCGCGTTGACAGTCTAAACAAAAAAGGGGTTCATATTGAGCAGCAACCAACAGGAACAGGTTTTTACCTACCGCGCGAGGCGCCTGCCATATCTGCTCTCCCTGCCTGTAGACTACAATCCAGCACAACGCTGGCCGCTGATCCTGTTTTTACATGGAGCCGGCGAGCGGGGAAATAACCTGGATCTGCTAAAAATTTATGGCATTCCAGCACTGGTTGAGGCGGGACAGGCATTCCCGTTTATCGCTGTTTCACCACAATGCCCGGCCGGGACATGGTGGACACGGGAACTGGAAATCCTGACAGCACTGCTGGATGAGATAGAGCGCACTTACGCTGTTGACGCTGACCGCGAATATGTGACAGGACTGAGCATGGGTGGCATGGGAACATGGGCGCTGGCAATTGCCAATCCTCACCGCTTCGCCGCCATCGCTCCCGTCTGCGGCGGCGATAACCCCGCGAAGGTCTGTGTCATAAAACATGTACCGGTCTGGGCTTTTCATGGAGCAAAAGATCCAGTCGTACCATTGAAAGCCTCAGCAGAGATGGTGAGAACACTTGAGTCCTGTGGCGGAATCGTTCGCTTTACGGTGTATCCAGACCTCAGACACGATTCCTGGACACCGACTTATCAGAATCCTGAACTGTATCGCTGGCTGCTCGAACAACGGCGAGTTCAAACTGCATAATTTGAGGTGCGAAGATGCAACTGGAGAATAAGACGATACTGGTAACGGGCGGTGCATCCGGTCTGGGAGCCGCCTGCGTGCGCCTGCTAACTCAGGCGGGCGCGCGCGCAGTGATCCTGGACCTGAATGCCGAACTGGGAACAGCACTGGCCAGAGAGACAGGCGCTCGCTTTGTACAGGCGAACGTGACTGACGAGAACGATGTACAAACGGCGATTCAGACGACGGTCGATACCAGCGGTGGCCTGCATGTGGCGATCAACTGCGCGGGCATCGGCATAGCGGAAAAAGTTCTCGGTAAAGAAGGACCGCATAACCTGGCAGCCTTCAACAAAGTCATCCAGGTTAACCTGGTCGGTACCTTCAATGTGATTCGCCTTGCCGCTCTCGCAATGAGCGCGAATACACCGGATGCCGAAGGTGAACGCGGCGTAATCATCAATACAGCCTCAGTAGCAGCTTTCGAGGGCCAGATCGGCCAGGCAGCCTACTCAGCCTCGAAAGGCGGTATTGTCGGTATGACGCTCCCCATCGCGCGCGAACTGGCACGCTATGGCATTCGCGTTGTGAGCATCGCGCCCGGCCTTTTCGATACGCCACTGCTGGCCGGACTGCCGGAACCGGCGCGCATTTCTTTAGGCCAGCAGGTGCCATTCCCACCTCGCCTGGGCCGTCCGGCAGAATATGCCGCGCTGGCGAAGCATATCATTGAGAACACCATGCTCAACGGCGAAGTGATCAGGCTGGATGGCGCGATCAGAATGGCGCCTCGCTGAGCAGCAGTCTTTCCCTAAAAGGATTTGATACAACAGGGGGTGTGACTGAATAGTACACCCCCCAATTTTACCTCACTTCTAAATTACCCTGAATTACCCCCTTGACAGACCGCTACTTTGATGTTATTATGACACCGTTGATCACGGCGTGGCCTGGGGGAGAACAATCCTGGCAAACTGGCCTGGATGATTTGCCCGCCGACCAGACGAGTAGCGAGACCTGTAGTGCTATCTGCTATAAGTTCTCGACGACACGCAAGGAAGTAATCTTCTGTTCCCTGCG
>JADBKA010000006.1 GCA_014896635.1 Ktedonobacteraceae bacterium
ATACGTCACCTCATCAATGCGATAGCCATAACGATCATGCGTATGCAGTACGGGCAGATACTGGTTGGCGTCGAAGCCCCACTGAATCACCTCGGCACTACCAGCACGCGCGCCCAGCTCGCTCAGTTGCGGCTCCGCCCAACCACCCCCTGCGCGCCTGACGCCCTCCAGCAATGCGACATCCTGGGTGAAGAGATTATAGTCCACCAGCGGTGGTGGCTGATTGAACACGGTATGCGTTCCGTGCGACTTTGCAGGTGCATGGGCCAATGTGTCCATAAAAAGAGGAATCCTTTCTGCAAACAATCCGTTATGTCATCCGTTTACGATACCAGGCCGGGTTACAGCCGGCGTCGCTCTACGATAGCCTCTGGCAAACCGGTGAAGCTCGCCAGTTGCGTATTGCCAGCAGCCACACCCGTCGTCTTCGGTAGGCTCTGCTGGATCTGCTGAATCACCGGATCTTTACAGACATTCGCCGGTTGATTATTTGTCGCTTCGCAGATCGCCGCCGTCAGCAAATTCGAGGAGCCGTAGATACCGCGCGCGATATCGCTGTTGGGATCTTTCAACTGCGCGCTGATATCTTCATAGGAACGATTGGCGAGTACGTCCGGCTGGTAGTAAGAACCAGCAGAGATCCGCTGATTTGCAATATCCACAAACGGAATCCCATTCCCCGTCAGTTGCCCATACTTCTGCATGATTTGTTCATACTCGGCCGGGACCTTATCCAGAGGTCGCGTATTTGGCGGGGGAGTATTATCACCTTGCTCATAGAGCGCCGCGTCGATATACTGGCTGGTATACTGCACATTATGGAAGGTAAACGTTGGAATGTTCGACTCGCCCGAAATAATCGCTTCTATCGGCCCGAACTTCCCGAAGCGGCTCAAAGAATTGATAATAGCCCAGCGCAGCGAGGCACAGTACGGGCAATAGTCCGCACCCACGTAGAGGAACAATGGCTTGCCGGTTGGTCCCTTGAGGGGCGTATCTGTGATAGCCTGCATTGTATTTTTCGTGTTGCCGGCACCCACCGTCGATAAAACAGTGGAATCGGGCGTTGTGAGTACTTTCAGAGCCTGAGCTTCTCCCGCTTGCAACTGCTGGTTTTGTATCTGCCGGAAGAGCAAAAAGGCTCCGATCACCACCACCACCATCACACTGATGCCGATAATCAGCCACCAGGAATTGCCCTGGGACTGTTTGCGCCCCTTTTTCGCGCGTTCGCGTTTCTGCACGTTCTGTTGCGTTGCATTCAAACGCTGCTGGCGTTGCTGGCGCGTCTGCTCGCGTCTCTGTGCCGCCGAACGCTGTTTTGATCTCGCCATAAAACAAACCTACCTCGATTACAACATGATCATGATTTGAAAAAATCACCGCTGGCAATCGCTCACCCTATTGTAACATAGGGGAAAAAGCTTGACAAAGCGCCGGTAATGGGGTACAATCCCTGCGACGGTGGTCAGTGGAGCCAGTATCCCTGGCTGGTATGCGCCTCGTTCGTCTAGTGGCCCAGGACATCGCCCTTTCAAGGCGAAGATCACGGGTTCGAATCCCGTACGAGGTACTCTGCTATTTGAGCGGAGCGGTCAGGCATACCTCCTATTTTGTGTGCCGCGACCGCTCCGCTTTTTTTGTGCTATCTCCGGCGCTCGCTCCTGCCAATGATGTACAATAAGTCATAGCATAATCCCCTTATTGATTGGAAGGCAGGTGATAGAGAGATGCTCAGCGTAGAAGAGGCTCTGCAACGCATCCTCGACGCGGTTACACCGCTGGAAACCACGCAGGTTCCCCTCAGCGATGCCCTCGGCCTGATACTGGCCCAGGACATCATCGCACAGGAAGACGTTCCCCCTTTTGCCAATTCTGCGATGGATGGATTCGCGCTGCGCAGTGCCGATAGCAAAGCGCGCGATGGCAAACCACCACGCCTGCGCATCACCGGCTCGGTTGCAGCCGGCTATGTGGCCGGGCATGCCGTCGAAGAAGGCACCGCTATGCGCATTATGACGGGCGCGCCTGTTCCAGCGGGTGCGGACAGTGTGATCCAGGTCGAGTTAACGCATAGCGAGGGGCCGGACAGCGAATGGGTCGAGATTCTGCAAGAGGTAGCGCCCGGCAACAATATTCGCCCGGCAGGCGAAGATATGCGGCGTGGCCAGACCATCCTGCAACTTGGCAGTGAAATCAGGACCTGGGAAATCGGCATCCTGGCGACGCTCGGTCAGGCCAGCGTGCCTGTTGTTCGTCGTCCTCGCGTCGCCATTCTGGGAACAGGGGACGAGGTTGTTGATATCAACGAACCGCTCCAACCTGGCAAGATTCGTAACAGCAACAGCTACCTGCTCGAAGCAGCGGTGCGCCAGGCCGGCGCAGAACCCCACCGTCTGGGAGTGGCGCGCGATACAGTGGAGAGCCTGCGCGAGAAGCTCAGTGAGGCTGCGCGCTACGATCTCATCCTGACGTCAGGCGGCGTCTCGGTTGGCGAGTTCGATCTGGTCAAAGACATCATGCAGGAGCGGGGAGAGATCAATTTCTGGCTCATCAATATGCGTCCCGGTAAGCCTGTAGCATTTGGGCATATCGGCGGCGTTCCCCTGCTAGGATTGCCCGGCAATCCGGTTTCTACCGCCGTGACCTTCGAGCTATTTGGGCGCCCGCTGCTGCGCAAGCTGATGGGCCACACGCGACTGCACCGGCCACAGATAGAGGTGATCGTCGAAGATGGCGTGCAAGAACGGGCGGCGCGCCGCCACTATGTACGCGCGCATGTAGAATGGCGCGAAGGGCGCTTTGTGGCGCACACTACCGGGAAACAGGGATCTCACATGTTGACATCCTTGCTCAACGCGAATGCACTGGTGATCGTGCCGGAAGGGGGAACACAGGTTCGCCCCGGCGACACGGCCCAGGCCATCATGCTTGATTGGCCCGAATAATATGGCGCCGGCTGTGCTCAGCGCGATAATAGAGCAGGGCCGAGATCACCGCTGTCCCTGGCACAGCCGGTAGCGCAACTGGTCGCGCGAAATATTGAGCAAGGCAGCAGCGCGCACCTGGTTGCCATTACAGCGTTCGAGCGCCTCGCGGATAAACTGATCTTCAATACTTCTGAGAAAAGCTTGCAGGTCAAGTCCTTCGGGTGGCAAATAGAGCTGTTCGCGTATCTCTTGCAAACGCTGATCACTACTCATCCTGGCTCTGCGTATCGCTTCGGGCAGATCCTTTGGCAGGATGAGATTATCGTCACAGAGAATCTGCCCGCTTTGCAGCGCGCTACGCAACTCGCGCACATTGCCGGGCCAGGAGTAACCACGTAGCAGTTCCATCGCTTCAGGACTGATACGGAGCGGCGCTTCCCCTTCAATACTCAAAAGACGTAGGAAATGCTCGACCAGCGGCTCAATGTCTTCCGGTCTCTCGCGTAGTGGCGGCAAAGTTATTGTGATTACTTTGAGACGATAGAAGAGATCATCACGGAAAGCACGCCGCGCGACAGCAGCCTGAAGATCAACGTTCGTTGCGGAAATAACACGCAGATCAACATGAATCTCTCTGGTGCCGCCCACGCGGCGAAAGCTGCGCGTTTCAAGGAAGCGCAGCAGCTTGGCTTGCAGGATCAGCGGCATGGAGCCGATCTCGTCCAGGAAAAGCGTGCCGCCATCAGCCCGCAGCAGATAGCCCTCACGCGAAGTCCTGGCATCGGTATACGCGCCGGCCTCGACGCCAAAAAGTTCTGTTTCTAGCAGCGTTTCAGGGATAGCGGCGCAATTGATATCGACAAACTGATAGGTAGAGCGGCTGCCAAGCTGGTGAATGGCACGCGCGACAACATCTTTCCCCGTCCCGCTTTCCCCTTGCAACAGAACAGTTGCCGAGGGAAACTGCGCGACCTGTCGCACTAGCGCCGCAACCTCGCGCATAGCAGCACTCCGCCCTATAACTATACCGGCGAGGGTTTCTTTCTCTGCTGCCTGCTCAAGCGGGCTGACATGAAATGCAGTATTACGTCCCTTCACACCTGTCTCCCCCCACATCTATATCATCGCTGGTGGAGTTCTGCTCCCGACGCCAGCAATGTTGACCAGCCCGGCAGTTTCAATAACTGCTCCCGGCGTGGGCAAATAGGCCCATATCAGGATACATCGCCGCGTCGCTCCCCCCGGCACCATGCTGCGCCTGCTGCATAGTTTGCATAGGTGACGAAGCAGATGAGCGGGCGACCCAGCCACGGCCAGGCACAAAAGTTGCGCCGTTGCCTCCATTCCCCCACTGCGACTCCGTTTCAAACGGTAAAGGCACAGCTTCCGGTGCAGAAGCAGGAGTACCGGCGGGAGGCGCCAGGAAAGGTGCAGCAGGCATAGACCAGGGTGAGGTCGGGGTAGCGGCGTAGCCCGGTGCCACAAAGCCGTTGCCCAGAGCAGGCATCATCGCCTCTCTGGCAACTGGCAATCTCTCTTCCATCGCCGGCGTCGAATACATATTCGCAGGCAGCGTAAGGTCTATCAGGTTCTGTGAAACAAGATCGGCGACAAGCCGGCACAACATTTCAGGAGCAATACCCAGCTCCATACTGACTCCCTGCAATGTCGTCTGTCCATCAACCTTCATCAATAACCGCCAGTGATCCGGCGTGATCAGTACCGATGCCTGCGATTCACGAAAAGCGGAGAGATCTACCGGCACCATCACCATCTCAGGCCGGATAGCAGCAATATCAACATATTTTGAGGGTAGCGGTACAGCAGAGGGAGCAGGTACAGCCGGAGATGAAGTGGACACAGTCCCGGCCATCCTTTCCATACCTTGTAGATTCACCGGCGCTTCTGGCGCTTCTGCTACGAGTTGCTGGGGGAGCGCCTGCTGATCTATTAATGCCGCTGCTGAGAGCTGCCCCGAAGGAGCCTTCTGCTCTGCCTCTACCAGCACCTCCGGCCCCGGTACTTCCGCCATAAGTTGTTGCGGAGGCGCCTGCTGATCTATTAATGCTGCCGCCGAGAGCTGTCCCGATGGGACATTCATTTTCGACGATGAGAGAGCCGGCAGGCGCCCGGCAGTGATGGACTGATCTTCGTGCGCTCCCGCATCCGTCTGTGGAGAAAAAGAGGCGGATGCATGAATCTTCTCTGTAGAAGGTGGCATGGCAACCGGGATGCTTGCCGGCTCGATGACAGGCGCAATATCTGATGACGGCAGAAATGCAGCAGGAGGTGCGGCGTCACCATAAAACTGAGAAGGTTGAGTGAGCGTCGGGATGCGCGTAACATACGGTCTGGGAGCCGGAGTCACCGGCGTGGCTTTCGGTGTCTGCGCCTCATCCAGTAACCAGGGAGCATCAGTTGCAGGCTGCGAGGGTTGGGCAGTGGCAGCAGGTATAGCAGCGGGTTGAGTGGATCGTAGAGATTCAGGAATGGCGGCCAGGAGCGACGAGACAGAGAGCCTGACCCGTAAACGCTCAGGCGGCGGAGCCGTCTCTTCTTCAAAGTACAACTCGCCCTCCGGCCAGCAGAGGAGGGCCTGAAATACTTCTAGCGCCTTCTTCGTTGCCCAGGTTCGTAATTGCTCATGTGTGACGTAGTGATGTTCCATCAAAGCCTGCGCAAAAGGAATCTCACTCTTCTGGTCCGCCCCGACAATATGCAGCACTTCCTGATAGACCTGCGACGAGATCACTCCATCATAAAGCAGCCGATCTATCAAAGAGGCATCCGCACGTACCGGACCAATAAACAGGAGTTGTCCATCGCGGAAATAGAGGTCTACCCAGAGACTTCCCTGCTTAACAGTCAGTAGACCCGTTTTTTCATGCGCCTCAAGACGTTGCAGCACTACTGATAATTTGAACTGCCCTAACGAACCTATACGCGACACATTAACTCACCATCCATATGTAAAGTAGTTTCTAACGTAGAGTACCGCTTTCAGGCACGATGGAACAGGCATCCCACCTGCCTCAGGAATTGCTATACTGCTCACCGCCTGCCGTGCTCCACCCACTTCCACCCACCTGCTTCAGAGGATTATGGCCTGGTTCGGGCAAAACTCCTGGAGGGAGCTTCCCGTTCAGGAACGCCCGGATCTCCGTCTCGCGAATGGCGGAAGGAGAGGGATTCGAACCCCCGGGGCTTTTGGCCCAGCTGTTTTCAAGACAGCCACGATAGACCACTCCGTCATCCTTCCATCAGTTAGTGTACCACAACCCGACTTCCTTTGAGAAGAGGGTAAGAAAAAATTCCAGGTTATTGCAAAGTCCTCTCTGTCCTACCTGCCTCTAACGGGCAGCGATTACGGCAGAGCCAACATAGGGACGCAGTACCTTAGGAACAACGATGCTGCCATCGGCCTGCTGGTACGTCTCCAGAATGGCCGCCAGCGTTCGCCCGACGGCGAGACCAGAGGCATTAAGGGTATGGACATAATCAACACCGGCCCCTTTGCCAGAACGATACTTGATGCCAGCTCGCCGCGCCTGGAACGCCTCGCAATTACTGATCGAGGAGACTTCAACAAATTCTGCCAGGCCGGGCATCCAGACTTCCAGATCCAGTGTGCGGGCCGAAGTAAAGGGCAGGCGCGCCGTGCAGAGTTCGATGACACGGTAATGCAACTCCAGCAGTTGTAAAATTCGTTCGGCATGCTGAAGCATTTCGTCCAGCACCTTGTAGGATTGCTCTGGAAGGACTATCTGAAACAGCTCAACCTTGTTAAACTGGTGCAGGCGCAGCAGCCCCCGGTTGAGCCGTGAAGAGGAGCCAGCTTCGCGGCGAAAGGCCGTTGTCCACGCCGTATAGCGCAGCGGCAACTTATCTGCCGAGAGAATCGTATCACGATGCATACCAACCAGCGGCACCTCGGCAGTAGGATTGAGATACAGGTCATCCACCGAGCAGGCATAAGCCTGATTCTCGAATTTCGGCAGTTGACCGGCCCCTTCCATCACCGTGCGCAGAGCAAGATGCGGCGGCATCACTTCAACATAGCCATGCTCGCGCGTATGGACATCAAGCATGAACGAGATCAGCGCGCGTTCCAGCCTGGCGGCGGCCCCTTTCAGCGTGACGAAGCGGCTTCCCGCCACCTTGACTGCCCCCTGCAAATCAAACAGATCCAGCCGCTCGCCCAGTTCCCAGTGTGGCAGCGGCTCGAAAGCACACTCCAGTGGCTCTCCCCAGCGCCGCAGCTCCTTATCATCCTCCTCCCCCTTTCCTTCTGGCACACCCTTATACGGCAGATTTGGCAGGCTGAGCAGGCGCAGGTGCAGGCGCGTATCAATATCCGTGATCTGCAAGTCAAGTTGGTGGATATCATGAATCAATTGCTTGATTTGTTCGTTAAGCGCAGATCGCAGCTTCTCTGGCTTTATCCGCACCTGTTCTCTAGCACGTTTAAGCGCGGCATAGAGGCCATCACGGCGCTGTATCAGCCCACGACGCTGCTCAGCCAGGCGCAGAATATCGTCAATGCCCGGCTCCAGCCTGCGCCTGCGTAGAGCATCGCGTACGGCTTGCGGGTATCGGCAGACAAAATCAAGAGCTAACATACCTCTTCCTATGCATGAGACGAGCAATGCGCAAGAGTACCTGCCTCACCATTGCTATGGAAACCGATGAGGATCAGCCTTGCACGCCTTCTGTGGATAGAAAGGGAGAGATTCCCGCTAAGTTAATTCGGCAAAAGCCTCCTGGCGTGCTTGTAGCAACTGGAGCACGGCTTGTAGTCCCTGTTGCGCTCCTTCGCGCTGCTCGCGGCTAAGATCAGCGGCAGCGAACTCATCCTCATCGAGCACCTGAAACTGGCCCTGTGGATTCACCCATATATCCAGCAGCAGGTCCACCTGTTCGATCCGGTCATTATAAATAACTGCCGGTTCGGCAATATTACAGTACCAGCCTTTACGTTTTCCACCGGTTGCAGCAATAGCGAAGATATTGAACCAGCGGTCGGTATAATAATACTCGGTGAAGTGATCTCCAGGCTCAAAGCGGGTGTACCCAAGATCAAGCTCGGAGCGGGTCCAGGCGGCAGCAATCACAAGACCATTTGCCAGGCGTTGCAAAATCCTGCCCTGATAGCGGATCTGCGGCTCTTTCTGGACGTTTAGTTTCACAACGGTAATACTTGCACTCACAATTGTGCCATAACATTCTTACTGATCGTGCGCAGCGTGGCAAAGACGCCTTTGCCTTGTGAAGCGATAGCTTCAAAGCTGGGGACACGGCGGCGATTCAAATAGTGTTCAAGCTCCGGTAGTGGCAGTGCGCTTGGCATATCGCGCTTATTATATTGTAACACCAGGGGGAACATCCGCATATCCTTACCGAGCCGTCGCATATGCATTTCCAGTTCCGCGATACTCTGCATATTCTCTTCAAACTTTTCCGCCTGGGAATCCACAACGAAGACGATGCCATCGGCCCCGTTTAGAACGGCCAGGCGGGTACGCTCGTAGAGAATCTGGCCGGGGACGGTATAGAGGTGGAAGCGGGTGCGAAAGCCCTGGACGGTCCCCAGATCCAGCGGTAAGAAATCGAAGAATAGCGTCCGCTCCGTTTCAGTGGCGATGGAGAGCATTTCCCCGCGCGCATTGGGGTTGATGCTCCTGAAGACATACTGAAGGTTTGTCGTTTTTCCACAGTAGCCGATGCCGTAATAGACAATCTTGCAGTGGATCTCGCGCGTCGCAATATTGATGAGAGCCATAAATGCCGGATTCCCCTAGTCGCGGAAGAGCAGGTCAATAGTATCTTCGACGGAAGAGCGGAACTGCACACTGAGCACCGGAGATTTGTTATGTAGGGCTTCGTTTTTGACACGCTCCAGTATGCGTCCGAGTTCCTCCGCAACCTTCTTTGAAAGGACTTTCACCAGGCCGATATGTGTGAGTTTATCGAAAATAATTACCAGCAGCCACTGTTCTTCTACCATTGAGGTATAGATATTTTCCTGCACGCCCTGCTGAAAAATGCTGCGGAAGTCCTTTTCATCGAGCAGCTTTGCCACCTCACGTGAAGAAGAAAAAACCCCGGCCAGCAATGCTCCCAGGTTGGTTACGTTGCGCCGTGCACCTGTTCCCTGCACTGCCACGACCTGGCCGCTTCTATCAATGAGCATGACCAGTGTGGCATTCGTATCGCCCATAAGCTTCCGCAGAACCGCTGAAATAGCGGTAAGTTCATTATCTGAAATAACAAGATTTGTCAACTGTTCCATTGGACGCGCCGCCTCCGTGTACACGCCTGACTATAAACATCCCATAGCGTTACTATAATGTGACATCCACACGACACACTGCGCAAGAGTACCTGTGGGCGTTGAGAGCCGGTTGAAGATTTTTGCTACTCCTGCACACAACAAAAGAGCAGGGATAGAACAGGGCGAGCACGCGACAGCAGGGGCAGTTTTGCTCCTTTGCCGCTGCTACGCAATGTCCAGGGCCTCCAGGATCTCATTACGGCTGGTCCTGACCAGATGGCGCACACGGCCCAGTTGTGCAGCATTGTCAAACAGCGCCACAATCAGAGCAAAGTCTCCCAGAGGCTCAGCACTGACCAGCCCCTGCTCATACTCCATAATCACCCCTACCAGGCCACCGCGTGCGATCTCCTTGCCTAGAGCCTCGGCTGTGCTCAGGCCAGTAGTCGTTATCGCCCCTACCGCTTCCATATCCTCTTTGCCTTCTCGCGTCACGCCCTCGATCATCAGGCCATCTCTGCCTACCAGAAGAACCTGACGCACACCCGGAATCGCAACGAAGCGACTCAGTGTCTGTTTCAAATCAACCATACACTCTCTCCGATGTTCGTCCCGCCTGCTCAAATCGAATCAAGCCCGTGAAAGCAGAACGACTGTCCCGCATCAACCGGGTCAGCCTGATCTCCGCCATTGTACCCTGTTCTTTTCTCCTGGCGCAATTGTACTGGGACTTCCTGGCTAATCTCGTCCTTCTCCCGGTCCCCAGGCCGGGAGAGGGACGAATTCTCAACGTTTCGTTCCGTAATTCGGGGCCTCTTTGGTGATCATCACGTCATGCGGGTGGCTCTCGCGCAGGCCCGCACTGGTGATGCGCACAAACTGCGTGTTCTCCTGCATCTCTTTGATCGTTGCCGCTCCGGCATAGCCCATCGCCTGCCGCAAGCCACCGATCAACTGGAATACCAGCGGGCCGAGCATGCCCTTATAGGGAACGCGCGCTTCAATGCCCTCGGCGATGACCTGCGTCTCATCAATGCCCTGCTGAAAGTAGCGATCTTTGCTATAGCTACGCTGCTTCATGGCGGAGACCGATCCCATGCCGCGATAATCTTTGAAACGCTCACCATGCGAGATGATCAGTTCGCCAGGACTCTCATCAACGCCCGCGAGCAGGCTGCCGAGCATAACGGTGTCGGCTCCGGCAGCGACGGCTTTGGCGATATCACCGGAATACTGAATACCGCCGTCGCCAATGACCGGCACACCGTAGTCGTGCGCGACACGGGCGCAATCATAGATGGCGGTAATCTGTGGCATGCCGACGCCGGCCACCACCCGCGTTGTACAGATAGAGTTATGCACAATCGCATTATCGGCGATAAAGCTGTGCGTCGGGCAATCAACCTCGATATCGTACACAGGTACATATATACCAGAATGACGCTCGCTAAGACGCTTCACCGCTTGATACTTCGCCAGGAGGCGCTTCTCATGCGTAACATTGAGACGCGATTGGTAGCTTACACGACATTGTTTGACAGCTATGCCTTTGATACTTTCAGCAGATGCCTCGTCCGTCTGGCTGTTCGGAAAACTCCCTTCTAACATGTAACAGAGTACATTGAACAACTCAACAAGTTGTTGCGAAGTATTGCGGAAACAGAGGCGACCATCCTCAGCCTGACAACCATCACTATCGATCAGCCCATCGAAGAGTCCCTGGAGGTAATCGCGATTCGAACTCAGGTATTTCTCTGGCAGATGCTTTTCGTGACGCTTCCCAAACTCGCTCAGGAGTCTTGCCCACTGGAGTGAGTAGAAATGAATATTGACGATGCTCTTGTATGGTGTTGCCTTCACTTTCACACCAGTCACTGTTTCCAGACAGCGAATAAACTTCTCGGTGATGTCCCGCTGGTTGAGCGCGAAGTACCACGATACGCGCCCCGTTATAGAATTCCGCGAAGGTGCGATAAAAGCATGACCATCACCAAGAAACATTCCGAAGACATAGCCAAGTTCATAAGAGTCCTCCACAGATGTCCTGTAACGCGCTAGCTGTTTCTTCTGGCGCACAGCAAACTCGCGTAAATCGATCTTGAAATGCTGCGGAAGATCGAACATGATATGCCTGGGCAGTAGCATTATATCGCGCTCACTGTCTCCGATCTCTTTCCAGTGAATCTTTGAAAGGCCGAGTCGAGTTGGTTGTTCTAGTAGCTTCGCATAACCTTTGCCAGTGACTGTAGCGGGGCTAACCGTTGTCAGATCACCTACAAGATAGCGATGGTCTGGCGTTACATACGTTTCACGATATGAAGCGGTATGTCTTAACGCCATCACTTCGCGCGTGCCGGTACACCAGGCATTGACAACAGTGACAGGCTCTCCATTCATATTGATTACACGATCACCTGGCCGGATATCCTCGATGTTCTTATAGAAGGCATTAGCCATGAGAATGCGAGTTCCAGCGGCAAAACAACCCGGGCCGATGCCTACCTTGATGGCATCGGCTCCGGCCTGGATCAGCGCCTCGGTGGCTTTGGCAGTTACGACATTGCCAGCAATGAGCTGGACATGCCTGCCAAAATTATCTTTGATGCGCGCCGCCATTTCGATGACCATGCGCGAGTGGGCATGCGCGGTATCAAGCACAAGGACATCTACACCTTCTTCGATGAGCGCGGCACAACGGTCCAGTGCGTCAGTTCCTGTGCCGACGGCAGCACCCACTCGCAGGCGCCCAAACTCGTCTTTGGCTGCGTTCGGGTAAAGGATCTTCTTCTGAATATCCTTCATGGTGATGAGACCTTTGAGCATGCCATGCTCATCAACAACCGGCAGCTTCTCAATCTTGTAGCGATGCAATAGATCGCGGGCCTGCTCCAGCGTGGTGCCAACTGGGACGGTGATCAGGTGCTCTCTAGTCATCAACTCGGATACAGGCCGGTCAATGTTCGTCTCAAAACGCATGTCGCGGTTGGTAAGAATACCAACCAGCTTCCCCTGCCTGGTGATGGGAATACCAGAGATATGGAAATGGCGCATGACTTCCTGAGCCTGGCGCAAAGGTGCGTCGGGTTCCAGTGTGATCGGGTCGGTGATCATGCCCGATTCGGAACGCTTGACCTTGTCAACCTCCCTGGCCTGGTCATCAATGGAAAGATTGCGGTGAATAATGCCAATCCCACCCTCACGCGCCAGAGCGATGGCGAGTCGCGCTTCGGTCACGGTGTCCATCGCAGCACTGACTATGGGTATGTTCAGCAGAATCTCACGGGTGAGCCGCGTCTGCGTAGAAACTTCGCGCGGCAGAACAGAAGAAGCGGCGGGAATGATCAGGACGTCATCAAAGGTGAGACCCTCTTTGACGAACTTTGTATCATAACCGTCTGTGTGAGACATGAGCTTGCTATCCTCCCTGCTCTTGCAAAAAAGCCAGCACATGTCTTTGCATGTACTGGTTCTCCCCTGGAAAACGTGTACTACGCTGTTTTTTGTGCGTTATATGTATCTACTACAATGCGATGATACAATCCTGAGGTATTTCTCAGTAGTGTAACATCTATGATCGCCAGGCGTCAAATCAAAGTTTTTCTGCGCGTCTCCAAACATCGACACATCAGCGTATATTTTTCTCACGCGCAAAGATAATATCCATAGGTCGGGTGGTTGGGAAGAGGGGATCAAAAAAGCTAATTAGTACAATGACACAAACAGTACGATGAAAGGAAAGTAAGTACATGCGACGACGTCTCTTACTCTTTATCGCCACGCTGGCTGTTATGCTGACCCTTTCAGTAGCTACCGCTGCGCCGGCATCAGCACAGAGTAACTATGGCTCACAGCACAGCTATGGGAACAACTACAGCGGCTACAGTGGCAAGGATCATAAAGGCTATAGCTATGGTCATAAGAAGGGTTATGACCATAAAGGCTATGGGTATAAAAAGAACTGTGGCTATGGCCATGGCTATGGGCATAAAAAGAACTGTGGCTATGGCCACTATGGCCACTATGGCTACAGCCACCGGGGCCATCGCTAATTAATGTCTCCTGGCGAACATGTTCTTCTCGTTGTGCAGGCCGCTTATCGCGCGGGCCTGCACAACGGCACCCGCGCACACCATAATATCCTGACTAGCTTCACGCTCCCTTCTAGAAAGCCCAGACGCCTACAATCTTGCGCGGCTACCCGCAATAAGATTGTAGATCAATACGATCACAGCGATCACTAGCAGAATATGGATAAATGATCCTGCAACTCTAAACAGGAAACCCAGTAGCCACAGGACAAACAATATCACGACGATGGTCCAGAGTAATCTTACCATTCTCTTTTCTCCTTACGGCTTTTTCACAATATCTGGAGACATCCCTTTATTCCCTTGTCCGTTTGAACACCCGCGCACTGTCATCTACAGGGTGTACGTTCTTGAGGCAGAATCAGATGAACCAGCACTGTAAGGTGTTTGCAGGGTCCATTACCGATATTGTTAAGGCACGTTAAGGGATAGCTAGCTGTTTCGTGGTATGATTCTCTATGTACCTGCTCTCTCAAAGGGATGTTTTCTATGTCTACTAAAGCACAAACGACTCATACCAGCGGGACACATGCTGTCCCACAGGACAGGGCAGAGCATGCAGCTATCGTCGTCGAGCACTTCAGCAAGAGCTACGGCTCGCACCGAGTTGTTAACAGGCTCAGCTTTACGGTGCAGCGTGGCGAAATTTTCGCGCTGCTCGGCCCCAACGGCGCCGGCAAAACGACAACGGTCGAGACGCTGGAAGGCTATCGCACGCCCGATGAAGGAACGATCCGCGTGCTCGGCCTCGATCCCATTCGGCAGGCCCCCGATCTTAAACCACAGATCGGGGTGATGCTTCAGCAGGACGGCCTCTACCCGGCGCTGACCGCCCGCGAAGTGCTGCATCTCTTTGCCGGCTACTACGAGCATCCGCAGCATGTCGATGCGCTGCTTGAGCGGGTTGGTCTGACGGGAAGCGCGGCCAGAACGCGCTGCCGTCGCCTGTCCGGCGGGCAGAAGCGCCGCCTCGCCCTGGCGGTCGCACTGGTTGGCAATCCTGTTCTTGTTTTCCTCGACGAGCCGACTGCCGGCATGGACCCCCAGGCGCGCCTCATGACCTGGGAAATTATCCGCGATCTCAAAAGCAGTGGTGTCACGGTCCTGCTCACGACACATTTGATGGATGAGGCCGAGCGCCTCTCTGACCGCGTGGCGATTATTGATCATGGCAGCCTTATCGCGCTCGATACGCCGGCCAGCCTGACCGGCGTGCAGAATGCCGATACGGTGCGTTTCGTTGCGCCGGCGGGTCTCGATGTCAACCAGATGGCTGCGCTGCCTTCTGCACGCAAGGCCGAAGAGGTACGCCCCGGCAGCTACGTCATTGAGACACAGCCCACTGCGGTGCCGGATCTGCTGGCAGAGCTGACTGCCTGGCTGCGCAATCAGCACATCACGCTTTCTGAACTGCGCGTCGGGCATGGCTCGCTTGAAGATCTATTTTTACGATTGACCGGATCGGAGATTCGAGAATAAAGATGGCCACACACTTCCCTGCCTCCACGAACACCTCTAGAGCAGGCAGCAGCAGGGCTGCCCCTTTCGCTCGCCAGGTCTGGCGACAGACAGGTTACGAGTTGTTGCTGACGCTGCGCCGGGGTGAAAACATTCTGGTGACGCTGGCCGTGCCAGTTGGCCTGCTGATCTTTTTCACTTCGCTCAACATTGTGCCAGCAACACAGGGCAGCGCGGTGAACTTTTTGCTGCCCGGCATCCTGGCAGTGGCGATTATGGCTGCCGGTATGGTCAATCTCGGTATCGCCACTGCATATGAACGCTACTACGGCGTGCTCAAGCGTCTCGGCGCCTCTCCTCTTCCGCGCAGCGGTCTCATTCTTGCCAAAGTCATTGCGATTCTCATTCTCGAAGCCGTGCAGGCTCTCCTGCTCATTGGTTGTGCCATTGCGCTCTACGGCTGGAAGCCTGCTGGTTCGCCGCCGCTGGCCCTGCTCTCTATCATTCTGGGAACCGTTACATTCGCGGCTCTGGGCCTGGCTATGGCCGGCGCTCTACGTGCCGAATTGACGCTGGCCGGGGCCAATGCTCTCTTTCTCCTGTTTATCCTGATCGGGGGCGGAATTCTGCCACTTGATCACCTGCCAGCCCCGCTGGCCGCCGTCTCCCAGGTGCTGCCAGCCGCTGCTCTTACTCAGGCACTTCAGGCAACGATGAGCGCCGGTTCGCCGGTGCCTGTCACGCCTCTGATTACGCTCACTCTCTGGGCAGTGGTGATTCTACTCGTCGCCATCTTTACTTTCAAATGGGAGTAGGATGAGAGAAGGCAGGTCCAGCGCGCTGGACCTGCCTTCTCTCCTGGCAAAAGAGATTTTCGGGGGATACCAGCCTCGCGTGCGCGTCCCCTGAACCGCCTTTCAACTCTCTCTTGTGGAATGTTCTCATATAGGATATACTGGTTGACAACACCTCAACTATAGGAAATCGGCGGCATGGTTGAAAAGCAGGCAGTAATCAAAAAGTACGGACTGATAGACACCGATCTGGCGGAGATCAAGCAGCTTGCCGATCTCTGTAATAGTACCGAAGGGCTGGCTCTCAAGCTCAACTGGAACGTGCTGCGTGCGCGCCGCACAGACCAGCTCAACGATTTTTTCTACTACGATCAGGGCCTTCCTGTGGGCTACCTGGCTCTGTTCAGTTTCAGTAGACGCGAAGCTGAAGTCAGTGGCATGGTTCACCCGCAGTATCGCCGGCGTGGCATTTTCTCGCAACTTCTTCACGCAGCACAGGCAGAATGCCGGCAGCGCGGCTTTTCCAGGCTCCTGCCCATCGTTGAACGCATCTCGGTCTCTGGACAGGCATTTGTCAGACATCTGACAGCCACCCGTGATCACTCCGAATACAGGATGGATCTGCAAGAGCCTCGCATACCGGCAACCTTTAACAGCCAGCTACGATTCAGGCGTGCCAGGGTCGAAGATGCTCCCGCGCTGGCCCACATTACCGCGCTTGCTTTCGGCATACCGGAAAACGAGGTCAACTGGTACACTAAGAACCTTACAGAGGAATCGAAGTCTCGCTACTATGTAGGGACGCTGGATGACAGGGTCATCGGTAAGATCGATGTGGCACTGGATGAGTACGAAGCTTTTATCTACGGATTCGCCGTTCTGCCCGAACACCAGCACAAAGGATACGGGCGCCAGATTCTGGCGCATGCTCTCCAGGAGATTCTTGCAGCGGGGCAGCGCAAGATCACACTGGAAGTCGAAACTGAAAACGAGCAGGCGCTTGGCCTCTACCAGTCTTGCGGTTTTCGCATCACAACCATTTATGATTACTACAGCCTGCCGCTAGAGCATTAACGTGGCAATATTCAGACAACAACCGATCTGCCAGGGCTGTGGACAACCGATTCAGGGCAGATACCTGACGGCCCTGAATGCGACCTGGCACCCGGAGCACTTCGTCTGCGCCGCCTGCGGTCGTCCCATCGCCGAAGCCAGCTTCCAGGTGCATCAGGGCGCCCCTTACCATGCCTCATGTTACATGCAGCAGATCGCTCCTCGCTGCGTGTACTGTGGCAAACCGCTGATGGAAAAATATCTCATTGACTACTGGGGAAACTACTTCTGCGCTCATCATCAGAACGAGTATCCTGCTTGCGCCTACTGCGGCAGGCTTGTGCCGCCGCAACAGCAAGAGCCACCCGGCGAGGACGCCGGCGTTGTTCGTTGCCCACTTTGCCGCGCCAGTGCCATTGAAACGGTCGAAGAGGCGCGTCCTTACTATACCCAGGTTAAACAATGGGTCGGCAGCCAGGGCCTGGTCTACAATAATCTGCCGCTCAGCCTGGATCTATGCGGCCCTCAGCGCCTGGCCGAACTGCTGCACGAAAGCTGCCAGAATCCAACCCATGCATATGGCGCGACCGTCAGTTCATCCTATGTCCACAAAGGCCAGGTGCTCTCCAGCGAAGTCAAAGGGGTGGCCGTGCTGCGCGGTCTACCCGCGATTCTCTTCCAGGGCATTACTGTACATGAACTGGGCCACGTCTGGCTGGTTGTGCATGGCATCCGACCACTGCCCACCTGGGCCGAGGAAGGATTCTGCGAGTTACTCGCCTACCGTTTCTACCACGAGATAAACACGCCCGAAAGCCGTTATTATATCACCGGCATGGAACAGAATCCCGATCCTATTTATGGTGCGGGCTTTCGCCGTATCCGCGCTCTCGCTGACAAGCTCGGTTTTTCCCGCTTCCTGGCAACGATGCGCGCCACAAAAACGTTGCCTTCTTCCTGAAAACAACCTTCGATTCTCCTACCGCTCCGTCATATGCGGATCAAGCGCATCGCGCAAGCCATCACCCACCAGATTACAGCTCAACACGGTCAGAAAAATCAGCAGGCCCGGAATATAGACCATGTTGGGAGCGCTGTCGAAGAATCCCTGCCCGATGCTGACCATACTGCCCCAACTGGCAACCGGCGGCTTGATACCAAAGCCAAAAAAGCTGAGCACCGATTCCAGGATAATGTTACTGCCAACCAGCAGTGTCGCATTCACAATGATGGGGCCGGCTGCATTGGGCAAGATGTGCCGGAACATCAGGCGGAAATTCTTCGCGCCAATCGTCTGCGCCGCCAGCACATACTCGCGCTCTTTGTGCGTCAGAAACTCCCCACGAATGAGGCGCGCCGAAGTCGTCCAGCCAAAAATGGCGATCAGCACAATCACGCTGGCCGGCGAACCGTTGGTGAACGTGGCCGAGAGCACGAAGAGCAGCAGGTAAAGCGGAATCGCCAGTATCGTGTCCGTCGTGCGCATCAGGATGTTATCGACGATGCCGCCGAAGTAGCCGGCAAAAGAGCCAATGCCAATTCCCAGCAGAATAGAGACGAGCATCGAGCTGAGACCGACCAGCAGCGAGATCTGCCCGCCAACCATCGCACGCGCCAACAGATCACGTCCAACATCATCGAGACCAAAGGGATATTGCAGGGAAGGCGGGGCAAAAGGCTGTCCTACACCAACATCATCAGGATGGTTATGGCCGGTGATCACCGGACCAAGAAAACAGAAGGCGAACAGCAGGATCAGAAAAAAAGCTCCGGTCGTCGCCGCCAGATTACGGACGAAACGGTCGAACACGATGCGCGCCTGACTGCGCCGCTTCTGCACAAGTGCGGGCGTCAGTTCCTGTACCGGCTCCAACACTTCTTCCTCTGCCAGGTTTGCTTTCTCGAAAGTTTCCATTGCTTGCTCCTTTCACCGAGGAGAGGCTGCTAAGAGGGCTTCTATCAATTACTCAAGAATAGCGAATACGCGGGTCCATGACCCCATAGAGAATATCAGCGATCAGATTAAACAGAATAACAAGCGTCCCGCTAAGCAGCAGCATACATAGCAGGATTGGATAATCGCGCTTCTCCAGCGATTGTAAGAAAAGCTGGCCCATACCAGGCCAGGCAAACACGCCCTCGGTAATCGCCGCGCCGCCGGCCACCGAACCGAAGTCAATGGCAACTATCGTAATCAGTGGGATGACCGCGTTGCGCAACGCATGCCGCATCAGCAGAGCAGCAGGCGGTACGCCCTTCGCTTTTCCCGTGCGCATGTAATCCTGCTTCGTCACCTCAACCAGCCCGGCGCGCAGGTAACGACTCCAGCGCGCCGTGAAAGTGATGGCGAGCACCAGCATTGGCATGATAAGGTGCAGGAAATGATCAAGGAACGTATCAAAAGGACTGAACACATAGCCGAGCGTGGCGGTTCCTGATGTAGGCAACCAGTGCAGCGTTACGCCAAAGATACCCTGGAAGAAGAGGCCAAGCAGGAAAATAGGCATAGAGATGCCAAAGTAAGCCAGCGTGGTGATCGTGTAATCGACGCTCGAACCCTGAAAAACTGCCGAGAGCGTTCCCAGAATTAGCGCCAGCACCAGCGCGACGGCAAAGGCGCTCAGGAATAGTTCCAGCGTGGGAGGAAAACGCTGAGCAATAATCTGCGTCACTGGCTGGTTGGTAGTGAACGAAATGCCGAAGTTGCCAACCAGGGCGCTGCCGATCCACTTGGCATATTGCACCGGCAAGGGATCGTTCAGTCCCAGGCTGGCGCGCAGAGCGGCGCGGCCCGCCTCGTCCAGTTGCGGATTGTCATAGATGGCTTCAGGCCCGCCGGGCAACAGATGAATGAGAATGAACATTAATACGGAGATGAAAAACAACAAAGGGATAGCCTGGAGCAACCTTCTGATAACATACTGTCCCATATTCGTCTCCGATTCTATTAAAGAAGGTCCCTCGCTGGAACAATGCCAACCAGAGACCTTCCCTCTCGTTTAGAAAACGCTATACAGGCCACTTTCCAGGACGGAAGAAAGGGACTCCTCCGAAATTTCGTCAGGGGAGTGGCCTCACCCTTCTCCTAGCTGCACTTGCCGCCGTCGCACCACCAGTCCCAGACGTTGACCAGCTCAGAACCACCGAATGGTCCCGGCTTGTAGTTGTGTGTGCCTTTTTTATGCACCGACAGGTCGTTTGGGCTGAACATCGACGCTACCGGGTAATCGGTCAGGATCAACTGGTGAATCTGGTTGAAAATCTCCTGGCGCTTCACCGGATCAGCAGCGGCAAGCTGCTGCTGAAGCAGAGTATCCATCTGCTTGCTACAATACCAGTTAAAATTGGTTTTGCCAATCTGATCACACTGAAACTGTGTGGCATCGTTAGGATCGTAGCTGTAGCTGCTGGCCCACTCAGCCAGGTCGTACTGGCCAGCTTTACCAGCGGGCAGGAAGGTGCCAAAGAAGGTGCTGGCCGGGTAGTTCTGAATGTTGACCTTCACGCCAATCTTCTTAAAGTTGGCCTGGTTAATGACCTGATCTTGAGCGCGCCACTGGTTATTGGCGGTCGTGGAATACTGGAACTCCAGCCGCAATCCGTTTTTCTGGCGCACACCATCGGGACCCATCTTCCAGCCGGCCTGATCGAGCAGCTTATTGGCGCCATCTATATCGAAGGGCGGACACTGGATATTGGGATCATAGCCAGGCTTGTAGACGGGGCTATGATCCGTGCAGATCGAGACGCCAGCACCATTACGCGCAATCTTGATCAGCTCGTCGCGGTTAATCGCCAGCGTAATAGCTTTGCGCACATTGACATCTTTGAGCGCCTCATTGTTCTGGTTGAAATGAATAGCCTCGAAGTATGCAGAGGTGCTGGAAATCAGCTCGTAATCCTTCAACTGCCTGTAGGCCGGGATCTTGGCGGCGTCCAGGAACCACGCGGACTGAAGGTCGCCTGACTGGAGAGCTTTCAGCAGCGTATTCTGGTCGGTGATCACACGAATGATGAGCTTATCGAGGTGTGGCAGCCCCTCTGAGGCGCGGTAGTAATTGGGATTGCGCTCAAGTGTGTAGTGGTCGCCGGGCTTGCTCTCCGTCATGATAAAGGGACCGCTCACAACAGTCGGTTTCAGATTGTCGGGCGACTTCTTGATCTGATCCGGCGCCATGCTCTCAAAATGATGTTTGGGCAACGGTGCCAGGCCACCATCGGTCCAGGCTGCCAGGAATGGCGCGTAAGGAGCTTTGAGATGGAAGGTGATGGTGAGCTTATCGGATGAGACTTCGGCTGACTGGATATATTTATAGGCCACGTTGCCCGCCGCCGGGAACTTGGGATTCGTCCAGAGCTTCCAGGTATAATCCACATCTTCGGCGGTAAGCGGCTGACCATCCGACCACTTCACCCCCGGCCTCAGATGGAATGTCCAGACGGTCGCATCGGCATTGACGCCGCCGTTGGCGATGCTTGGCACTTCGGTGGCAACGCCTGGCTGAATGGTCCCTTCCGGCGTACCATTAAAGAGGGGAGCATATAATGCGTTCATCGCCTCGGTCGCAAAGGTCTGCACAGAGGCATTGGGAATGAAAGAGTCAGGCTCGTTGACAAAAGCGTCGGTCCAGACGCCACCGTTGACTGGCTTGCCTGTAGTGCTCCCAGTGTTTGAAACTGGCGTCCCGCTCGGACCGCAGGCGCTCAACAGCAACAGCAGCACAGACGCAATGACAGGGACGATCACGAAGAACCGGGGCCGTGCCTGGGTAAGCATGTTGTCCTCCTCGGTGTCAGTGAAGTGAAATAAACTTCGTACATTGTGCAAGCAATGCTTGAAAAAACGACGACGAAGGGAGTTGTCACAGTCATGACTGCAATTTCGCAGCGTAATATGCGGGTAGAGCAATGCCTCCTTGTCAGACAATAAAGCCAGAAATAGAATGAGCCAGCAAGCAAATGAGAGCCTGCTAGAGCCAGATCAGGAGCTTATAAATACTACGTAGTTGCCAGTCTCTTTCTCACAATTTTTGTAAATGTGTTTTCTTTCGCCTATCCTTGAAGAGCCGGTCCCCACGACACGACGTGATCAGGAGTAATCACAATGACCCGGCGCTCTTCCAGTACCATCGCACGATACTGGACATACCGCTCGCGCAGCAGCTTGAGAGCCAGTGCATGCTGCTGATGCGCCGGTCCGATCAGTTCGGCGTGGCCATGCACCAGTACGTAGCCAAGCTGTGACCAGTCGTCGGAGTATTGATCAATCAGCAGCGCAGCTTCGCCACGTGCCTCGATATTGCGCACGCGGCGCAGACGATCCGCACTGACACGTTTAGGCTTTTCATCAAGGGGAATGTAGAAGTGAGCGCCATCGAAGGCATAGCAGACGGGAATGAGATGAGGACTCCCGTTCTCGTCTGCTGTCGCCAGGCGGGCAACGCGCATATGCTGAATAAAATGTATCTCTGCTTCGTTCAGGGTTGCGCGCTTAACCATAGTTATAGCTCTGTACTATACATTACTCTTCACATTACTCTTCACCAGGGCGGCAATATCGTTCAAGCACCGGGGCTAGCGCGTGATCACCCTGGGAGCAAAGCGCCGCGCAAACGCCGGCACGCTCTGGCTGAGATCTTCAGGGACTGGCTCAGATGCCTGGCTGATCATCTGCTCGCGCAGCGTGTTGACCAGGCTGAGCATTGCCTGTTCCATCGACTGTTGCCCAGGATTGGCGATCCAGCGCATCATCGAGGAGAGGAACAGCTCCTTCAGATAGGCGAACGAGAAGCCGTCAGTCGCTTCAGCAAGCTGACCGATGCCCCCTTCAGAGAGGCGCAGGGCCGGTTTGAGCGAGGCGTTCCACATAGCGATATACGCCTGCCGTTCGGGCGTTTCGGGAAGATTGAACGGATATTTGCGATCAAAGCGGCTTGGCCGGTCGAGAATGGCAGGATCGAGTCGTTCAGGATGATTGGTCGTGGCAAGCGTGACAATGCCGACATTAGCAGCGAAACCGTCCAGTTCGTTCAAGAAGAAGGAGCGATTCTGGGGCGTCAGCAGCGAGTCGAGATCTTCCAGAACCAGCATACAGGGAGCGGATTTGCGCGCGCGCTCGAAGACAGCGTGGATGTTATCTTCGTCGGTCTGATATTCGGAGTGGAAGCTCCTGACATAGAGGCAGCGCTGCTGGAGCGAGTTGATGATCGCCTTGACCGTATGTGTCTTGCCATTGCCGGGCGAGCCGACGAAGAGAATGCCCCGTTTCCAGGGAATACCGTGCGCTTCGTACAGGTCGCGGGCTGCAAAGAACTGTTCAAGATCTTCGCGGATCTCCTGTTTCAGATTCCCTTTCAGGATCAAATTATCGAACGTCGTACCCTGAATGGAGCGGAAGAGACGCGCATCTTTATGCCAGCAACCACCGGCAAAGACCAGCACCTCTCCACGCAGTTCCGCATTCCAGCGGCAGACCTCTGTGATAAACTCCCTGGCGAACTGCCGGATCTCAACCAGCAGCCAGTAGTGGTAGAAAGAGCGGCCTATCCCATCGGACCAGTTCATGATCACCACTTCAAAGCCCTGATCACGCCATGCCACCGAGAACCAGGCATTATACGACCTGTCGCTTATTTCTTCTTCGGGCTCGCTCTGCCCGGCCTGCAATCCCCCTATGCTCCCAGCAAACTGAAGCCAGCCCGGCGTGTTCATTTCGCGTCCATGCCAGTGTGTGATTACCTGGTTATGCACAATCGCTCTGTGCTCAAGCATACACTGCCCGGCGCGCGCGTACTCTTCAACGTTGAAGAGGCCATCTCCTCCTTCTACCAGCACTTTATCGGGGAACTGCCGCGCCAGATACTCACTGACATGATAGGCAATGGCGCTGGTGGGGAGAGTAAGTGCTTCGCGTATAAACTGCTGCTTATCCATACCTGCTCCTTGAGATATTGCTGAAAATACGTTACTCCTGGAGTATATACGCAGCTACGCTTCCGAAAGGTGTCTACCTGAAGCATCTGTTTGTTGATATTCTATCCGTACGCGAAACGGGCGCCGATATCCTTTTTCTCCAGATGGCCTGGACCTTTACGCCGGCGTAGCAGAGGCGCTTACTACTCAGCCAGCGGGACAGTGGATTGGGGCAACCTGTGAGGTCTGTCCGCCTTGCTTGAGTTGGAATGTCGAACAGATACCAGAATGGATTGAAGCAAGCCCGGAAAGCGCGCTTCCAGATCGTCACGACGCAGCACGACAAAAATATTTTTCCCTTCCACATGAGACCGAGTGAGACCAGCTTCACGTAATACCTTCAGGTGATGGGATAACGTCGATTTGGTGATTGATACTCCCTTGCGTTCAGATGGGCAAGATGCGCCAGCATCTGCCAGTCCCACCGGTGGCGGGACGGATCTCGAACGGCTATCAAGATTTCATACCAAGTTGCTTCTCTGGAAGCAACTTGGTATGATACACCATCTATCGTCTGAAAATATGATGGTTGCGCGCGTGTTGGTGGCCTGTGGAGCCTCGTTATATACACCGACCACCTCGGCGGTAGCGAGCTTTAAGCGAGAGGGGTAGGAAGGGAGAGAGCAAGCAGCGGGGGTCCAGAGAGGACTCCCCGCTTTTCTACGCCCAGCGGATGAGATTCATCTCGAATTTCTCGCTCAGGGCAGGATTGTGGGGGGTTACACGGATATTATAGGCGATGCTGCCGCTCTCTGCCGGTTGCAAAACCACATCGTAGCGATAGGAGCCATCGAGTTCGCGTTTGGTATAGCTCATCGGCAGCGCATACTGGCACAGCACCTGCTCATCGCTGGTCGGGCCGTAGACCAGCTCTACGTTCAGATCCTGTGGCGCCAGATCGTTGATACGAATCCAGGCGTGGACCTCAAGGCTCTCGCCCAGGCTGAGCTGGCCGTCGCGGGGTCCCTCAACATAGAGTTCCAGGCTCGGCCAGGCGCGGTAGACCCGCTCTTTCCAGGCCGCCAGGGTGCGTACCTGCTGGTAGTTGTTGTCGGCCATGTGTTGACTGCGCTCGATCAGGGGAACATAGTAGCGGGTGGCATACTCTTTCACCATACGCCGCATACTGAAAGCGGGCGCACAGGTACGAATGGCCTCTTTCATGCGGGCGATCCACTGGCGGGGAAGGCCACTGGCATCGCGCTCGAAAAACATGGGAACAATTTCTTCTTCGAGCAGGCAATAGAGAGAGAGGCTATCCGCCTCAGCCTGAATTTCCTGGTCGTGGTACTCGCGGGCCTCGCCGATAGCCCAGCCGTTTGCCCCGTTATAAGCCTCGGCCCACCAGCCATCGAGAATACTGCAACTGGGCTGGCCATTGAGGGCCGCTTTCTGGCCACTGGTGCCGCTGGCCTCATGAGGGCGAATCGGGTTGTTGAGCCACAGGTCAGTGCCGGAGACCAGGTAGCGCGCCATATCGATATCGTAGTTTTCGAGAAAGACGATCTTGCCCCTGAACTCCTCACTGCGCGAGACGCGATAGATTTGCTCGATCAGGGCTTTGCCCGGTTCGTCAGCCGGGTGGGCTTTACCGGCGAAAATGAGCCTTACCGGACGTGCAGGATCATGCAGCAGACGATGCAATCGTTCCAGGTCGCGCAAGATCAGCGTTGCACGCTTATAAGTGGCGAAACGGCGCGCAAAGCCGATCAGCAGCGCATTAGAAGTGAGCATCTCCTCGAATTCTCTCATCTGCACCGTACCTTCGCCGAGGCGTAAATGCTGTTCGTACAGCCGCTGGCGCGCATAGGCGATGAGTCTTTCTTTCTGCTGGCGATGGACCTGCCAGAGCTGCTCGTCAGGAATATTATTGATGCGCTCGTTCCAGAATTCCGGCTCATCCACATAGCGGCCCCAGTTTTTATCGAGGTAGCGGCCAAACAACTCGTTCATTTCTGGCGCGATCCATGAGAATGTATGCACGCCGTTGGTAATGTAATCTATCGGCACATCATCGACATCCAGGCCGGGCCAGAGGAACTGCCACATCCTGCGCGACACATCGCCATGCACCCGGCTCACACCGTTGTGCTTACCGGTCAGCCGCAGAGCCAGGACTGTCATGCCGTAGGTAGGTCCCCACCCGTGATCTTCGCGCGCCACCTCCATGAACTGATCGCGGTTCAGCCCCAGTTGTCCCCAGTAGGAGCCGAAATACCTGTCGATCAGATCATAGCCAAAGGTATCGTTGCCCGCCGGTACCGGCGTGTGGGTAGTGAAGAGCGCGTTGGCAGCGACCGCCTCGCGCGCCTCATTGAAATTCAGGCCGCCGGCGATCAGTTCGCGGCAGCGCTCAAGGTTGAGAAAGGCTGCGTGTCCTTCGTTCAGATGCCAGGCTGCCGGAGTAATACCAAGAGCGCGCAAGGCGCGCACTCCACCGATACCGAGCATGATCTCCTGGGAGATGCGCATTTCGCGGTCGCCCCCATAGAGGCGAGCAGAGAGTTCACGGTCAGCCGGCGCGTTAGGCGCAACATCGGTATCCATCAGGTAGAGCGGGACACGCCCGACCATCAGCTTCCAGACCTTCGCATAGATACGCCTGCCCGGCAGATCAACACTGATCATCACCTCATTGCCATCGGGACCGACCGCCGGCACAGCAGGAGCCTCAGAGAAGTGGAGCTTGTTGTAGATGGCTTCCTGCTTGCCTTCACGTGTGATACGCTGCTGGAAGTAGCCCTGAGGATAGAGAAAGCCTACCCCGACCAGCGGCAGGCCGAGATCACTGGCTTCCTTACAATGATCGCCGGCTAGGATACCCAGGCCCCCGGAATAGATGGGCAGCGACTCGTGCAGGCCGAACTCTGCCGAGAAATAGGCAATCGTTTTGTCCGCCAGCTCTGGATAGTTGAGAGTGAACCAGGTTTCGTCAGGCCGGGGATGCATGTAGTGGTCGAAATCCTTGAGAATCGCATCGTACTGCTGAAGATATGCCTCGTTTTCTGCTGCCCTGGCGAGTTTCTGGGGCTGCACCTCGCTGAGGAAGCGGACAGGATTATGCTCTACCTGCTCCCACAGCTCCTGGTCAAGCACACTATAGAGTGCGCGCGCCTCCGGGTGCCAGCTCCACCAGAGATTGTAGGCAAGCTCATAGAGCCGACTGATACGCGCCGGCATGATCGGGAAAACGGTGAGTCTACCGTAAACTTTCACAAAAATTCCTTTCTGGATACCAGCCCCAACACATGGGCGGAAGGAAAGAAAGGCGCCCGAAAAAAGCGAGATGATGGTACTTTTTTCCCTGCCCCCCTCTTCGCAGCGGGCAAGCCATCTGTCTCTGCTACCAGTATAGCTTTCTGGGAAAGAGCGGTCAACAGCAGATCCTCGTCTTCAGCGAAAAACAGAGTTCAGAGGCAAAGCCCTGCCGAAAGGGGCCAGGGGACAAAACTCCCCTGGCGGGAGACGAAGGAGTGTCCCCAAACAGCTCCTCTAATCGTTAATCTTGATCCAGCCATGCCGCAAAGCGTGTACTACTGCCGCAGTGCGATCACTCACCGACAACTTTTTAAGGATGGAAGTGATGTGATTTTTGACCGTCTGATCGCTAATCTTCAGCGATTTGGCAATCTCCTTGTTGCTATTACCGCGCGCGATATAATCGAGGATTTCGACTTCGCGGCTGGAGAGCGGCGAATAGATATCTTTTGGCCCGTTGTCATCCTCTTCAACGAGCCGTTCGCGGAACGACTGCAAAACGCGAGTGGCGATCTGCGGTTTGGCAAGGACATCATCGTTGATAAGATATTCGCCATGACTCACCTTGCGCACAGCCTCAACCAGCTCGCGCGGAGTGATGTTGCGTGTGTAGTAAGCCGCCGCGCCCACCTTGATTGATTGAAATAAACGTTCCTCATCTTCCGAAGGAGTAAGCATAATGATAGCCATGCCTGGAACAATATGGCGAGCCTGGCGGGCGATCTCAAGAGGATCAGAGGTTGTCAGGCCGGCGTCGATCAGAGCGACATCGGGAGTATTCACACGAGCTATTTCGAGAGCGTCAATAGCATCGGTCGATTCACCAACAACTTCGCAATCCTCAGTCCTTTGCAGCGTAGCGCGGATACCCTCGCGGAAGAGAGGCTGCTCATCGATAATGATGACACGTATCTTTTCCATAGAAAAAACTTTCTGAAAACTCGTCAGAAAAACTTCCTGGCCGCTCGCCCGCAGAAGAACGAGCCGAAAGAAAGCCACCGGCAGAGCGGGAGCAGTATAGGTGAGGATCAACCTCTCTTACGGTAGTGCTTTTACCCGTGAGACCGCTTTATCACGGAACCCGTAAACACTATCTGCTTGGAAGTGTGCTCAGGTGCCTATTCTAACATAGTCCTCAGCAAAAGAAAATGGGGAGTTGAAAACGCCCGGAACACAGGAGAATCCAGTTTCCCCACTGCTCCCTGTAATGGAGGTTCTTTTTGCACTAGTCCACAGGCTCTAGCCCGAAATGGCTAGTCCATTTATGATATTCCAGAGGTACAGGCTCGATATAACACGAAAAGCTAAACCACCACATCTCCCTGTGGTGGTTCAAATCAGAAGTAATGATGGAGAGCCGGCACCAGGTGCTAGATGCGCTCCAGGCGACTGAGGGTAGAGTTAATACCCACACGCAGACTCTCGATCACCCCTTTGCCGGTGACGGCGACTCCCTCGAAACTGGGGGCGCGGTACGGATTCAGATATTTCTCTAAGACAGAAACAGGCAGGACATCCTGGAGATCTCTCTTGTTCCACTGCATAACCAGCGGGAAATTCGCCACATCCTTGTTCATGCGCCGCAACTGCTCCTGAAGTTCGTTCCAGCATTCGATATTCTCTTGCAGTTTGCTGGCCTGTGAATCGGCCACGAAGATAACGCAATCGGCTCCTTTCAGCACTGAAATGCGAGTCTGCTGGTAGAGCACCTGGCCGGGGACGGTATAGAGCTGGAAGCGGATCTGAAACCCGTGAACTTTCCCCAGTTCAAGCGGCAGTAGATCAAAATACAGGGTACGCTCGGTTTCTGTATCAATAGAAACCATGTCGCCCACATCTTTCGGATTCACTGCCTGGTGAATGTAATGAAGGTTGGTCGTCTTACCACTCAAACCAATGCCATAATAGACAATCTTACAGTTGATCTCTCGTTTTGCCATGTTGATCAGGGACATATACATTCGCTCTCCTGCCCGCTCTGACGCGCTGCTGTCTGCACGTCCCAGGGTGTAGTAAGTAGCAAGAACTGCTACTTCGTCGGGGACAGTATACCTTATTTTCTGCAACTTGCCAACAGGCTGAGACTGCCTGGGAAGGATTGCTTTGTTCTGCGGCAATTACCCGTTCTCGCTAATCCCGCAAGCACAGCAGTAGCCCATTGACGAATAAGCGAGAACAGGCTAGACTAGAAAACGCGACTACGACTTCTCGTTCTACGTATTATAGACAGTAGGAGCAGAGTAAAGATACAATGACTACAACCACAACTACCAGCACGTCGATAGATGCGGCCTTCGAGGTGGTGATCGGCCTCGAAGTCCATGCACAGTTGCTGACGAAAAGTAAAATGTTCTGTTCGTGTAGCACGAACTACGCCAATGCTGCTCCCAACACGCATGTGTGTCCGATCTGCATGGGCATGCCCGGCGTGCTGCCCGTGATCAACGAGGAAGCGGTGATCTATACCATCATGACCGCACTGGCGCTCAATTGCTCGATCCCCGACTACTCGAAGTTCGACCGCAAGAATTACCCCTACCCCGACCTGATGAAAGGCTATCAGATCTCGCAATACGATACTCCGCTCAGCCGCAACGGCTATCTGACTATCGAAATAAACGGGCAGGAGCGCAAAATTGGCATAACGCGCATCCATCTTGAGGAAGACACGGCCAGGCTCCTGCACCATGATGGCTACAGCCTGGTTGATGTGAACCGCTCCGGTACCCCGCTGATGGAGATTGTGAGTGAGCCTGACCTGCGCAGCCCCGAAGAAGCGCGACTGTATATGCAAAAATTGCGTGCGATCCTCGTTTATCTGGGTGTCTCTTCCGGGCGAATGGAAGAGGGGAGCCTGCGCTGCGATGCCAATGTCTCTGTACGGCCACGCGGTGAGCAGAAACTGGGCGTCAAGACTGAGATCAAGAATATGAACAGCTTCCGCTCGGTAGAGCGCGCCCTGGAGTACGAGGCGAAACGCCAGATGGCGGTTCTGCGCGAAGGCGGGCGCATCTCCCAGGAGACACGCGGCTGGGATGAGAGCAGGGGCATCACTGTACCGCAGCGCAGTAAGGAGCAGGCCCACGACTATCGCTACTTCCCGGAGCCTGATCTGCCCCCGCTGGTCATCAGCCGCGAGCGCGTCGAGCAGATCCGCGCCAGTTTGCCTGAACTGCCGGATGCACGCCGTGCGCGCTATATGCAAGATTACGGCATCGCACAGCAAGATGCCACTATTATGACCGAAGAGAAAGCTCTGGGAGATTACTTTGAGCAGGTGATGGTGGCCTCGCATGTTAACAAAGAACGAGACCGCAAGGCGCGAGCCAGGGCCGCCAGTAACTGGCTGCTCAGCGAAGTGGTACGCCTGCTCAAAGCGCACTCGCTTGAAATACAAAACTCGCCTCTCAAACCGGAGGCACTCGTGAACCTGCTCGATCTGCTCGATAGAGAGCGCATCACTGGCAAGCAGGCAAAGGATGTACTGGATGAGGCTTTTGCCAGCGGCGAGCTGCCGGAGGCAATTGTCGAGAAAAAAGGCATCAAGCCGCCTATCACCGATATGGCTGCGCTGGAGAGAATCGTTGAAGAGGTCATCGCCCGCAACGAGAAGATCGCCGGCGACTACCGCAAGGGCAAGACGAACGCCATCCAGGCCCTGGTGGGAAGGGTCATGGCACAGACACGTGGTCAGGCGAGAGCCGATCTGGTACAATCATTGTTGAAAAAGAAACTGGACGAGCCACAGGCATAACAGCCTGTGGCCCGATCCCCAAAAAGGAGCGATGTAGACATGCACAACGAAGTGAAGTCTGCGACTTTCAATCCCTATCACATGGCGGTCCAGCAATTTGAGCTGGCCGCCGAGCAGCTCGGACTCTCCGAGGATATGCGCGAGGTTCTGCGCAAGCCCAAGCGCGAACTCGCTGTCAACTTCCCGGTACGCATGGACGATGGGCATATCAAAACCTTCACCGGCTATCGCGTGCAGCATAATGTTACTCGCGGTCCGGCAAAAGGGGGAATTCGCTATGGTCCTGATGTCACCTTAGACGAAGTGAAAGCGTTAGCCATGTGGATGACGTGGAAATGCGCCGTTGTGGGCATTCCCTTTGGCGGCGCAAAGGGAGGGGTCATCTGCAATCCCAGAGATATGACGCCCGGTGAGCTGGAGCGTCTGACTCGCCGCTATGCAACGGAAATCTCCATTATTATTGGTCCTCATAGCGATATACCCGCACCCGATATGAATACCAATCCACAGATTATGGCGTGGATTATGGATACCTATTCGATGCATGAAGGGTTCTCCATTCCTGCTGTTGTCACCGGCAAACCCCTCTCCATTGGCGGTAGCGAAGGACGCAACGATGCGACTGCCCTGGGCGTGCTGTTCGTGACAAAGCGAGCAGCTACGCGGCTTGGCATGCCATTGAAGGGCGCACGCATCAGCATTCAGGGCTTTGGCAACGTCGGGGGGATAGCGGCGCGTTTTTTTCATAACGAAGGTTGCAAGATAGTCGCGGTGAGCGACTTACACGGTGGCATTTACAACGAGAGCGGGCTTGATCCGGCAGCAGTTCTGCGCCATAGACAGGAGCAGGGAAGCGTTGTGGGCTTCCCACGCGCCGATCCCATCGGATCACAGGATGTGCTCGAAGTCCCCTGCGATATCCTGATTCCGGCGGCTGTAGAAGGCGTGATCTCGGCCAGCAATGCTGAACGTATTCTGGCACGTATAGTCACCGAGGCTGCCAATGGCCCGACAACGCCCGAAGCCGATGTGATTCTACGCAAGAAAGGCTGTGTGGTGATCCCGGACATACTGGCGAACGCCGGGGGCGTTACCGTCAGTTACTTTGAATGGGTGCAGGATTTACAGAGTTTTTTCTGGAATGCGGAGGAGATTACACACAGGCTGGAAATGATTATGAACCGGTCCTTTGATGCTGTCGCTACACAGGCCGACCAGCATAACTGCGATCTACGCCTGGCTGCCAATATGCTCGCCATCTCGCGCGTTGCGGAAGCCACGCAGATTCGCGGCATTTACCCATAAGAAGAAGAAGGAGATGCCAGCCTGGCATCTCCTCCCTTCCGACTACATGATGCCTCTTTTTATTGGATAAGCTGCTAGTAGCTACCTAGTAGCTGCGGCGCTGCTCACGTTTGCCATGCTTGCGTGCCAGCTTTGTACGGCCGGGCCGCGGCTTCTTGCGGCTGCCGCGTCCACCCCAGCCGATATCCTCCTCCTCTTCTTCCTCCCCTTCTTCCTCATCATAAAAGTCTTCATCCTCTTCTTCCTCATCAGCAGAGCCGAGGTCCACGTCCGGGATATCCGAGTCGCTCACAGATTCTTGCTCTGTGGCTTCCTCTTCTTCAGCAGTCTGAGGGATCTCTTCTATATCCGATTCAACAACCTGGTCGCTTTCAGGCTCAGCAACCTTTTCAGTTTCTGTCGGCACGACGGTAGATCGGGCATCTGCTCCAGCCCGCTCATCAGAGCGCGGAGCCTGTGACACCCGGCTCTCCTGTTCCTCTCTCCCCTGTTCCGCTTTATGCACAGAAACTGCATCGAAAGCTTCAGTTTCTGCAATTTCTGCTTCCTCGCCTGTTTTGGGTGCACCGATGATCCTGCGACCGGCGGCGACATCAAGCCAGAACTGAGAATAGTAATGTGGACGATCCGAGTCTTTTTCGCTGTCTTTTCTTACCATCATCGTCTGCGGCACGCTGGCCTATCCTGTCGTCAGAACAGGTTGAGGCGCCGCACCTCCTTTTATACCCTCTTATCTATACAATACTTGTTTTACCCCGATCATGTCATGCATCGTCTACAAAGATCACTTGCAGGATACGCCCCACGTGCTCAGGAGGATATCTCCTCTTCCTGCCAGTGCTCTATACGATACCAGCCTTGTTCATCATAATAAAGAAAGCAAAATGCTGTCAAGGTACCTTGAAGAGGGCCTGGAGGTACGCAGGAAGCGGATGGAAGGGGTGTCAAGTCCCCATGTGCATGATTTTTTTGGACTCAGGCGTTTGTCTGCTCGCGCAGCCCGGCCTATAATACTGTGGAAAGGTTATCATCTCCCGGTAGGGGGACCGGGGTTCCCGCATAGATATGAACTTAACGAAAAAGGGAGCCGGGAGGGAGCAAGCCGTGGCGCTCGTCAGCCGAGCGGAAGAGCAAGCGCCTTCCTGGTAGGGATGTGGGGACATTCCCCGCTCTTGTCTTTTTCTCTCATAAGTGAGTGGATGGATTACCAGTATGCATGGAGGAAGATTTTGACGAGGATACTTGATCAAATTGACAGCCCTGCACAGTTGCGCACCCTCAGTATTCCTCAAATGGAGCAACTGGCAGAAGAAATCAGGCGTGAAATCATCGAGAAAGTCTCGGTGAGAGGAGGCCACCTGGCCCCTAACCTGGGTGTGGTTGAATTGACGATGGCGCTGCATTACGCGTTTGACACGCCCAGAGACCTGCTAGTCTGGGACATCGGACACCAGGCATATGTCCACAAACTATTGACGGGGCGCCGGGATCGCTTCCATACGATCCGCCAGTTTGGCGGCCTCTCAGGATATCTACGCCGCGACGAAAGCCCCTACGATGTTTTCGGCGCCAGCCACGCCAGCACTTCCATTTCGGCAGCTCTGGGACTGGCAGCCGCCCGTGACTTGCAGGGCAAAGACTTCAAAGTTGTGGCAATCATTGGCGATGGAGCGCTCACCGGAGGCATGGCACTGGAGGCCCTCAACAATGCCGGCAGTCTGAAGAAAAATCTGATCGTGGTCTTAAACGATAATAATAAATCAATCTCGGACAACGTTGGCGCCTTATCTCACTATCTCGACAAGGTCCGCAAGATGCAGACCATGCCTAGCTATCAACGCCTACGCGAGATGGCGAAAGGTTCGATTGAGCGCCTGCCAGTCGTAGGCGATATCGCACGTGAGGCCGCCGGACGTGCTGAAACAAGTTTTAAGCAATTTGTCATGCATAGTAAAAGTGGAGCGGTTTTCGAGGAACTGGGATTCAAATTCTTCGGTCCATTTGATGGACATGATCTCGCGGCACTGCTGGACGTCTTTGAGAATGTCAAACATATCGAAGGTCCGGTGATGGTCCAGGTGGTGACGAAGAAGGGGAAAGGCTGGGAGGTTGCCGAAGATGATTCAACCAGGTGGCACGGGCCGGGCGCGTACGATTATCGGACCGGCACGATCAAAAAGAGCGCCGGAGATCCACCGACCTACACCGAGGTGTTCGCCAACACGCTGGTTTCGATTGCCGAGGAAGATCCTGCGATAGTCGGGATCACCGCCGCAATGGCCGAAGGCACCGGGCTGAAGAAGATGCACCAGCGTTTCCCCGAACGCTATTTTGATGTGGGTATCGCCGAGCAGCATGCTGTCACGTTCGCTGCCGGGCTGGCTGTTGGCGGGATGCGCCCGGTGGTTGCGATTTATTCAACCTTTATGCAACGCGCCTTTGACCAGGTAATCCACGACGTCTGCGTGCAGAATCTGCACGTTGTTTTTGCGATGGACCGCGCAGGTATCGTCGGCGAAGACGGTCAGACGCAGCATGGCGTCTTCGACATCGCCTTTATGCGGATGATTCCTCATATGAAAGTCATGGCGCCCAGAGATGAAGAAGAACTGCGCCATATGCTCTATACCGCACTCTACCTGGACGGTCCGGTCTGCCTGCGCTATCCACGCGGCAAAGCCCTGGGCGTCCCTCTAGGCAAAGATCTACACAGGCTGGAGGTTGGCAAAGCGCAACTGGTGCTTCCGACAGCCATTGAACAAGCAGAACAGGCGGCCTGCGCCATCCTGGCCTACGGTTCTACCGTGCCACAGGCCGAACTGGCAGCGCGAGAACTGGCAGATGAAGGCATCCATGTGGCGGTGGTGAATGCCCGCTGGGCCAAACCCCTGGATGAGGAGCTGATCCTGCGCCTGGCAAAAGGGACACACCATCTGCTGACTATCGAAGATCATGTCGTGGCCGGTGGCTTTGGCAGTGCAGTGCTGGAGATGCTGGAGCAGCATAAGATGCTCGAAGAGGTAGATATTCGCCTTATCGGCCTGCCCGACAAATTTGTCGAGCATGGCGCTCCTACTATTCTCAAAGAACTCTATGGAATCTCATCGGCGCATATTAAAGAGGTAGTACGCGCGATGCTGGGGGTCGAGGGGCTGCATCCCCTGGCCGGGTAAGCGGTCCGATTAACTCTGATCTCCTCTGACAGCTCCTCTCAACTCCGTCCACTCTTGCCGACGGAGGCCGCGACTTCTGCGAGCAGCGTCGAGTTGCTAATCGTAATATGCTTGCGGCCAGGGTCGATGGCACCGCTCTCTTTCAGCTCGCGCAGTGCTGCACTGACGGTTTCGCGGTAGACTCCCAGGCGCTCGGCCAGTGCTTCATGGCTCAGTCCTTCAATGACCGGAGGATGGGTGCTGCTGGCAGCAGGACTGGCAGGACTGGCAGGACTGGCAGGACTGGCAAGATTGAGCAAAAGCGCAGCAAGACGCGCAGTGGCACTTTTAAACGTCGTATTCACCAGTTGCATTTCGAGTTGCGTCAGTCGCTGGCCAAGCGAACGCAGCAGCGCGAGCGCGACCAGCGGCTTCTGCACCAGCAGTTGCTCCAGGTCATGATTGGTGATGACATAGAGACAGGTGTCTTCCATCACTTCGGCAAAGGACAAGTGTTGGCTCTGGCCAATGACGGGCAGCTCGCCAAAGCAACTGCCGGCTCCGAGCGTAGCCGTGATGAGCTTACGCCCGTCAGAGGAGAGATGATAGAGTTGCACCCGACCCGCTTGCAACAAAAAGAGCGCGGTACCCGTCTCGCCTGGACGATAGAGGATACGTCCAGGCGGACTGGTAATCACGCCGGTAATGCGTTCCAATTCCTGGATGTCGGCAAGCGCAAGCTGTCCAAAAAGGTCGCTGTGCGACAGGAAGAATACTTTTTCTTCACCTGTATGCTGTTTAAGCGCGCGTTTTCTCATCGGGTTCATCACTGGCCGGCCTGCCGAGAAAGACCTGGCAGGTTCTGCTCTTGATTACCCGTTATTGTACCATGCAGACGCGAAGCTATCCGTCGGCGCTTGTAAGGTAAATAGCTTCAGTGCGATTGCGTGCATGCAGTTTCTCAAAAATGTTTTGCACATGCTTGTGAACCGTCGATTCAGCAATGCAGAGTTCCCCGGCGATTTCACGGTTCTTGCGTCCCTTGCGCATCAAATCAAGAATCTCTCTTTCACGTAATGTCAGAGGACGAATAGGCGGCGTGGACGCCAGGGCCGGCGAAGCGAGTACCGCCTGACCATCTGCCTGATCGCTTTCGCTCTCGACAGCAGCAGGCACCTGCTGCAACGAGGCTGCACGGCGCGAGAGACGATAGGATATCCCGCCGGGCGCCCCGCGACTGAAAAGGGCCTGAGACTGCCAGGCGGCGCGCAGGTGCGCCAGGATCTGGGTGGCAAGCGAACCTGGAATACAGAGGTCGTTGCGGGCGGCGCAGCGAATAGCATGCACCAGGGACTCAGGCTCGATATCTTTGGTGATGTAGCCCATCGCCCCGCGCTGCAAAGCCTGGAAGACGTGCTGGTCTTTATGAGAGGCAGTGAAGATGATCACACGTGATTGGGGAGAGCAGGCCAGAACACGCTCGGTGGCCTGGAAACCATCACAGTCCGGCATGTCCAGGTCCATGAGTACCACGTCAGGCTGTACCTGCGCGGCCTGAGCCTCAGCCTCGGCTCCATTGCTGGCTTCCGCTACCACCTGTAAATCTTCTTCTTTCTCAACAACCTCACGCACAGCGCGGCGCATCAGTAAATGGTCATCGACGATTAAAATGCTTACCATAGGAGTTCATCCCTTTCTACTTCTTCTACCCCTGAAAATGGCATAGGCTGTTTAGCCATAATTGTGACGCTCTCTACTATGTATGCCCTTTACATTATACTCTTTTGAAGCCGCTTTTCAAGAGTTCTGGCCGTAATTTATGACTTCTGGCGGGGAATGTTTTAGCCTTTGTAATTTCTTGCGTCTGAGCAGGCTCTGTGTTATACTTTCCTGCTAGCGGAGGCAGTGAGTCCGCGCAGGAAAAGATCGACTGAAGATGCTTCAGTGATCAATAAGTACACACGCTCGCCATCTCTCTGGCACACCCCTGGGGTCTGGTGGGGGAGAAGCAGCCTCGCACACAGCACATGGATGCCACCTGGGGACCCTGATGCCAGGATCAAGAGGGAGCGGAGGATCTAAGGGAGGATCTGTTTTGACCAATATCATCTCGATGAAGCAACTACTGGAAGCCGGTGTCCACTTCGGCCACCAGACACGCCGCTGGAATCCCAAGATGGCGCCGTTCATTTTCATGGACCGCAACGGCATCCACATCATTGATCTCCAGCAGACGGTTACGCGCCTCAATGAGGCGTACAAGTTTGTGCAGCAGACCGCAGCAAGCGGCGGGACCATCCTGTTCGTCGGCACCAAAAAGCAGGCACAGGAAGCCGTAGCCGAGGAGGCCAGGCGCTGCGGCATGTTCTACGTCAACCAGCGCTGGCTGGGCGGCATGCTGACCAACTTCAAGACAATCCAGGCGCGGATCAACTATCTCAAGGATCTTGAAGAACGGCGCGATCACGGCGAGTTCGAGCGCCTGCCGAAGAAAGAGGCGCAAAAGCTCCAGGATGATATCGCCCGGCTGGAACGCATGCTCGGCGGTATCAAGGATATGCGCCGCCTGCCCAATGCTCTCTTCATCATCGACACACGCAAGGAGCGTACCGCCGTTCTGGAAGCGCGGCGCCTGGAGATCCCCATTGTCGCGCTTGCCGATACAAACTGCGATCCCGATGAGATGGACTATCCCATCCCCGCCAATGATGATGCCATTCGCGCGGTCCGCCTGCTGTGCTCCAAAATAGCCGATGCGGTCCTCGAAGGACGGCGCGAACTGGAAGCCCAGCAAAAAGACATTGAGGGTGAGGAAGGCGAAGAACCGGCTGCCGTCCAAATAACAAGGACAGGTGAGGAAGCGGCTGCCCCGGCGGAGCCAGCCGCGACTCCCTCCGAGGCTACCGCACCTGCCGCGAGCGAGACCCGCTCAACCGAGGAGGCGGAAGCTGCAAAAACTCCAGAAGCTGCGGAGGCAACGAATACTCCAACTGAGCCAGAACTGGTTGCGAAAGAGTCCCACTAAAGCAGACAGAAGTACCAACCAGGCGGGAGGTAGAGCGCAGAAGAGCCTCTGTCTCCCGCCTTTGCCTGCATAAATGCTACAGTATAGCAAGAAGTAGAGAGAACCGCTGGATAGCATGTTGAAAAACTGCTCTACCAGCAAAACACAGTTTTGTCAAGCACTCAGAACCCTGAGAAGATGGACAGAGAGCGTTGTGCTGCCACCCAGGTCTGAGTATCATACACATCATAATGAGGAGAAGAGCATGGATTACACTGCTGCGGACGTCAAAAAGTTGCGTGAGGAGACGGGCGCAACGTTTGCCGATTGTAAGAGTGTCCTGAGCGAGGCGAAGAGCTGGGAGGAGGCCGTCGGGCTGCTTGAAGCCCGCACGAAGCGGAAAGCGGAGAAGATGGTCAGTGCCGGGCGTGAGACCAGGGAGGGCGGCATTTTCTCCTATGTCCATCACAACAACCGCGTGGGTGTACTGCTGGAGCTGAATTGTAGCACGGATTTCGTTGCGCGCAGCGAGGCATTCCGCACGCTCGCCAGCGAACTGACGCTGCAAATCGTCGGCATGGCTCCTGCGTACATCTCCTATGAAGATGTACCGGCCGAAGTGCTTGAAGGGGCGCGCAAAGCCGTGCTGGAAGACCCGTCAATGGCGCGGGTTCCTGAGGCGAAGCGCGAAGAGGTCATCGAAGGTAAGCTCAAAAAGCAGTTTAGTACACAGGTATTGATGATGCAGCCCTGGGTGAAAGACGACAGCGTGACGGTAGGCGAGCTGGTACGCAAGGTAATCGCCGAAACTGGCGAGAACATTGTCGTGCGGCGCTTTGCTCGCTTCGCACTGGGCGAATAGCAGAAGAAGGAGAACGGCGGCTTCTCACCGACTGGCCTGACTTTCGCCTTGAGCATGACGGGGAAGCCCTGCCGGGCTTAAATACATAGGGATGAGAAACAATGGCAGACGGACTGGTGTATCAGCGTATCCTGCTCAAGTTGAGTGGTGAGGCTCTACAAGGCTCCAGGGGCTATGGCATCGACGCCGAAATGGTCAGGCATATCGCCGGCGAAGTGAGGCGTATCCACAATCTGGGAGTAGAAGTCGCTCTGGTGATCGGCGGAGGCAACATGTGGCGTGGCGCCGATGCGGCAGCCACCGGCATCGACCGCGCCACCGCCGATTATGTGGGCATGCTGGCGACCGTCATGAACTCCCTGGTGATGCAGGATGCAATGGAGAAGCTCGGCCTGGTGACGCGCGTGCAGACCGCGATAGAGATGCCGCCGGTGGCCGAACCATTTATCCGCCGGCGAGCCGTGCGCCACCTGGAGAAGGGCCGCGTGGTCATACTGGCGGCGGGGAGCGGCAACCCGTTCTTCACGACAGATACCGCAGCAGCACTGCGCGCTGTCGAACTCAACGCCCAGATCTTGCTCAAAGCGACCAAAGTGGATGGCATCTATGACGATGATCCAATGCGTAATCGGAACGCGCGCAAATTTGAAACGCTGGATTATATGAGCGCGCTCAATATGGGACTGAAGGTCATGGATAGTACCGCACTTTCGCTGTGTAAAGACAACCACATGCCGATCATTGTGTTCAATCTGCACCAGCGCGGGGCATTGGAAGCCATCATACGTGGCGAAAAGTGTGGTACACTCGTCTCAGACGATGTATAAACCTCTGCCTGCGGCACACCCGGCACTGTTTTGTTTCGCCAGCGACGGAGGAGCAATAGCTCGATTACTTCTCCGCCAGGCAGGCAGGAGATACCATATCCACACTGGAGGTTGTGATGACAGCAGATCTATTTGGGGACGCCGAACGGCGTATGCAAAAGGCTGTCGAGGCGCTGAAGCACGATATCGGCAGTATTCGCACAGGGCGCGCCAACGCTTCTCTGCTTGAACGTATCCACGTCGATTACTATGGGGCGCCAACCCCTGTCAATCAGCTAGCGACAATTACCGTCCCGGAGCCTCGTCTCCTCGTTATCCAGCCCTGGGATCGCAAAATCTTGCCCGATATCGAAAAGGCCATTCAGCGATCCGACCTGGGCATCAATCCGAATAATGACGGACAGGTTATTCGCCTGAGCATTCCGCCCATGAGCGAGGAGCGTCGCCGCGATCTGGTCAAGAGCTTGCATAAAAAGCTCGATGAGCACAAAGTTGCAATTCGCAATATCCGGCGTGATGTTCAGGACAAGCTGCGCGACCGCGAAAAGAAGAAAGAAGTTTCTGAGGACGAGCTGAAACGTAGCACTGACAGGCTACAGAAGCTCACCGACCGCTACATTGAGGAGATGGAGAAGGTCGGCAAAACCAAAGAACTGGAGATCCTGGAGGTCTAAATTGTCCAAGATGCAAAATCTCTTCTCTCTGCCAAAGCAGAAAGAGAGTGTTTCAGCACAGACACACGCTGCCTCGTCTGAGCAGAAGATACGTCCGCGCCATATCGCTATTATCATGGATGGCAATGGGCGCTGGGCCACACAGCGACACCTGCCGCGCCTGGCTGGCCATAAAGCAGGCGTCAACGCGCTGCGCCGCGTCCTTGAATGCGCGGTCGACGAACACATTGAGATGCTCAGCGTCTACGCTTTTTCCACCGAAAACTGGGGACGGCCACGCGCTGAAGTCGAAGGACTGATGCGTCTCTTCTGGGAAACTATCCGCTCAGATATCGAGAAACTCCACCGCGAGGGTGTGCGTCTGCGCCATCTTGGTCGATTACGTGATCTCGCTCCCGATATTCAACAGGCCGTGCGGGACTCCGTAGAGCTAACCCGCAACAATACCCGCATCGGCCTGAACGTCTGTTTTAACTACGGCGGGCGCGCCGAGTTGGTAGACGCGGTACGCCAGATCATCGCCGATGGACGCGATCCCGATTCCATCACAGAAGAGTTGATCGCTTCCTACCTCTATACCCGCGATCTGCCAGATCCTGACCTGGTTATTCGTACGGCGGGGGAGATGCGGGTCAGTAATTTCCTGCTATGGCAATCAGCCTACAGTGAGTATTACTCCACCCCTACGCTCTGGCCTGATTTCGGTCGTGAAGATCTCCTCGCCGCACTGGAGAGCTACAGCCGCCGACAGCGACGTTTTGGCCGCCTGACCCAGACCCCGCTCAACAAACAGCAGGAAGCATAGCTCTCTCTGCCGGGCAGGCTGTCAGGTCAGGGCTTTGCCAATCCTCCGGCATTCTCTCACCGGCAGGACGAGCGCCATCAGAGGGAACCGATTTGCACAATACTGGTGAACAGCAAAACGGGATGCAACGGTCTGTAACGTCCGATAATCCCCACACGACGAATGGGCAGCGGCAGTCTGTCGCTTTGCGCTGGCTGACAGCTTCTGTCATGATCCCCGTTGTGCTACTCGTCGCCCTGCTTGGTGGATGGTGGGCTTTTGCTGCCGTGTTACTGGTGGTGGTGCTAGGCACACTGGAACTGGACAGGATGATGCGGCAGGCCGGGCATCGCCCGCTGCTCTGGATCAGCCTGGGACTGGGCGCTGTCTTACTGGTCGCAGCTATGTTACCTGCACAGCGACTGGCGCTGCTCGAATATGGACTGGCGGGCGCTGTCCTGGCTGCATTTTTCTCTCTGCTCTTTCGCAAGCAGCAGGATGGCGCTGTCACCGACTGGGCGCTCACGCTGGCGATCCCGTTGTATATCGGTTTGCCGATGAGCTTTTTTCTCCTCTTCCGGGGCTACGAACCGGCTCTCACCTGGAACAATGGCTTCGCGCTCTCCTGGCCTCGCGGCTTCCTCTGGATATTGACTGTTTTCCTGGGAGTCTGGGGCTTTGATTCCGCCGCCTTCTTCAGTGGACGCTATTTCGGGCGGCATAGGCTGGCGCCGCGCGTCAGCCCGGCCAAAACGTGGGAGGGCGTGCTCGGCGGCTTCGTGCTCTCAATCACAGCCAGCCTGCTGATTACGGTTGGCCCTCTCGGCCTGCCCTGGTACCTGGCGGTTGTGCTCGGCATCTTGATCGGCACTGCCGCCACCCTGGGCGATCTTGCCGAGTCGCTGATCAAACGGCAGATGCACGTGAAGGACAGCGGCCAGCTTGTGCCGGGACATGGCGGGCTGCTCGATAGAATCGATAGCCTGCTGTTCGCCGTTGTCATCGTTTATATGTTTGCTCAATTATTGGGAAAATAAGAAACTCTTCTCATCTTTTTATAGAGAAAAGAGGGAAGGCCGGGCCTTCCCTGCTACGCTAGCGAATGGATGCTATAATTGGAGAAGGGGACGCAGACCGAACGTTTGAGACGAGCTGCTGTTCTCAGGAAGGATGGGCATGAACATTTGCCCGCAGGAGCATGAGCGCGTTTCCAAGACGTATCGCATTACTTGGTAGTACAGGATCAATCGGTCGGCAGACACTGGATGTGGTACGGCATTTCCCCGACCACTTTCGTGTTGTCACTCTGAGCGCACGCAGCAACGTTGCTCTGCTGGCACAACAGGCGCGCGAGTTCAAACCTGAACTTGTGACATGTTATGCTGAGACGCCAGAAGTAGAGGCACGTGCGCGCGCAGAACTGCCAGACGTGCTGATTGGGGATCAAGGACTGCTGGAGGCGGTCACTCATCCCCACGTGGATGTGGTGCTCGTCGCAACTTCCGGCCTGATCGGCCTCAAACCGACGCTGGCTGCGATTGGCGCCGGCAAGACTATCGCGCTGGCAAACAAGGAAACACTGGTCATGGCCGGTCACCTGGTCATGCGAGCAGCGCAGCGGGCCAGTGTACCGGTGTTTCCCATTGATAGCGAGCACAGTGCCATCTGGCAATGCCTGCGCGGCGAACAACACGACGAAATTCGCCGCCTGCTGCTCACTGCTTCGGGCGGCCCTTTTCGTACAGCCTCGCCTGAGCGATTGCACACTGTGAGCGTTGAAGAGGCTCTGGCCCACCCTACCTGGCGCATGGGACCCAAAATCACGATTGATTCTGCCACATTGATGAATAAGGGGTTGGAAGTGATAGAGGCGCACTGGCTGTTTGATATACCCTACGAGCGTATAGATGTAGTGATCCATCCCGAAAGCATCATCCACTCGATGGTTGAATTTATTGATGGCTCGATCAAATTGCAGGCCAGCCTGCCCAGTATGCACTTACCAATTATACACGCTCTGGCCTATCCCGCACGTCTCGACGCCACACACACGGGCTTCATCCGCGAGTTGCGCTGGCCTGAGGTAGCGCGTTTACATTTTGAAGACCTGGACCAGCAACGTTTCCCGTGCTTCCGCCTGGCTCTGGAGGCCGGCAGGCGTGGAGGCACCTATCCCTGCGCTCTGGTAGGCGCTGACGAGGAGGCTGTGGACCTCTTTCTGCGTGGCGAGATTCTTTTTTCTGATATTGCGCGTTTTATTGAGGCTGTGTTGGAGCGGCACGAGGCGGTGGCACAGCCTGATGTGGCAACCGCCCTGGAAGCCTGTAGCTGGGCGCGGAGAACTGTGCGCGAAATCCGGCGAAAACAGTGTTGACGTCGAATCTACTATAGTATTACACCAACTGGTAGCATGTTACCTGAAGAATAGTTAAGGATAA
>JADBKA010000279.1 GCA_014896635.1 Ktedonobacteraceae bacterium
CCCGCATCGCTGGCGGTATCGGTCTCCTGTCTCATTGAGGCTTCTCCACATAGTGATAGATGGTATCGAGCACCTGCTCAATCGAAAGATGGTCCGTCTCTATAATTATCGCATCTTTTGCCGGCTGCATGTTCTCGCGGTCATCTTCGTCGCGCTGCTGGATGTCACGTAGTACAGACGTAAAAGAAGGGAGAGCCGGATGCTGCTCTCCCAGGCGTTGTTCCAGTTCTGTGTAGCGACGACGGGCGCGTTCTTCGAGGCTGGCCGTGAGATAAATTTTGAGTTCGGCATCCGGCAGCACCACCGCGCCAATATCGCGTCCCACCATCACCACCTGGCCCTGCTCTGCCATCTTGCGCTGCCATTCTCTCATCGTAGCACGTACCTGGGGATAGGCCGAAACAGTTGAGACGGCGTTTGTCACGGCTGAACTGCGAATATCCCAGGTGATGTCGCGCCCGTGAACTGATACTGTGTACTGGCGCCCGTCGTCAAGATGCGGATGACCAATCACAATCTCGGCGCTGCGAGCGAGCTGGCCGAGCGTCTCGCCGTCATGCAGGTCTACCCCCTCATGTAGCGCCAGCCAGGTGAGCGCGCGATACATCGCCCCTGTGTCTATATAGAGATAGCCCAGACGCCGGGCCAGTTGCTCTCCTACCGTGCTTTTGCCTGAGCCTGCCGGTCCGTCAATCGCTATACGTCGTGGCCTTTGCATGCAGTTGCTTGCTCCTCGTCATAGTGATAGCATCAAATACGTCTAAATAATAATTCCGGACCTTTTAATCCTGCAATAGAGAGCTTACTGTTGGGGATTATATCATATCGGCAGACTGCGCGTACCCACCGGATACTGGCGAAGGGAGCGCGCGGAGACTTTCGGGAGTTCGTAGCTGTGCCAAACGGGAATTACATTGCCCTTTTCGAGGGCGACGGAGAGGCATAAGGCGCTTTCAACACGCCTATATTTCCATGAAGTAGCGGCGGGGGTTGTGAGGATCAATACAACTTCTGGACTATTTCTGAAATCGGCAGCGAGAAGATAGTCCAGAGAGGCTATTGAAAACGAGTCGCTGGCGCGGTACAATAAAGGCCGTCTCGCCAGGATAAGCAGGAGAGAGAGAATCAAGAGGGGTCCCATAGTAAGTATAATGGAATTGATATCCTTTTTTTCACTCCTCCGAAGGTTTTACCTGATCAATTAGCTCACGAAAAACTTCTCACTGGAATGGAAAAAGATGTCTACTCGCAAGCCAGACGCTCTTCATCGAAGTCGGAACCTGCTAGAAGCTCTCTATGAAGATACTCTTTTTGATTCGCCAGAGGATGTGCTTCTGGATGAGCCTGTCCTGCCTTCCGATGAGATTTCTTTAAACACCCCTCTGGAGACATCTCAAGTCATCTCTTCTACTCAGGAGAGAAAAAAATTATACGAGAAATTTGAGAAAAGAATTTCAACGAACAGAGCATTAGATCGCGCCCTGGTAAGCAATCAGGTAAATAAGAAACTTCCGATTAACAGGTGGTTCAGATATAAAGAAAGTTTTTCTGAGCCACTTATACAATACCTCATTCACCACGTTTTGAAGCGACATCGGGCAGGGACCTTACTTGATCCATTTGCAGGAGTTGGATCTGCTTTATTTGCCGCACGTATTGAAGGATGGAAAGCCAGTGGCATTGAGCTGCTCCCAGTAGGAATATATGCGACACAGGCCCGGCTTGCCGCCGAACGGGTAGATCTTGATGAGTTTCGCGCTGCGATAGCAGAAATTCTGCAACTGGATTTTCTTGAGTATGAGACCCAGGACTATCAACTGAAACATATCACTATTACTAGAGGAGCATTTCCCCCGCATGAGGAACGCCAGTTAACTGGTTATATTGCTTATTGCAAGCAATTTATTACTAAGAGTGATATACAGCTTTTGCTATTATTCGCTGCATTTTGTGTCCTCGAAGAAATGAGCTATACCCGCAAGGATGGGCAATTTTTACGCTGGGATGTTCGCTCTGGCCGTTCCTGGGGCGCGATTCCTTTCAATAAAGGAAAAATTGCTACGTTTCGTGAAGCAATTGAAGAAAAGCTTCAACAGATGATAACCGACCTTGAGGAACGGTACGTCCAGCCTGCTCTTTTTGATGAAGCGAAGCCCGGAGTCCTGGGTCCAGAACCTGAACTTCGCCAGGGGTCCTGTCTGGAAGTGCTTCCTCAACTTGAAAGTAGTTCAGTTGATGCTGTTATCACTTCACCACCCTATGCGAATCGGTATGATTATACACGCACCTATGCGCTTGAACTTGTGTTTTTGGGTCTGGATGAGGAACAGGTAAAGCAACTCCGGCAGGATATGCTTTCCTGTACAGTAGAGAATAAAGATAAGCGAGACAGGCTCCAGAGTTTTTATACTTTCCTCGGTCGAGAAATCGACTTTGAGATCATTGATACAGCTTTCTCCAGACAGGCAGCTTTGCAAGAGGTACTCCATATTCTCGATGAGTACCAGGCTCAGGGAAAACTGAATAATGCCGGGGTTGTCACCCTTGTTCGGAATTATTTTTATGAGATGTGTTTTGTCATTTACGAACTGGCCCGTATCCTTAAACCGGGGGGTACGATTGTGATGGTCAATGATAACGTCCGCTATGCTGGCGAAGAAGTGCCAGTGGATCTTATCCTCTCTGACATCGCTGAGACGTTCGGCCTTGGGGTGAAGCATATCTGGACTCTCAGCCGGGGAAAAGGCAACAGCAGCCAGCAAATGGGCAGTCATGGCCGCTCTGAATTACGGAAATGCGTCTATGTATGGGAGAAAGATGCTACTATGGCAAAAGCACGTGATCAACTGCTACTGGAAGCACACCAGATAAATTATAGACTCCGTTCTACTTTCTTTTATCGCAAAATCAAAGAATATAACGTACTGACGTTTCCCTCTCTGGTGGCGAATTTATTTCCAGCAGAGGATCTCTATAACTGGGATGACCGGGCTAACTGGGGAATCGGAGATGATGCCTTTGCATATATCCGTAACCATCATGAACTGAAGCCCATACAGGTATTCTGCCATCCCCGCTTGCTGCGAGAATACCCGGCGCTCCTGGCCTACTACAGAAATATTGCAGCCTTATCTCAGAAAGCTGTGGGCTATCTCACCAATATAGATGTTAAAAGGTACGAAAATGACCCGGACAATGGGATGACTTTAACCAGTCAGCAGATTTTAACTCTGATACGTCTGTTTAATGAGCATATTTCTCTCATCATTGACAGTTCCCTACAGAACTTCAGAGGAGAAGAGTTGTACGCATTGCTGCTTACATCTACGGGATCACAGATTGATGGAGCCTGGCGTAATGCTATAGGAGAGGAAGCGGAGAAGGTTGTGCAGCGACTTCTCCTCAAAGAGGCTGTTAAACGTAACATGCTCATTGCTTTCATTCCTCGAACTGGAACAGCAATAGAGCCTTACGATCCTGCAAAACTTGAAGAGCAGTCAGGCAATGTGGCACAATATCGCGGAATAATGTTGTCTAATCAGACCTCGATCCTTTTTTCCAGTGAGCCTGATATCTCTCTCATCGACAGGCAAGGCATGCCGGCAGGTGTGATAGAAGTGAAAGGAGGGACTGATCCTGCGGGAGCGCTGGAGCGGTACGGAGCTGCAAAGAAATCCTTTGAGAAGGCGCTGAAAGAAAATCCAGATGCAAGAACAATTTTAGTCGCAAGTTGTATCACAAGTGAAGCATGGGAACGTATCTCTAATGATAAGACAATCACATCCTCTTTCAATTTAACAGAGGTGATAAAGGAGAAAAAGAAGTACAATGAGTTCGTTGATCTTGTATTTTCGGTATTAGAAGTATGACCATCTGCACCGCCCATTCTACCCGTAACCAGTGTTCACCTGTTGACCATCTGAGTCATGCTACTCGACCACGCCATGCCGCTCGGTCCTGCCTTCCGGGCGCTCGCTGGACTGGATCAGATAGCCAGCACCAGCTACCGGCTCGAAGATCTACACATCACCTTCGATTTTGAGCAAGAGGAGTTTTTGCAGCATGGATGGAAGGACTGAATCGACTCCCCAGGATGAGCCACCGGTACCTGTTCTGCCGCTCGACCGCACCGCGCTCATCGACGGCATGCTGGCTGGAAACAGCGATTCTGGCAGCGACGTGCGTTGACTCTCAGAGCATTCGCGTAGAAGTGTATCACCGCGAAGCTGACGGCTGGAAGCTGCATATCTATGGTTCTGGCAGCATGGTGAGACCACTTCCTCGCCGGAAGTGGCCTCTCCCACCACTTCCATTGTTGGCTCCGTCATCAAGAGGGCGCGCAAGAGAGTTATTCTACGTTTTTATTTCGTATTGTTGTATTAAAAAAGGGCCAGGCAAAATCGCCGTTTTAGTGTAGGTTGGAATGCCGGGGTAAAAAACCTCGTTTTTAACACTCCGTTTCCGTACCGATTACAGTTATTTAATAGTGAGCCGCTACAATAGAGCCGTACTTCTGTAAATCACGGAGCAGTTATGCGACTGGAACGCGATCTTGACCTGGCCATCCCCACGCTGGAGCACGCGAAAAAAACGATTCAGCCGGCAGGGGGCAAACGGCGCTGGTTCTCAACAGGGCAAGCCTACCTCTATTTACTTCCCGCCTTCATTGTCCTGATTGTATTTTCTTACGCACCTTCCATCTTCGTCTTTTACATGAGCCTCTTCAAATGGAACTTTCTCAATCGCGGTGAACAGCCTTTTATCGGACTGGACAATTACCTGTTTCTCCTGCGTGACACCAACTTCTGGCAGGCATTGCAAACCACGCTCCTTTACGTGATAATCTCCGTTCCTTTAAATCTGCTTCTCTCGCTTTTTCTGGCCCTGATTTTAATGTCGGGCATCCGCGCCAGAGCTTTCTGGCGGCTGGCTATTTTTACACCGTTCATCACACCAATGGTTGCCACTACCACCATCTGGCTCTGGATCTTCGACAACTATCACGGCTTGCTCAACGGCATCCTGCGCCTGTTCCATCTCCAGCCGGTAGACTGGCTAGGTAATGCTCACTGGGTACTTCCGGCCATCATTGTCTACACGCTCTGGAAGTCTACCGGCTTCAACATGGTAATTTTCATGGCTGGCCTGGGCAACATTTCTCCTACGCTGGCCGAAGCTGCCCGCGTGGATGGCGCGAGCACCTGGCAGGTCTTTCGTCACATCACCTGGCCGCTGCTGACACCCATCACCATCGTCGTACTGCTGCTCAGCACCATCGAGGCATTCAAGATGTTCCAGCCAGTCTTCTTGCTGGCCGGACCCGGCGGCGGTCCCGGCAACAGCGCCCGTACACTTGGCCTCTACCTGTTCACACAGGCTTTTTCGAGCAACCCACACGACGGCCTGGGAGCAGCCATCTCGGTGATTCTGTTCCTGCTCGTTTTCACTATTTCAATCGCACAGTTCGGGCTGAGCCGTCGGACAGTCGTCACAATGGACTAGCAAAGGAGAGAGCATGTTGCCGGATCGTCCCCGCACTACACGCCGTGTACGTATACAACCCCGGCATATTAGAAAAATACTGCTTTATGTACTCGCAGCAATCGCTGCAACCATCGCAATTTTTCCTTTATACTGGGTATTCGTCACTTCTCTGCTGACGCAGCGTAGTGCCTTCGATGTCGTACCGCACTTTCTGCCCGACTGGCAGTGGTCGAATTACGTTCACGCCTGGAACATGGCGCCCTGGGTCCGCTACTTTTTCAACAGTATCCTGGTCTCGCTGTGTACAGTGGTGC
>JADBKA010000280.1 GCA_014896635.1 Ktedonobacteraceae bacterium
CTGTATGCCTGATCCTGCGTCAGCACGAGCAATTGCACACTCTTCCCATCATGGGCAGTGATGCGGATGCTACAATGCAAACCCGGCTCGACAAGAACATAGCCGTGATTCTGCTCTTCCTTAAATGTCCCTTGCGTGACTTCAATGGCCTGGTAAGTTGCCTTCTCGAAGGCAAATTCTGCGTGCATCCCTTCGGGCGCAAAGAAAATATAGCTTGTCTGCTCAGACGTACTTATGGTTGTAAGAACCTGAGCGGTAGCGTAGGTCAACAGTACCCGATCGTCTAATAACAGGTTGAAAGGCAGGATGGCACTGACGCCTGGTTGAACTGTCAATGCCTGGCACTGCGGCAGCGTGAGCGTGCCAGTCGGCAAATTCAGAGAAAAGCGTACCTCTTTATGTTCACGCATGACCACATGGTCCTGGTAGTTATTCAGAAACAGAAAGCCAGAACCATTACGGCTGCGAACCGCAAAGCGCAGGAGGTCGGTGTTCTCAGGTTCAATCCGTGCAGCCTGTTCTGGCACAACGACCGGCATAGGCGCCAGTAGCTCACCGAAATCATGGAGAAAGAGATGTAATGCCCGCAAACGATGATACGACTGGTTGAGTTGCCCGTATTCCCGGATAGGCGCCTGGAAATCATATGAGATACGGGGGACGGTGAATTCATTGAGATACGCATGCTTGCCAATAGGATGCGATCCTCCATGATACATATAGTAGCCCAGGATATTTGCTCCGCTTCCCAGCGCAACTACAGCCATCGCCTGCACACACTCCGGCTCTACTATCGGGCGATGATGGTAGGTAATCTGAATTCCACTCCCCAGTTCACAACAGACATAGGGGTAGTGCTCTGCCTGGTAAGGCACCTCCTTTCCGTTCAACGGATGTGCATGACGATCACGGAAAAGAAATTCGTGCGATGGCCCCTGCTGGTATTCAGGATCAGGATGCCAGGGGGTGAAGGCGTAACCCCCATGCATAGGAAGAAACTCATGCTCCGGTACAGGCGAACCGACCCAGGCGGTACAGGTATAGAAAGGGGCCTGCAAACCGGCTGCCTGGGCGAGTTGTTTGAGTCGCAGCATGTGCTCATTCCCATCTGAACCAGCAGGAATCCATTCGCTTCCTTGCTTGAAAGTCACTTCCCAGGGCGCCCCACAGTGCATATATTCGTTTTCAATTTGAATCCCAATCACCGGTCCCCCATCCTGAAAGCGATAGCCCTCCACCTGTTTCCCCACCTGCTCATAATAGCGTTGCACATAGAAAAGATATCGCTCATCGTTGGAACGTACCTGAAATGGCTGCCCGTAAAGCCAGTCCGGCAAGCCCCCATTGCGGCATTCCCCATGCGCAAAAGGACCAATTCTGAGCAGAACACGCAGCCCTGTTTGCTGACACATTTCCAGAAATGCACGCATATCTCGGTCTCCCGACCAGTCAAAAATGCCTTCTTCCTCCTCTACATAAATCCAGAAGAGATAGCTCGCCACAATCTGAATGCCCCCTGCCCGCATTTTCTGGAGTTCCTGGCGCCAGTCTTGACGAGGGAAACGAGAAAAATGAAATTCTCCCATGACCGGCAAGCAGGGATGATCATTCCAGACCGCATAATAGCTGGTAAAGGAGATGCTTTCTCCTCGCGGCGAAATACCGCCTGCCTTCAGGTGACCAGAAACAATCTGGTGTCCCTCTTCCCTTAAATCAAGGGTGTAGTATGGTTGCGATGGAAGATGATGAGTCAATACTGCGCCTCCTACTATGACGACAAGAAATGAATAAAACAGGACATCAGGATGAAAGGGCTAACCGGGAAATAATCGAATATCCATCTTGAGCCAGCCCTCCCATACCATGTTGCTTTCAGAGAAGCAACATGGTATGGAATTTTGATACCCGTCGAGATCCGTCCCGCCACCGGCGGGACGGGCAAGATGCTTGCGCTTCTTGTCCATCTGAACACAAGGTAGTATCACTGTTTAAGAAAAAACCGTTGCCCGCCGCAGCAAGGATTACTCGCTTCTGGGACCGGTGGTTGACTGACGGACGACAAGATAAGGTTCGATAAGACGTAAGTGAGTGATCTCTCGTGATTCGTGAATCTGGGCAAAGAGCAGTTCCACGACTTCCTTTGCCAGCTGCTCTTTTGGAAAGCCAATGGTCGTCAATGACGGTCGTATATGGCTGGAGATCGTGATATCGTCCAGCCCGATCAGGGAGATATCCTGTGGAACGCGCAATCCCGCATCAAGCAGCGCATTTAATGCCCCTATTGCCATCAGATCGGTAGTTGCAAAAATCGCAGTGGGGAGCACCGGTGCAGTCAGTAGGGTCTGCACGGCAGCATAGCCACTCTGTACTGAAGAATCCCCATGCAGAATCATTTCACGTGGTACTGTGATGCCCGCCTGCTGCAAACAAGTGCAGAAACCCTGCAAGCGCAGGATCTGCCCCGGCTCATCCACAATCACCGCTACGTGGCGATGGCCGAGATCAAGCACATGCTCAGCAGCCAGCACTCCCGCGCGAAAGTAATCGCCCCGCACCTGCGGAATATCAGGCGGCGGTTCATGCTCTTGCCAGTCGCACAACACGAGAGGCAGGCCCTGCTGGAAATATTGCACGAGATCAGCAATATCCATGCTCTCTTCCATCACAACGCACCCATCAACCCAGCGACTGACCAGACGCTCCATCTGCTGTTTCCCCAGGACATAGTTGCTGCGCGTATTACATAAGATCGTTTGATATTCCGAGCCACTGGCATAAATCTGTATTGCTTCGGCAACTTCAGGGTAGAACGGATGAGAGATTGAGGGAAGAATAAGGCTGATGGTGAAGGTCTTACGTTGCGAGAAACTGCGTGCCAGCAGGTTAGGGCGATATCCCATTTCTTGCGCGCATTGGAGAATACGCTGGCGAGTTGCTTCACTCACGTTCGGTTTACCAGCAAGCGCATTTGCAACGGTAGTTTTCGTCACACCAACGGCTTTCGCAATGTCGTAGACAGTGACCATGCTCTCGTTCTTCCTTAGAAATACAAGATATTGCCCGGGCAACCATTTATCAGTGTACCTGATTGCCCGGGCAATGTCAAGAGGTAACCTGCCAATTCTCTCACAAAGGAGAGAACTTTCTCTGAGGAGTCGCTCTGCTCTATGGTACCGGCGCTACCGGCGTTGGAGTGGGCGTCGGGGTAGGTGAGGGCGAGGACTGCTTGCTGTTCTGCTTCTCTTCAGGTGGCGTGAGATATCGCTGGTGCGTAAGGCTGATGGCATCGGCGACAGAGTGGTGCGCGATAGAAACGAGCAGGATGATATATTCCGCCATTGCGCGGTTGAGCGGATTGATTGATTTGGTAGGCTGGCCTGGCTGGTAGCCGCCAGGAGCTGCATTGTCCCAGATTTGCTCAGGAATCATACCGCTACGATTGGCGGCTGCCAGCAGAGCAGTGAGGTAAGGCTCGGCATCTTTGCCTGCCGCGACTGCGTAGACACCCCGCTCGCCCGAGAGCAGTGGCCAGAGCCTTCCCCTACCGGTACCGTCGAAATCGTAGCCATCGTTGTGCTCGCCGTAGCCATCGTGGTTGTAGCGGAACCAGTAGCGATTGCCGTTGATGGTCTGGCTGATAGTAGCATCGACCACTGCAAGCGAGCTGGTGATAACAGGGGCGCTGGCTGGCAGGATACCCTGGCGCACCAGTTCGAGGAAGCTGGTATCCACGATTTCGCGCTGATCGTAGGTGCCGGCGCGATTGAATAGCGCGAGTGCCGCATCGGCATTGGGATTGCCATTCTGTGAGAGGCGCAGGAAGTAGCCATCTTTGCCAAGCGGGCCGTTTGTCGTATACGTCCACTTCACAACGTTGCGTTGATAGTTGTCGGCAGTCTCCAGGTAGCGCTGTGCACTGGTAGTATCCTTATTGGTATGGGCGATGTCGGCGGCGCAGAGCAGGCCGGTGATCTCGACTGCGATGGTCGCAGGACTGTAGCCGCCGTTCTCTTCCCAGCGATCCTGAGGTGTCGCCGGGCCATGCGCGACGATATAGTCAGCGGCGGGCTTGATATGCTGGAAGTAGGTCACGGGATCGGTGAGTCCCAGTTTCCAGGCCAGCATAATCGGGTATGCCTGTTCATCCATCTGGATGCCAGTCCAGTAGGGTTCGCCGCTTACAAAGCTATTTTGCGGAAAATGTCCATCCTTCTGTTGCTGCTTGGCGAAGGACCACTGGAGCGCGCGCGTTGGATCGGTTGTATCGCCGGCCAGGATCAGAGCACTGGCAATCTGATACTGGTCGCGCTGCCAGACGAGATGATGTCCACCAACCATATCATCGCCGCGCATCTCTCCCCAGGGCTTACCCGGTCCTGCAATAAATGCGCCTGTCTGTTTATCCTGCGCGGCCTTGAGGACGTTAGCCGCCAGGTAATATTCCTGCTGGCGAGCTGCGCGAATCCTGGCTGAACTACCAACAGCCGGCGGCTGCTTCAGGCTATCGTCGAAACTGTTCCACTGGGATATGTACATATTCAGAATCAAATCGGTGTTCTGTTGCAGTGCCAGGGCTTTGAGCGTGTCATCGAGTTCTTTTTGTGCATTGATGGTTGCCGTGTTGCCGCCCGTATTCTGTCCAAATGAGAGGACAAGATAGAAGGTAATACTGCTTCGTGTCGTGACGTTCACTTCGCCATCATTAGAGAGATCGAGCAGGCCCATCTGTGCGGTATTGCCGCGTTGAGCGGAGTCGTAGCCATAGTTCATCGTGTAATCAGGGCATTTATCGTTGCCGCAGCTCGCATTCCCTTTAAGATCAGTTTGCCCATCATTGAACCTGACGAATCCCGAACTGGTCATGTCCTGTTGAAAAGGCAGTGAGGCTGCGAGAGCGCTGGCATAGTCACGCGAAGTATCGGTACTGACGAGCATAACGCGATCTTTATAGGTCATAGTATAGCTATTATTTTTATCGCCAGAATTATGGATAGTCGGATCATAGTAGACGTAGAGGAGATAATCGGCAAGAGTTCCTTTCAGAGCGGTGAAAGTGACTTTCTGAATGAGCGAGTCACGTGTAGGATCTGTGTAGATGATCTTCTCAATTTTGTATTTCCTGTTCCTGGCGGTATTAGTGGTTTCCCAGGCCAGAGAGTGCTGGTTGTAAAGCCGCGTATAGGCCTCTGTATCATTCTGTTCCTCGTCAACCCAGGTATGTTCGCTATCACCGACCAGGAATTCTAGCGCAGTCGTATTGGGCATATCGACAGTCGGGAAGAAGACGGTACTGATAATGCCGTCATGGCCAGTGAACCAGATATTGCTCCCCGCACCGACGGAAGTTCCGAGCATCGTATTATTAGAAGGCGCCCAGACCGAAGAGGTCCAGTTACCTTCAGGTGCGCGCCCGGTCAGCAACGAAGGGATAGCCGGGTCTTGCAGATACCTGGGAATGAGCATAACCAGGACCAACAAGACGACAATCACCACGATTCCTCTGGAAAGAAGGGTACGCCGCCTTTCCGTTAAAAGCATGAAAGACACTCCCAGGAAGACATTTTACAGGATGTCTCAGGATCTCAGATGATCCTGGTAGACTTCCAAAGTGTAGCAGGATTGAGGCGGGTTGGTCAACTACTGGCGCATGTCTACAGGGCCTTTCAGTGTACCGCAAAAACCCGAAAAGCAGAGGTCCAGGGGACGGTCGGTCCCCTGGCGGGGGAGTTGGGGTGCCCCCATAGGCGTTAACTTAGCAGAAAGGGGGGGCCAGGGGGACTTTGCCTTCCT
>JADBKA010000281.1 GCA_014896635.1 Ktedonobacteraceae bacterium
TGGCATAATCGTCTGCCACAAATATTGTATCATGCTGGTCGATGACCAGTCCCTGTGGCTCGATGAAGCCCTGACTGGCGATGGTCGTGCGCTGGCCGCTATGCAGGTTGACGCGAATCAGCGCGTGGATGGCCGGCGCGAGGTCGATCACCCAGAGATTGCCCTGCGAGTCAAGCGCCACATCATCGGGCATGCCAAAACCACCCAGACTGGTTGTTTTGCCATCTTTCGTAATTGTCCAGACTGCTCCACCGCACTCGTCGGCAACATAGATAGTCCCCTGCGCATCGACCACCGCACCAACAGGACGGCTCATGCCCTTCGCCAGCAGTGTCAGCGCCTTGCCGTCCAGGTTCATACGATAGACCTCACCGGTCGGACTATCCGGGATAATCAGCGTATTTGTGGTGGGATCGAAGGCGATGCCGTCAACGCCATCTTTGCACGATGCCTTGCTCGGCATACCGGGCAGGTTGCGCAATAGGACCGGTGTCGTTGAGCCGGGCGCAAGACGAAGAATGCGATGCGTGTTCTGCTCGGCGAAGATCATGGTACCGTCTGACAGCACGACAATACCTTCAGGACCGGCGAGTCCACGTAGCAGGATCGTTGTGCTTCCATCCCCGTTCAACCGTCTGATTGTTCCGTTATGTGCATCGCTGAAGAGCAGGCGTCCTTGCCGGTCGAATGCCAGATCATCCGGCCTGCCAACGCCTCGCAACAGTGTGCGCGCCTTATAGCGTTTCGGCGTGATCGACGTAGGAGTAACAGCAGGTGTCGCGGAAGATGGAATAGTGGCAGTAGCGCTGGCGTGGGATGAGACAGGTGCCGCAGGTGATTTTGTGGGAGACGGCGTAGCACAGGCTACCAGTAACAGGCAACAGAGGAAAACGCCCAGAGCAGTGGGGGAGCGGCGGGACATCGCATGCTCCTCGCCGGCACCAATACCAGTCTTCACAGTTCGCACGCCGCCTTTCACAAAGCATCTCTCTGGATTATTCAGCCAGCAGGCACTGCATCGCCGTGCATTCGCCTCCTCGTTGAAGCAACCGCCGGTGCAATAATACAAACGTAAACCCAGAAAGACAGAAGCCCTCCTATGCCCCCCCAGATTTGCCGGAAGCCCAGTGAAGTGAGTAAGCAGCAAATATTTACGGGTGTAAACGCCTGTACTGGTCCGGCACCTGCCCTTCCTCAAAGCCCTCATTGAGCAGACCACGAGCCAGCAGGTAGCGCAGGAATTCCAGATGCTGCTGCTCTGGAGTAAGAGGCGGGGACTGCTCCTGTTTCTTCAGGCGGCCTTTTGCCGGCCCACTGGGAAGAGAGAGGGATCGAGAGGGTGAAGTATGTTCGGGATGCTCCTCGCGCGCTAAAAGGTTCGCTTCTGACGGATCATTGTCAGCATGTTCGATGGCAACAGATGTCACACCCGGCTGCGGTGCCACAGCGTCTCTGCTTGCGTGGCCATTAACATCCTGTGGGGAAAGCGTACTGCTCAGGTTACTGACCATCTGGGTACAGTCAGTAGGAACCGGCTTTTTCCAGGGCCACCAGGCAAACAGACTGCGCAGCCATTGCTTGAGCGTTTGCATGATCATTGACCTTCGCCCTATTGACAACTTGCGCGGAGACCTATCCCGTCGCGGGAACGGGGGAACGCTCACCCCGGTGTGCAGCGGTCCAGGCAGCGCGATAAGATAATCCACAATAGCCATCAAAGAGGTATCTAGAAACATAGTAGCATATCGACTGGAACACGTCAAACACGGCAGCGTATGCCCTTGCAATTTCAAGTCTCACGTGCCATAATCAAGGATGGCAGGCCGGCCTTTGTTTCAAAAAGGCGGGTTTTGTTGCTTTCGCCGTCAACCTTCGTTCATACTAGTAGTTTTTCCTGGAAGATCTCTTTACCATATTGTAATCTTCCCTGGAAGAGCAAGTACAAGACAGGAGTCGGACATGCAGGAAGATATTCTTGGGACCCGACGTACCGCCTTCTCGCAGACATATGTGAACTGCGCACGATGTGGTAAGGCTACCCGTTTACGCTATGCACGTGTCATCCAGAGCGACGTGCTCTCAGACAGTCATTCTGAATACGAATACATTTGCCAGGACTGCCAGAAGGCGCTTGCTGCCGGAGAAAAGGATCTTCCACTAGCATAAAAAACAACGCGCCAGATCCACTGTTGTACAGCAGAGCACAGGCAAAAGGCAAAGGAAGGCACGGAAACAGTCGTACTTTCTTCCTTTTGCCTTTTTACTGAGAGGCGCCTTCGCCAGGAGCCAGGAGATAAATGACATGCGCATGCGCTATCGACACGTGACATACCGCTACATTGATGGCCCACAGAGCCAGTTGCAACAGCACTATCGCCAATTGATTCAAGAGGCTCTGCGGCAAAGCCAGCAGGCCATGTTGCAACGGTCAAAGACATGGAGACCGCTGGCCGATATCTTTGAGTCTGCCACCATGATGACCGTGAAGGTTGAGCTGGCCGGGATGAAAGAGGAAGATATCGAAGTGACGCTCTATGAAGATGCTCTGATCATCAGCGGCGAGCGATACGATGATCACGCACTCCAGGATAACCTGTACTACCACGAGGCTCAGTTACGTTACGGGCCGTTCCGTATCGAGATCTTCATACCGTCTCCGATTGACCGCGAAGCAGTCACAGCCCGCTATGAGAACGGTTTTCTCACCGTACACTTGCCCAAAGCACCCACCAGTCGGCCCGAACAGGTACGCATTCAACCTGGGAATAAGCTCCCTTAGTTTTCATTTTTCCGCAATTATACAGGTGTAAAGAAGGTTTTATGGAGAAGGAATTTATTCACGAACAGGAAGCCACAGATGAGGAGCAGCCGACCACTCTACCCGACACAGCGACACCCACAGCGACCGCTCCTCAACAACATGTAGAAGCGCGACGACACGAAGATATCTCAACGATGGGCCAGAGCGAAGAGAGCGCAACCGAACAGGAGAAACAGCCAGAGCCAGAAGTGAGACAGCACGAAGGCGAGCAGGCACAGACCACAGCGCGCGAACAGGAGCGCGAGCCAGCACGTGAAGCGGAGAGGCCCGCTCAAGAAGAGGAGCGACTCAGTATCCCTGAGGTACTGCCGGTTCTCCCTCTCAAGGATACTGTCGTCTACCCGTTTTCAGTTCAGCCGCTTGCCATCGGCCAGGAACGCTCGATCCGCCTGATCGACGACGTGATGCGTGGGGACCGCCTGGTCGTGCTGGTCGCCCAGAAATCCGCTGACATCGAGCTGGCCGGACCCGAAGACATTTTCAAGGTCGGTACCGTCTCGCGCGTTGGCCGTATGTTTCGTATGCCCGATGGCACCATCCAGATCGCGGTCCAGGGCCTGGAGCGCGTCGATATCGGCGAATTCACCCAGGAAAAGCCCTACCTGATGGCCCACGTCTCGCTGCGACCCGATATCCAGGAAGAGGATAACGAGACCGAAGCTCTCAAGCGCAACGTGGTCAGCTACTTCCAGCGTCTCGTCACGCTTGTGCAGAATATGCCCGAAGGCGTCGCCGCTGCCACCCTGAATCTGGAAGAGCCGCGTCACGTCGTCTATGTCATCTCAACGTTCGTGCAGATGGACCTGCAACTGCGCCAGCGACTGCTCGAACTCGATTCGGTTCGCGCCAAATTGGAACAACTGAGCAGTTTCCTGCGCCACGAACTGGAAATCTTCGAGCTGGGCAAAAAGATTCAGAGCAGCGCCCAGGAAGAAATGAACAAGATGCAGCGCGAGTATCTGTTGCGTGAACAGCTCAAAGCCATTCAGCGCGAGCTGGGTGAGGAGAGCGAGGAGCAGGCCACCATCAACGAGTTGCGGCGTAAAATCGACGAAGCGAAGATGCCCGATGAAGCCCTGAAAGAGGCCAACCGCGAACTCTCACGCCTTGAGAAGCTGCCCACCGTCTCACCAGAGTACAGCATCATCCGCACCTACCTGGAGATGCTGGTCAGCCTGCCCTGGAGCAAGAGCACCGGCGAGAAGATCGACGTCGGGCATGCGCGGCAGATCCTTGACCAGGATCACTACGACCTGGAGAAGATCAAAGAGCGCATTCTGGAATACCTCGCCGTGCGCCACCTGAAAGAGGAGCGGCAGGCCGAGGAGCTTGAGCGCAGCCAGCAAACTGCTGCTGCCGAAGACGCCAACGGTAGCACGCCCAGGCAGCCCTCACAGCCGCTCTCTATACCGTCTACGCAGCCGCTGCCCGCTCAGTCCGGCCAATCCGGTCAGGAACGCGCCAGAGTGATCAACCGCGAGCCGATTCTCTGTTTTGTCGGGCCGCCGGGCGTTGGCAAAACCTCGCTTGGACAATCCATCGCTCGCGCTCTGGGCCGCAAGTTCGCGCGTATGTCGCTCGGCGGTATCCGCGACGAGGCCGAGATTCGTGGGCATCGCCGCACTTATATCGGTGCAATGCCAGGGCGCATTATCCAGACCCTGCGCCGCGTCGAGACAAACGATCCGGTGATCATGCTCGACGAGGTTGATAAGGTCGGCGCTGACTGGCGCGGTGATCCCTCATCAGCCTTGCTGGAAGTGCTGGACCCCGAACAGAACTACAACTTCCGCGATAACTACCTGGACCTGGCGTTCGACCTCTCAAAGGTCATGTTCATCGCTACCGCTAACGCGCTGGAACCCATCCCGGCTCCTCTGCGCGACCGCATGGAGATCCTGGAACTCTCAGGCTATACCGAACAACAGAAGCTGCATATCGCGCGTAACTACCTGCTGCCCAAGCAGATCGAAGCCAACGGTCTGCGCAAGGACGAACTGACTATCGACGATGAGGCAATCCAGCGCATCATCCGCGATTATACACGCGAGGCCGGCGTACGCAATCTGGAACGTGAGATCGGATCGCTCTGCCGCAAGGCGGCGCGCCAGGTCAGCGAGGGGAAAGAGACGCCAATCTACGTCACCGCCGCTCAGATCCCCGAATACCTGGGCCGCCAGCGTTTCTTCGAGGAAGCTGCCGAGCGCATTGATCGTCCCGGCATTGCTACCGGCCTTGTCTGGACACCTGTTGGGGGAGAAATCATCTTCATCGAGGCGGCAGCCATGCCCAGCAAGGAGGCACGCCTGACCCTGACTGGCCAGCTCGGCGACGTGATGAAAGAGTCGGCGATGGCCGCTCTGAGCTACGTTCGCTCTAATGCGGAGAGGCTCGGCCTGCCGGAACATGCCTTCGAGGAACAGAATGTTCACATTCATGTACCCGCCGGCGCTATCCCTAAGGATGGCCCCTCGGCTGGCGTTACGATGGTCACTGTGCTAGTCTCTCTGGCAAGCGGGCGTAAGGTGCGCTCCGACGTCGCTATGACAGGCGAGATTACGCTGCGTGGCAAGGTGATGCCGATTGGCGGCGTCAAAGAAAAAGTGCTGGCCGCTTATCGCTCAGGCATTCGCACGGTTATTCTACCGAAGAAGAACGAGCCAGACCTGCTTGAGGATCTGCCCAAAGAGCTGCGCGATCAGATGCACTTTGTGTTCGTGACCGATATCCGCGAAGTGCTCGATGCCGCTCTGGAACCCTCTCAGGACACGGGAGAAAAGGCGAAGGCTGACGGCACCGCACGCTCCAGGCGGCGCAAAAATGAAAAAGTGGCGGCGAAGGCATGAAAAGAGCCGGCCTTTTCATGCCTTCGCCGCTCTCTAGCTTCGTAAGAGAATGGTGGTTGGGGAGACACTCCCATTCGCGTTAACTTAAGAGGGCATTCCTTCTCTCTCAAAAGAGA
>JADBKA010000007.1 GCA_014896635.1 Ktedonobacteraceae bacterium
TCCCAGCAGATGCGGCAGAACATACGTGCCAACGGTGGTATCAGCAGCGATGCGCAGCGGAGTGCTCTCCGCCATTGCAACTCCTCGCAGCTCCGCCATTGCGCGCCATGCCTCATCCGCCGCCTCAACAACAAGTTGTGCGTGCGCATAGAACTCGCGTCCCTCGTCTGTCAGCATCAGGCGCTTCCCCCATTGCTCCAACAGGGTGAGCTTCGTGGCCCGTTCCAGCTCGGCAACCAGCGCCGAGACGGTCGGTTGCCGGCATCCCAGTTCTTCAGCAGCCTGCGTGTAGCTCAGAAAGTGCGCGACCGTACAGAACACACGCAACTGGCGAATGGTGATGTTTTCCAGCGATGTCCAGTTCATCTATAAGCTTCAATCTATATTGAGTATAGGGAATTACCGCTTGTTCTTATATATTGTACCGTGTATATTATATCATGAGCACGGCCTATGTAAGAAGCCGGCTGCTTTCTGATTGAGCTTGTCATGAATCAACTTTTCTGCTTCCACTAAAAAAGGAAGAGAAAATCACCTGTGTTCTGCTTTTTTCGGCAGGGGGGAGATTTTTGCGTGTTCGCAGTAAGCTCAGCAATACTGCGGCACTCCTCACAGGTATCTGGTACTTTTTGCTTTGATTTGCATTGAAAGGCAGGCCGAGGATGGATACGATCAAAATAACTCAGCCGGGAGTCGGCCAGCAGGCGGCTGGCGAGACACTCTTTCCTGGAAAGTTACGTGGCATTCAGCAGGTAGCAAACGCGCGAGGAGTGATCACGGTAACGGCGTTGGATCATCGTGGTTCGCTCAAGCAAAGTTTACAGCGTGCGATGCCTGATAAGACGATTGGCTATGCAGCGGTTGTTGAGGAGAAACTGCGTATGACGCGCATCTTCGCCCCTCACTCCAGTGCAGTTCTGCTCGATCCTGTGTATGGGGCGGCGCAGGCAGTCGCGGCGAACGTACTTCCTGGGAGCGCTGGCCTGATCGTCGCGCTTGAAGAATCAGGCTATGAGGGTGGCGATGAGGCGCGTGTTACGCCGATGACAGAGGGCTGGAGCGTTGCAAAGATCAAGCGGATGGGAGCTGCTGCTGTCAAGCTGTTGCTGTACTACCATCCTGAAGGGCCTACAGCCGGCCAGCAGGAAAAGCTGGTCGCGCGTGTTGCAGAGGAATGTCGCCGCTATGATATCGCTTTTCTGCTTGAGCCGATGTCCTATCCCATTGAGCCGGGGCAGAAAAAGAATTCTGCCGCGTTTGCGCGGCAAAAGCCTGAAATTGTTCTGGAATCGGCGCGCCGTTTAAGCGGTCTCGGTATTGATCTGCTCAAAAGTGAGTTCCCTGACGATCCGCACTATGAGCAAGACGAGGCTCGTATGCGCGAGCACTGCCGGCAGTTGACGGCCATCTCGCCTGTTCCCTGGGTGATTCTCTCGGCGGCAGAACGTTTCGCTGTTTTCCAGCGGCTGGTAGAGATTGCCTGCGAGGAAGGGGCCAGTGGCTTTATGGTCGGTCGGGCCATCTGGCAGGAAGCGATGGATCTGCCGACTGCTGAAGAGCGTGAACAGGCGTTGCGCACGACGGCGCTCAGTCGCCTCGAAATTCTTTCCGCCATTGCTAATTATCGCGCGCGTCCCTGGTACGAGCGCTACCCTGTCCTGCAAGTGGCAGAAGGCTGGCACAAACAGTATGCTGAATGAAGATCACTGTATGCGTTTTCATGTATTTAGAGAAGCAGTTGGGAGAATAACATGGCTGTACCATATGGAGCGGCTGCACGTCCGATCATTCTGGGGATTGTAGGAGATAGCGCGGCAGGAAAAACGACGCTGAGCCGGGGCATTGCCCAGATCCTGGGCCAGGAGCGGGTCTCGGTACTTTGCACAGACGATTATCACCGTTATAACCGTAAGCAGCGCAAAGAAATGGGGATTACCCCTTTAAATCCTGCCTGCAATTATCTTGATATCATGGCGCAGCATTTGCGCCTGTTGCGCGCCGGGGAGCCGATTCTGAAGCCGCACTACGACCACAGTCTGGGCGATTTCGGGCCACCGCAGTATGTCGTCCCCAAACCTTTCTTGATCGTCGAAGGGCTGCTTGGCATGTACTGGCAAGAGATGCGCAATGCCTATAGTGTGCGTGTCTTCCTCAATCCCCCGGAGGATCTGAGGCGGCGCTGGAAAATCCGCCGCGATACCGCCAGGCGTGGCTATACTGAGGAAGACGTATTACGCGAACTGGCGATCCGCGAACCGGATTCAGAAGCCTATATCCGGCCGCAGCGCCATCATGCCGATATTGTGGTCTCTTTCTATCCGGGCGAGGCGGCCCAGCTTGACCAGGATGGTGACGCTCATCTCAATGTCTGCCTGACTTTGCACGGCACGCTGCATCATCCCGATCTGAGTGAGGTCATCGCCCAGGATACGTCGGGCTGCGTGCGTTCACGCCTGGGACGCGAGGGGGGACGAGCCGTCGAATACCTGGAGATTGATGGCTCCATTCCTGATGAGCCTGCCAGCGCGCTTGAACGCTGTATTCTTGATCACCTTGATGCTTCAGGTGCCGCCTCGCTGGCCGATTTCGGTGAATACTCCGATGCGCAGAGCCGTGACAGCCGGCATAGCCATCCCCTGGCGCTGACACAGTTGCTCCTGGTCTATCACCTGCTGCGAGCGAAGCAGCGCGACGAGGTGGAAATATGAAGCACATGCCACGTGAAGCCTCGTCGTCGGCTGCCGATACCGGATATGATCTCGAACAACTCTGCATCAACGCCATTCGTGTACTGGCAATGGATGCTGTCCAGCAGGCGAACTCCGGCCATCCCGGCTTACCGCTAGGAGCTGCCCCGATGGCCTATACGTTGTGGACGCGCCATCTGCGTCATAATCCGGCCAATCCTGCGTGGCCCAATCGTGACCGTTTTGTGCTCTCAGCCGGCCATGGCTCCATGCTGCTCTACAGTCTGCTCTATCTGACGGGCTATCCCCTGTCACTGGACGAACTCAAGCGTTTTCGCCAGTGGGGAAGTCGCACGCCGGGCCATCCTGAATATAGGCTGACGCCAGGCGTGGAGACGACTACCGGACCGCTCGGTCAGGGTTTTGCCAACGGTGTAGGACTGGCGTTGGCCGAACGCTTCCTGGCTGCCCACTTTAACCGGCCTGACTACGCGATCATAAACCACTTTACCTATGGCATCGTCAGCGACGGCGATCTGATGGAAGGTGTGGCAGCCGAAGCCGCTTCACTGGCTGGCCACCTGGGACTGGGCAAACTGATCTACCTCTACGATCAGAATGGTATCTCGCTGGCGGGTGCGACTGCACTGACTTTCAGCGAGGACGTGATGGCCCGCTTCGCATCTTATGGCTGGCAGGTGCAGCAGGTGGAAGACGGCAACGATGTGGCGGCACTCGATGCCGCATTGCAGCGTGCGCGCGCTGACGAGGCGCATCCTTCGCTGATCTGTGTGCGCACGCACATCGGCTATGGTAGTCCGCATAAGCAAGATACGTTTGAGGCGCATGGTTCTCCACTTGGCGCGGACGAGGTACGACTGACCAGGCAATGTCTCGGCTGGCCTTTTGAAGAGCCTTTCTATGTGCCTGACGAGGTGCTGACCTTCTTCCGACAGGCATTGGAGCAAGGTGCGGCCCAGGAGGCGGCCTGGCAACAACAGATGGCAGCGTACCGCGAGGCGTATCCCGACCTGTTTGCAGAGTATGAGCAGGTGCTAGCCGGTATCTTGCCTGACGGTTGGGATGATGCAATGCCTCATTTTACGCCGGAGGATGGCCCGATGGCGACACGCAAAGCCAGCGGCAAAGTGCTCAATGTGCTGGCCGGACGCCTGTGGAATCTGGTGGGCGGTTCGGCTGATCTCAACCCATCGACGAATACGGCGCTGGCCGGGCGCGGAGATTTTCAGCGACCTCTGCCAGAGAGCGCGCCAGCAGAGAATCCGGTCATCCAGGGAGCCGCCGGTGGTCAGTGGGGCTGGGGAGGGCAGAATGTGCATTTTGGGGTGCGCGAGCATGCGATGGGAGCGATTCTCAACGGCATGGCCCTGCATGGCGGCCTCATCGCTTATGGCGCTACCTTTCTTACGTTCGCCGATTATATGCGCCCGCCGATGCGCCTGGCTGCGCTGATGGGCCTGGGCGTGAAATATGTCTTTACCCATGACAGCATTGCTATTGGAGAGGATGGGCCAACCCATCAACCGGTTGAGCATCTTGCTTCACTGCGCGCGATTCCTCATCTTGTCGTGATTCGCCCTGCCGACGCTAACGAAGTGGTAGAGGCGTGGCGGATCGCGCTGGCCGAACGCCATCGCCCGGTGGCGCTGATTCTGACACGGCAGGATCTGCCGATTTTTGAACGAGAGCATGCTAGTCTGGCAGGAGCAGAAGGTGTTGCGCGCGGAGCATATGTACTGGCCGAGGCGCCGGGTGATGGTACCGCCGCGCCTGAGCTTGTCCTGATCGGGACAGGATCTGAGGTGGCGCTCTGCCTGGCGGCGCGCGAGCAACTGGTGGCACAGGGGAGACGTGTGCGTGTGGTGAGCATGCCGAGCTGGGAACTCTTCGATGAGCAGCCGGCGACATATCGCACGGCTGTGCTAGGACCAGCGGGGACGCCGCGCCTGGCAGTTGAAGCGGGTATCAGTCAGGGCTGGTGCCGCTACACAGGTGAGTATGGAGCAACGCTCAGTGTCGAACGCTTTGGTGCCTCGGCGCCGGGCAAAGAGGTGCTGCGGCGTTACGGATTCACCGTCGAGCAGGTGGTGACACGTGCGCTGGCTTTACTGGATACATCGTCTCATCTGGAACAATAAGAGAGAGCAAAGAAGGAGCTCATGCATGAGGATAGGCATTAACGGTTTTGGACGTATTGGCCGGCTGGTACTGCGTTCTGCCTTGAAGCGTGGAGTCAATCTGGACGTTGTAGCGATCAATGATCGTGGCGATGCGCAGATCAACGCCCATCTTTTCCAGTTCGACTCTACCTATGGGCCTTTCTATGGTCGTGTGGAAGCTGACGATGATCATATCATCATTGATGGGCGATCCATTGCCATCGTGTCCCATCTCAATCCGCTGGATATTCCCTGGCGTGACCTGGGCGTCGAGCTGGTGATCGAGGCGACGGGCGCTTTTACCACAGGTGAGCAGGCTGCGGCTCATTTGCAGGCCGGTGCGGAACGAGTGCTGGTCACGGCACCGTGTAAAGGCGGGGATGTGACGCTGGTCGTTGGCGTGAATGAGCACGACTATCGCCCGGCTGAGCACCAGATCATTTCCGCCGCTTCCTGCACAACCAATGGTCTGGCACCAGTGGCAAAGGTACTCCACGAGCACTTTGGTCTGCGCTCCGGCATGATGAGTACCATTCACTCCTATACCAACGATCAGCGTATCCTTGACCGCAGCCATAAAGATCCGCGTCGCGCCCGCGCGGCAGCCGAGAACATCATCCCGACCTCAACCGGCGCCACAAAAGTGCTCGGCCAGATCATCCCGGCGCTGGCAGGCAGGTTTAATGGCGTCGCTTACCGCGTGCCGACGATTACCGTCTCGGTGATCGACCTGGTGGCCGAACTGGAGCGGCCCGCGACCGCAGCGGAAATCAACGCCGTTTTTGCCCAGGAAGCCTGTGGCTCGCTGGCTGGTGTGCTTGGCTATACCGATCTGCCGCTGGTCTCCAGCGACTTTCGCGGTGACAGTCGGTCGAGCATCGTGGATGGTCTGATGACGGCGATCCTGCCCGACAATGGCCTGGTCCACCTGGTAAGCTGGTACGATAACGAGTGGGGGTATGCCAGTCGTGTCGCCGATCTTGCCCACTTCATCAGTGAATGCGAGAGCGAGGGTGAGCGCCCGCAGCGTGTCCACGTAGTCGAACGCGAGAAGATGGAGCAGGCATTGCACAGCCTCTGGCTCTAGCTCTTCCCCGCTCTCAGTAATGAGCTTATGCTCGGATGCTTCCCCCGCAAGCCACTCTGGCGAGCGGGGGAGCTTTTTAGGCCACAGCCTACAGGTGAACCACTTCTTTTTCCGTATGAGCAAAATAGCGCGCCTTGAGAAAAATTGTCAGGGATCTCATCTCTTCCTGGTCGTGGGCAAGCAAGGCCAGCTTCTCGTCGTGAGTCAGCTCGATGGCTGTAAACTGTTGTGCGGCATGGAAGGGCTGAAGTATACTGATCCCCGTTGAGAGCAAGGGGCGTACAATCAAATGGTGCTCAGGAGAGACAGGAGCGTGAATCTGGTAAAAGGCATCAATGTACTTCATCAGTAAAAGAGCGCTTTCCCAGTGTAATGGTCTCCACCGTCGGAGAAGAGCGCGTCGTTCGTACCAGGCGCTGTTTCGCTTGTCCTCTCCATATTCACATTGAAAAATGTATTCCTCATTTGCAAGGTCCAATTCTCGTCTACTGGCTGCCTCTGCCTCTTCTGAGCACACACCGAGCATGACATAAGGAAACACGACACCCCGATCGGCGTGTCCCCCACAGGAAGAGGTGGTAGAGATAGAGAGTAAATTGAGGACGGCGACGGTTTCCAGGATGCTCTCGTCTATGGGGTAGCCACTCCCATCGGTGCAAGTGCGCCAGTATGCCAGGGCAGCCTCCCATGCAGTCATACGCGCGGCTTTATCGTCTCTCTCAGATCTCATGGATGATCCTTTTTGTAGCGATCAGGGCAAGGCTCTCCATTCTCAAGATAGCCTTTACCGCGACATCGTAAACAGGCCATGACTGTCGGACGGTAAAAATCATCCTCTTTTACCACTGCGCCTGTGCCATCGCAGCGAGAACACATGACATTTCCCTGTACCTTGCCTGTTCCATGACAAATTGGGCATGTTTTCATCGTTGACTACTCCTTTTATTTTACCTTACTGCCTGTCCCTCTGTCATCCTGCTCACCCTCACCATGCCGAGAGCTGTCCCAGGCTCCTCGACGCGGGCAAAATCGTGGGAAGCTGATCGTTGTCAGAACCCTCGCCATACATGTAGTGCCTACATGGTCTCTGGGGCGCTACATCTTTTCTTGCTTTTTACTACTTCTATAACTAACATGGTCTATTTCTCGTCACCAGGGCTGGAACACTTCTTCTAACGTTACGACTGAAGGTTCTCCGGCCCATTGTGCTTCTAGCCGATGATAGCTTGCCGCAAGTTTGTTAAAGTACAGGCGAGAGCCAAGATTTTTTGCCAGTATTGCCGCTTCGGTCAAGACCGCCGTGCCTGACTCCAGTTCTCTCTGGCGTATCTGGACTTCTGCCTGGTAGTAGAGCAGGTCTACTTTCGTGATAGGTTCAATCGCCGGGTCGTTCGTCTCTTTCTGCATTGCAATCAAGGCTTTCTCAGCTTCTGCGGGTTGATTGAGCAAGAGTCTGGACTGTGCATCACCGAACACGTAAAGCGAATAGCGACTGGCCCGTAAGTAGGGATAGGCCGGGTCATCCTCTGGTTTCAGAGGAAAGTGCTCATAGGCCAGTCCCATAGCTCGCATCGCTTCCTGGAACTGTCCTCGCAAGGCGTACACCTCTGCAAGCCCGGCATAGGTTCGTCCTTTGAGCAGCGGTGTAACGTTGTCCCCCAACAACGACACAGCCTGTGTATAAGCCTGTAGGGCGTCTTCGCTGTGTTTCCGCGAGCAGCGGGGTTGGGCAGAACTCAAGTGCCAACCAAGATTGGCAAGGCTGATCAAAGCTGCGACTTGCAGGTTGCTATCACCTGCAAGCCGAGCATAGAAGAAAGCCTGCTGACCCGCCTGTCTTGCCGTTCCGAAATCTTCACGATCAGTCGCTAATTCGCAAGCAAGCTGGTAAGCCTGGGAAGCGAGGAGAGCCGCTGATCGCTGCAATGGACCGTCCTGTTGGGCAAGCAGTGCAGTTTGATGGCTGTAGAGAGGTAAAAGGCCCTCAACCTGATGTGGATTACCGTTATAGTATAAATCCTGGCAAGCAGCTATTCCACGAGTATAGCTAGTGAGCAGGTCATCAGCCCATAAATTTGTCAAGAAAGGTGCTTGTGTGCTTTCAGGAGATATGATCAGTGTTCTACCCAGAAGATTGACTATTGCTTTATTGGCCTCGCGTTTGTTCGCAAATCCTAGTTCAAAGGCGTCTTTCCCGAAGAGTTCACAGAGCTTCTCGCGGTAATAAGGGCTGACTCCCTGGACACCGCTCTCCCACCGACTCACCGTTTCCCGGCCCACTCCTACGGCATCGGCGACTCTCTTCTGTGACCAGCCGCGTCGTTCTCGTTCATATCTCATCCGATTATTCGGTTTTCGCTCTTCTCCTGGCTGAAGGGGTTCTTCCTCTCCCATAACTGATCTCCCTGACTTATGATTCTCAGATAGCTACTGGGAGTAGTATACAACAAACGAAGCTCGACACGCAATCATCACAGGAACGCCATTTCTCTCATTAAAAAAAACAACTACTCTATTTACTGGAACCACATTAAGAGATCAAAGCGTTGTGGTTCTACAGAGAGGTTTATCAAGAAGAACGCGGCAGCAGAATGGAAAAAGCTGTCACAAAAAGGAGCGCACCATGCACGAACTGTTTGATAACGCACCATCCGATACACCGTCTACCCCGATTCCTACACCCGGCACGCCCGACGTACTCCATGACGAAGTGACGCGCCTGCTCCGTCTCATCGAGCGCGAGCAGGCTGAGATGGCCGACCCACAGTATACACAGCCCTCGGTCCCCACAGGACCCATCGCTGCGACAGCCAGCCGGGCGTCGTACTACCGCCTCATCTTCTCCAGTGGCCTGTATGCCTGGTATAAATTGCCTGCTTGTGAGGTTCCCCTCAGGCTGCCGCTATGGCCCGGCAAAGTGGAGCACTACGATCAGCAGAAGCGCGTCGTGCTGCTCAGGCCAGCCATTGCAGGCTACGAGCACGAGACTGAAGAGGTTCACCTGACGCAGGTCGTGGCGTGGTTTCAAGTGAACCTGGACAGGGGAACAGTCAAAGAGGTGCTGCTGCACGCGCCTCGGATCGAGCGAGCGGATCAGGCGGACAGGCGGTCAAACGCTCAGGCAGTCAAAGAGTCAAGTCAGTGATGCACTTGCGAGTGAAGAGGGAGCCAGCAATGACTTTGTGGTGCAAAATCAGGTTACAATCCTTCCCACAGGCTGATCAGCACACGCGCTTCAATCCCTTCAAGTCGTGCAATCTCGTCCTGCCCATCCATGCTACTAACTTTGATGTGGACCTGATCCAGATCGATTCCTAAACCTGCGGCAATGTTTTGCTGCATCTGTGGCAGGCGTTTCTTCATACGAGGGTGTTCGCCACAAAGAATGGTAACATCGATGCTACCGAGTAGCAGATGGTGTGGCTCGATGAGCCGGCGGCGTATTTCGGGTAGGTAGTCGATTGACCGGACGCCAGTTTCCCCGGTGTCGGGAAACCAGTCGTCAATATCTCCCTGATTCACCGCTGCGACCAGAGCCATCACGAGCGCGTGGGCCACCACATCGCCATCGCTGCGCCTGGTGTTGGGTCCTCTGGGAAACGTCTCGAAGGTGACGCCTGCCAGCGTCAGTTGCCTGCCTTCTGCAAAGGCATGAAAATCTGAGGCGAAGGCGAGTCGCTGCTTTTTTGCCAGCGTCAGCGCGATTTCACGTACCAACGCTGCACGTGTTGCTTCATCCAGATGCATTATGTACTGGCCTCCTCATTTAAGTCATATGAGTACGAAAATTCGTGTAGAGCGCCATTAGCAACGATGTGGGTATACTCGAATAACGTGCCATCATCTCCCCATACCCATCGATCCATATCGACGATGGGTTGTCCTCTGGAAATGTTCAGGAGACTGGCTTCCTCGGCAGAAGGCATACGGCAAGAGAGATGTTCCTTTGCACGGGCCGCTCTTATCCCCGTACGTTCCCGTAACCATTTGAAAAGTGGAATATATCCTTCATCTTTTCCAAGCAGATCACCAAGCAGAGAAGCAAGGTAGTAGCTATCTAAGATGCGATAGGGAATGCGATCCACGAGATGAATACGATAACGGCGTAAGACAAGCGTATCTGATCCTACGTTCATCTTCGCGCCTATCTCGTTTCCAGCAGAGATGACCGAAGAAGGTTCGATAAATCGAACAAGCGTTTGTCGTCCCTGCTGTTGCATTGCGCGAATGAAGGAGCCTGATTGCTTGAGTTCAGGCCCGCTAGCAATGAGGGCTTTTGTGCCTGTGGCACGGACAAAGACTCCCCCTCTCGGAACAATGTCAAGCAGATTTTCTGCCTGAAGCCTCAATAAGGCGGTTCGGATGGTCACGCGACTGACGTTCAACTCTTCAGCCAGTTCTCGCTCGGCTGGTAAGCGTTGACCTGCCACATAGTATCCCTGAGTAATACGCTGGCTGAGTTCTTTGATAACTTCATCAATTTTTGTGTCTTTTTCTGGTGGCATCGGTTTGTCACATTCTTGAGATGCGAGTTTTTCTGGTAGATACCAGTGGTATATGAGAAATAATAGCATATCTTCTCTGCGATTGCTAGTTTTCCATCAATGGTATTGACTTCTGGTAGCTACCACACTATAATTTGGATGGTTTCAGTGGTAGCTACCAGATAAGCTACTGCACTGAAGGCTGCCCGTCTGCAAAACAACGTGCTGTTCTGAAACTGGTCTATTCTTTCAAAGAAAGAAAGAGAGAGGTTCCGATTTATGACAGGTAACTTCCCATCTCACGTAGGCGATGCACTTCCTGCCTCCTTGCCTGACACCCTCGGTATGGCCGGTACACTCGGTAACGAATTGGTACGCCTGGCAGAGTCGCTGCTGGACCGTAAGCCGCGCTACCGGCTCATCTTCTCCAGTGGCCTGTATGCCTGGTATAGATTGCCCGCTTGTGAGGTTCCCCTCAGGCTGCCGCTATGGCCTGGCAAAGTGGAGCACTATGATCAGGAGAGACGTATCGTGCTGCTCAGGCCAGCCATTGCAGGCTACGAGCACGAGACTGAAGAGGTTCACCTGACGCAGGTCGTGGCGTGGTTTCAAGTGAACCTGGACAGGGGAACAGTCAAAGAGGTGCTGCTGCACGCGCCTCGGATCGAGCGAGCGGATCAGGCGGACAGGCGGTCAAACGCTCAGGCAGTCAAAGAGTCAAGTCAGTGATATGAGGTCATGCAGAGGTCATGCAGAGGTCATGCAGAGGTCATGCAGAGGTCATGCGAAAAGACACACTGGAAAAAACGGCTCGCCAGCAAGCGCGTAACCGCTTGCTGGCGAAGATGTGACTGCGAAAGCGAAAATACCTGTCAGTCCAATTGTGCGTTCAGGTGGATCGCCACATTGTTGCGCAGTGCATTAGAGACCGGGCAGCCCTGTTCGGCCTGCTGTGTGGCCCGTGCGAAGCCTGCCGCGTCCAGTCCCGGCACTTTGCCGTGTACATTCAGCGTGATGGTGGTGATTTTAAACCCACCGCCGACCTGTTCAAAGGTGCATACCGCATTCACGTTGAGTTGCTCTGGGGGATTGCCCTGTGAGGCCAGGGTGTGGGAGAGTGCCATTGCGTAGCAACTTGCGTGTGCCGCCGCGATCAGTTCTTCCGGGCTGGTTTTGCCGTCTGGTCGTTCAGTGCGCGAGGCCCACGTGACTGGTAACTCACCTATGGCGCCGCTGCCAACTTTGACGCGACCATTGCCGTGTGCAAGATCGCCGTTCCAGGTGACTTCAGCTCTGCGTTCAGCTTTCATTGCAAGCTCCTTTGTTGTATAGAGGTTGGTACTTATAGTGTACCGGGTGCAATAAAATGCATTTTTGTCAGGGGACTCGATCAGTGGGAAGCCGGGTCCCTGCAAAGCCCTTTGCAGTGTACAACATTCTGCGTTGCTGTGGGCAAGCTCTACCGTAGCTATATTAATTTCTTATGCTTTTGCCAGGTGTTTCTCGTACAGAATCACTTCCAGATCCTGGTAAACGTCCCGGCCCACTTCGCGGTAGCCGTTTTTCTCGTAAAGCCTCTGAGCTGGAATCTGGAGGATAGAAGTGTCCAGATGCAGGGTCTGATAGCCGAGAGCGCGAGCACGAGCTTCCAGCGTATCCAGGATGAGTTGTCCATAGCCGCGTCCCTGGTAATCAGGATGGACTCGCATACGTTTGATCTCAGCACGCTCTGGGCTTGTACGCTTCAAAGCGCCCGTTGCTATGAGCAGGCCATCGTATTCACCGACCAGAAATTCTCCCTGGTTCTTGAGATACACTTCCTCGATAGCATAGACGTCATCATCCCAGGGGCCATGTCCCAGATATGCCCCGGTCTGCTGAATAACAAACACATGCAGATATTCAACGGCGGGCTGGTCGGCAGGTTCATAACGGCGCAGAGTGAACATGAAATAACCCTCGCTAAATCTTTCTTTCAGATGTGTGGCTTCTGAGCGATGCAGTAGAACTATGAGGTGAGAAAGGTGGTTGGATGGCCTGGAAGGTGAGACCGGTAAGTGGCAAGGCGTCCTTGCCTCCTGTGTGCAGGTTTCCATCCCTATGTTAAGTATATCAGATTGTACGTGCTAATGCAATAGCTGTTCCCACGTTTTCTGGCTTTCCGTCGTAATCGTAGTAGAACTGGCATATGATGAAAATGATTTCATCATATGCCCTTTCTACAAGATACCTGACAGTGCTACGAAAATGCCAGCGTGTGGAGGCTATTACTTCGCTTGGTTCGTTGTGGTTGTTGATGCAAGCAGCGAATCGATGGTCTGCTTCTTGACGCGATACCCCTGCCGTTTGCCCCGATGAGGCAGAGCGACAGCGTCCAGTGCCCCGGTCTTGATCCAGCGCCGAACTGTTGTCGTGTCTACGCGCAGTTGGCGAGCAACTTCACGTACTGTCAAAAGTTCCTTGCCGTAATCTACTGTATTTTCCTCGGCGCCGGAGCGGTCTAATGTGGTGTTACGTGGTGTCATGGTCAAAACTCCTTCTAACGAAATCAGTAACCCCCGCTACTTAAAACATACCAGGATGTCCAAAACATCCCTTTCGCTTCAATAGCGTACTATATTTACATAAGTAGAGGCTGTGAGAAACCTGAATCCCAGGTAAGAAACACCTGCTTATTGATCCCTCGCCTCTCGCTCAACAAACAACATCTCTCTCTTTGCCTGCGAAGTAGCAAGAGAGAGGATTCTTGCTGCCCGTGCGCAATCGCTGTTGTCGCGGGTTGCCATCGGGATGCAAGAAGTATCCTGCTATACAAAAATTTGCACATCTCATTATATCACAAATTGATAAACGATATAGAGGTTGTTTTCTTGCGTAAGGACGTATATGCATGGGAAAATTGCACCTGGCCTATCCTTTGAGATCATTGGTCTGGCGCGGCGGGATGGCGAGTCTGGCAGGAGCAAAAGGGACAGGAGTTTTTGCAGAAAGTCTGGTGGAAACAAGGGCCACAAAAAAGGGGGAAGTTGTTCCCCCTTTTTATCGAGTCTTGATCGGATCGGCTCAGTTGGAACTGACGACCATGGGTGGGATGGTCCGACTGGTGCCGAGCCATTTGCGGCGGTCTGCCACATATTTCTGTGGTGTTGGCCGTACATCTTCAGGGAAGTAGGAGCCGCTGGCGTCGGTATTGATGCCGGGGAAATTGGGACCGTAGTTATAATGGCCGGTCTCTGCCGGTGAGAGGGGACCGCGTGCGAACAGAGGTACGCCTCGCACCTGCGGCATACCGTACTCAGGAATCTCTTCATAGAGATCATCGGGAACGGAGTTGGCGCCCATAGCGAGCAATTCAGGCTCGCTGACGGTGAGGCGCAAGATATTGCCTTTTGAGCCTTCGTCGATCAACCGGTGAGGCACATAAAACGCTTTTACTGCTATCGTTCCACGCTCAACGAGCAGATAGTGCTGGAAGCGGGCCTGTACCACCCCAACCCAGTGTTTCTCTTTGTCGAATACTTCCTGTCCGATGTGGAAGCGCGACTGTATATCTGTGGTTGGGACAACGATGTACTCTTCCTTTGGAGGAGCCATCGGATCTTCCAGTGCCCAGCCCATAATCCCGAAGAGTACCAGGGCGGCAACGATCACCAGAAAAGGCAGGCTATCGGGCAAAAACAGCAAACTGGCACCGGCCACAAGAACGCCCACGCCTAAGATAAGTGGCCACAGGCTCGGATTGGGCATGTGGATGTGCGGTCCCTCGTCAGCGGCTATTGCTTGCTGCGCGGGCCGCGTTGCGGCTGTTTCGTCCTGTGCCACATTTGTGTGTTGCAGAGAACTATCCATAAATTTTCGCTTTCCTCTAAGAGAGTGACAAACCCTGCGAGGATATGTTTCTCGCTATTATCTCTGTATATAAGCATACCAGATATATCAGAGGCGTGCAAACAGCCCGTACCATGCCGGTGGCCCGGTGGCATGGACAGAAAAATTGCCTCTTGTAGCTGTGAGGCTGCAAGAGGCAATCCATTGACCGGAGCAACAACGGAGTGACAGATGATCAGTGTGGCGCCGCAACCGGCGTTTCTGGATGTTCTGGATGCTGGAACAGTTTGCCAGGTTTCCAGGGCAGCCCTAGCGCGGGCAGAAGCCAGCGATCAACGCCGATCCAGCCGCATACGCGCCACGAGATGACCAGGAACAATCCCAGCACGCCCAGCACCGGGTTGATACTGACGGTACCGGCGAGCAGGAAATTCAGATTCATCAATACGCCGAAGCCCGCTGCAATACCGGTCAGGATACCCAGAAGCAGACCCAGCCCGACAGCAACTTCACCCCACTGCACCAGGAAGACGAAAATCCCCTGACCAGGAAGCGCAACGTTCTGTACGAACCAGGCATACCAGCCCTGTACTGCCGGGTGTGCGCCGCCAGATTTTGCCAGCGCTCCCATCAAAAACCCGTGAAGAGATGTCCCATCGGCCCACTTGGGATCAATAACTTTCTCCCAACCGGCCAGCAGCCACGAGGCGCCGACATACATGCGCACGACAAACCACATCGGAGAAGAACCCTCTGACGCGAAGAAAAACTTCGAGACCGAAGGCTCAGGAAATCGCTCAGACGCAGCAGCGGCAGCCAGGGCAGGCCGTTCCTGCGCATACAGAGTGAAAGCCGGAATCAATGCAAGAATAAACAGAATGAGTAGAGCGGGTTCCCAAAAAATGTTTGCTTTGATCTCAGCAAAACCAAGTACAAGGTAGACAAGTGTCCATATTCCTGCGATAGCGGCAATGGCTATCCCTAACCAATAGACGGTGTTCCGTTGACTCATGACCTCTTTCTCCTTTCTGAGAGGCACCGGCGTGTTCCTTACGCCGGATAACTGCATCGTGCTCCAGGCTCTATTCTATTCACCTGCTATACCTGCTGTCAAACTCAGGTTCTGGCAGTTCCCGCACGGGAAATCATCCATCGTTTGTGAAGACGTTCCTCTGTTGTTACACGAGTGATAGTCCTGTTGTGGCTTTACTACTCTGTGTTCCAGTTTGCAATGTGCGGGTTGAGGAAGAAGAAAGTCAGCGCACCCGATGTCCACTTCTTCGAGAACCTCTCCTTGCTCACCTTCTTCTTACCTCTGGTGATAGCTTAATGTGATAGTATCACGGAACAATCACAGCCAATGCAATTAATTTCACAGCCATATCACAACGCAAGGATGAGTTTATCCCAGGCGTCCCCCGACCAGCAAGCCGAGGGCGAAAGTAATGGCTGCCGCCGCTACGCCCAGCAGCACCTGCCGTCCACCAGCTTTGATGAGTGGTACGCCGGTGGTCAGCGTGATGCCAAAGCCGATGATGAACAGGCCAAGCACGCCAATAAAGAAACTGATGCCGGTGACGAACAAACCGCTACCGAAGGCGAATGGTAGTACAGGCAACACAGCTCCTACCGAAAAGAGCAGAAAAGAGGTGATGGCCGCTTCCCAGGCGGAACCGCCCATTTCTTCGGGGTTGATGCCCAGTTCCTCGCGGGCAAGCGTATCGAGCGCGGTCTCTTTGCGGCTCATGATGCGCTCTGCCATCGTTTTCGCTGTCTGTTCGTCAATGCCTTTAGCCTGGTAGATCAGCGCCAGCTCTTCCTGCTCTTCTTCTGGCCGTGAAGTCACTTCTTCGCGCTCTATCGCTACCTGGCTGGTATAGAGTTCGTGGGCGCTCTGGACTGAGAGCCATTCGCCGATAGCCATTGAGAGAGCGCCGGCCAGCATGCCGGCCAGGCCGGTAAAGAGAATAGTATGGCCTGGCAGATTGGCCCCGGCCACGCCCATCACCAGGCTCAGGTTGGTAGTCAGGCCATCGCTGGCGCCGAGCACTGCGGCCCGCAAGGCGTTGCCGCCCGTTGCGCGGTGCCGCCCCTCGAACATTGACAGCAGCGATCCCATTTCCGTTGCAGGTATCCCGCTTGCCACGAGCCGCGCCAGTCGCGCATGTGAGCGCTCTTCGGCTGGCATAATTGTGCCGCGTACTTCGGGCTGATTCTCATAGGAAGCGTGGGCGCTGCGTTCCCCGGCTGTAATCGTGGGGAGAACGGTCTGTACGCCAAAGCGGCGCGCGATCCAGCAGAGCAGGCGGACGCGCCAGCCGGGAGTATAGGACGGGACGGGCTGATTCTCCCGCCTGAGGTTATCGGCCCAGAGGGTGGCATGGCGCTGTTCAACCTCTGCCAGACGACGATAGAGGTCGGCCAGCGGCGGCGAAGATTCAATCTCTGCGAAGCGCCGGTAGAGCGCGGCGCTCTCCTGCTCTGCCAGAAAGTTCTGGCGGTATCGTTTGATATCATTCTGTGTAACCATTGGGATGCCTCTTTTCCTCTTGTTTCTGATCTCTGGTGCTGCTGGTAGCCTGCTGTAAATTCTATCTCAGCAAAATGAGAAAAAATTCATCTCAGGCAGGTACAGTTCTCCGCTTTTTCCGACGATGTGATCAGTAGGCTAACCACTGCTCACTATAGTCATGTGACATCACGAACAGTTCGCAAAATGTCACGGCCTGTGTCACAGATCCGTCACATTTCCCTGAACTATCTGCCTGTGACAGAGGTGTGAGAAAAAAATCGTTTGCTGTGACGGGCATGTGAGCCGCACCTGTTACGCTTGCTCCAGCAGGAGAGAGGGAGAGGGTCTACCGGTTATGTTCCTATGCAGGATAGGGGTTCTGTCCAGAGGAGGGCTGATGTATGTTGAAAACGATACTTGTCCCATTAGACGGCTCCACGCGAGCTGAAGCCGCTTTACCTGTTGCTGTCCGCATTGCGCATAATACTGGCGGGACACTGGTCCTGGCGCGGGTCGTCAGTCTCGCCACTGAGAACTGGCCTGCGATAACCGCGCCTTTCCCCGGCATCGCGGAGCCGGTAATTACCGGAGAACTGGCCGAAGCATCCTCTTACCTGGAAGGAGTCGCCGCATCCGAAGAAATGGCCGGTATCCAGGTAGAGACGGCAACCCGCTTCGGGCCGGCGGCTTCGACTATTCTCGCCATTGCTACTTCGTGCAAGGCTGATCTCATCGTCATGTGCAGTCGTGGCTATACGGGCATGGCGCATCATCTCATGGGCAGCACTGCTGAGAGGATCGCGCGTCACGCTCCCGTGCCGGTGCTCATTCTGCGCGATGGCGACATGCATGCTGGGGTGAGTCTCTGTGAGAGCGACAGGCCATTGCGCGTGCTGGTGCCGCTGGATGGTACTGCGTATGCCGAAGCCTCGCTTGAGCCAACTGCTGCTTTGCTCTCCGCTCTTGCGACACCGGAGCGGCGCATTGTGATCCATCTCGCCAGAGTGATCAAGCCGCCTGCCCCCGCTGATCTGGAAGAAGAGGAATATACGGCGCGCTGCTCCGCCGATCTTGCCGATGCGAAGCAGTGTCTTGTGCAGACAGTGGAGCGCGTTCTGGCAAGTGAGTTAGCGCCGACTGTGATGCAGCGGCACATCCCCGTCAACTGGATGGTGGCGATGGATACGGACGTAGCGGGAGCGATTGTCCGCCTGGCCGAGAATGAAGAGGATGAGGAAGGGACGGGTGCACCCGGCAAGTGCAATATGATCTCCCTTTCCACACATGGCAGGGAAGGAGTCCAGCTCTGGACACTTGGCAGCGTCACCGAGCGGGTACTGCATGTAACCAGGATTCCTGTGCTTGTCGTGCGGCCCGGTGCTGCGCAGGGGACGCATAAAACAGAGACGCTTTTAGAGAATGTCCACCCTACCGTGTGATGAGAGAGGGCCGGGCCTCGCTCTATCAAGTATCGCGTAGATAGACCGAGGCGCCATAGCCGTTGAAGACGATGCGGAAGCCGGGTGGGAAAACGAAGCGTTTCCCCCGCTGGACCGCTGACTGGTACAGCCCTTTATCGGTCACAATCCAGATGCGAGAGTGCGAGGAGAGGACCGCGCGCAGATCTCCCTGGCTGAGCAATGGCCTGGTGCCTGTGGGAGTGTCGGTAATCTTCCCGTCCTGCTCAAAGAGGTAGAGCGCGCGGTCAACTGAAAAGAAGTAGTCGAGATGCCCGGTGTAATAGAGAACGATGATCGCGGGCGAGATGGAGATGACAATATCTCCCTGGCGCCAGTGCTGGTTGATGTAACGTCCGGCGGCATCGTAGTCGAGGTAGCGATGATGGTAAGTAAGACCGGTAACCCGGCTGATAAAGAGATTGTAGCCACCAGCCGGCAGGACTGGCAGTAGCAGTAGAGCCGCGCACAGGAGCACTGTCGTAATGCGCGCCAGCAGGCTGAGCGGTCCGGCATCTCGTATACTGGCGGCGGATGTAGCGTTTATGGCCGGTTGCTCCGGGGTTGCCTGTAACTGGAGCTGCCAGTGCCGGGCGAAGTGCCAGAGCGAACGCAGCCAGAGTAGCAGTATGTATGCGCCCATCATATAGAGTACGGGCAGAAGCGGGTAAATATAGCGGTCGGCGGTCATAGTAAAGACGAGTACCAGTGTCAGGAAAGAAGCGAGCAGGAAGAGCGCACCATATTTCGCCCGCACATCTCCCCGGTAGAGCGCCCAGAGGCAGCCGAGCAGTGCCAGCAGCGAATTGAGCGAGAACATGGGCAGCTTTTTGTCCACATACGTTGGGAAGAACAGCAGCCTGATATAGTACGGGACGTTATCCAGGCCCGGCTGGATAAATGGCTGCTGGCTCTGATCTGTTCCCAGCATCGGCGGGTGGCTCAGGTGTACAATACTGAGCTGTAAAATGATGACGCTGGCTCCCAGAGCGGCGGCAATCCACCAGTGTTTCTGGTAGAGTACTGCCGGCAGCGGATATTTCCTGTCGTGGCTGACCAGGAAAACGCACAGAACCAGCGCTGGCAAGACGATGAAGCTCTCCTCATGGCTCAGGTAGGCAAGAATGAGCGCAAACATCGCCAGGTATGCCAGGCGCGGTTGATCATACGCACGCGCGGCTTTGTAGAACAGGAAAAAGACAACTATCGTCAGCAATTGCGCCTGCTCATACATGCGCACGGATCGTCCCCAGATGAGCGCAAATGGCGAAAAGGCAAGCATGGCGGTTGCCAGCAGCGCAGTGCGCCGATCAAAGAAGGAGTTGACGACGCCATAAAAGATCGGCAGACTGAGCAGGTAGGCGACAATGCTCGGCAGACGCGGCAGGCCATGCTGTTCGCCGAAGAGGGCCATACTGAGAGCCAGCAGATAAGAATACAGCTCTCCTTTCGCATAGAGGAAGCCAGAAGGGAGCAGTGGCAATCCGTGTGCCAGTATGCCCTTTGCGGCGTAGTAGCTGGTGAGTTCATCCTGCCAGTATGGCTCGTAGTCGAGATGGTAGCAGATCATCGGGATGGCGAGCAGCATAATCAGCAGCAGTCCCCAGTGCTTCTTCAGCAGGCTCTTCAGAGATTGCAAAGAGATCACGGGGATCAACCTCGGAATCCGGTACAGGAGTCTCCGCTGATTGCCTGTTTCCAGAACCTGCTTCCCGGTAGAAGAACACTTTTTCTGCTCTGCCGGCGCGTCTGTGGAGAACTTTTGTGGAACAGCATTTTCCTGTTTTATCGAGATATGCGCAAGTAGTGGCGTCAGAAGCGCGACTCCCGTCATAGACGACGGCGACTGCCTGGATGCAGCCAGCCAGAGCAGGGTATAGCCGACTCCTACAAGCGCAAGTAGCATGCAACCCCAGAACCAGGTGTAGGGGAATGGTTGCGGCATGAAACGCTCGCGTGCCAGCGCCATGAACAACAATTCGCAGGCCAGCGCGGGTAGATAGGCCAGACTGAGCATATACAGGGCAGCCTGGCGCGAACGATAGTAGCGGCGCAGAGCGTACAGGGCCATGAAGAGCCAGAGACCGATTACGGCTCCGGCGCTGAGCAGGAGAATCTGTATTACCTGCGTGAGGGGGAACACGTTGGTATTGCGCGGACTCAGGCTGTCAGGCAAATAGACAGCCTGGCTGGCGCCTGGACGGCCAGTCGAAAATGGCGCATGCCATGAACGAAAGGCTGTATCACCTTCAGTCCATCCTGGCACTGGCTTTTGCGCTGCGTACCATCCTGTATTGGTGGCGTCGGGAGCAAGCCAGGTAGTATGCCCGCTATGGTCACTGATGAGTACGTCCAGTGAGAGTGCGGCACTGAGCGATCCCAGACCAACCAGCGGGGCCAGGTTTCCCGGCGATGTTACATGGACAGCGAGAGTATTCTCGCCGGCATGCAGGTAGGGAGAGATGTCGTACATGCCGAGCACCAGGCCGCCGCGATACTGGTTCACGGCATCCGTATCCAGCACAAAAGTGTCGTCCAGATATTCCAGCGGTTGCTGCTGAATAATCGGCATCTGGCCGTTCCAGACCACAAAGCAGGTTCCATTAATAAAGATACTGGCAGGTCCCGTTGCCACAATGCGTAGCCATGTGTGGTCTGCACTGGCCGGTAAAGAGATCTTGCGCACAAAATAAGCATCGTGAGTGGCCCCGGCACTCATCCAGTGGTCAGGCATCGGACGCTCATAGAGTCGGGGGTGAACTGTCAGTGTGGGGTGAAATGAGGGGATCGGCGTTGCTCTGGCCGGCAGCCAGGCTGAAGAGTCGAAGCCGGGGGCCGTCCAGGGCGGAGTTGAGTGCTCATAGCGATGATTGGTGTCAGATGCTCGCGCGGTCGCCTGCCATCGACTGTCAGTTCCGGCGTAGCTGATCGTCTTCCCATAGGGATACCGACGTTTGCGCGTACTGCTGGCACACGATTGTCGGGATTGGTGACGCGAATAGCAATCACGTTAGTGCCAGTTGTCAGCTCGGAGAGGATGTCATACATGTATGCGCGTGGCGCATGTCCCTTCACGATGTCGGGAGCGTTTGTGCCGATGAATGTCCCGTTGACGTAGAGGCGAAAGACCTGGTCGGCAGCCAGAGTGATAAAGGCAGCGTCAGGTACGGAAGGCAAACTGGTAGTATAGCGGAAACTGGCAGCAGGAGAGATATTTTCCGCTGCCTGAATCCATTTTGCCTCTCCCCAGCGTGCCTCAAAACTCGCGGGCTGTGGCACAAGCAGGAGCTGGCAGGCGAACCAGCCAGTTCCTGCGCACGCCAGCAGGAGCAGGAGAATCGTGATTACTCCCTGCTTGAAATTATTGCCGCTATGCAATTGGAGTTTCATACGCTTTCGCCAGAAAGTGTGCATGGATGGCAAGCGCAGCGTTGTTTCTTGATCGGCTGTAAACATCTTCTCTCTACTATCTGATGATATATTATTGCGCCATTAATGCAGCCCTGATAACTCCTCGCGGGCAGTATTATTATGGTAGCCGGGATCGGCAGCTATCGCCTGCAAGAGGAACCTGCGCTCAGCGGCAATATCGCCTTTCTCTCCCATACTCAGAGCGATGTACGTATACGCCGATGAGCGAATATCATCATTCTGGCTGAGTTGCAGCACACGGGACATTTCGGCGATGCAGGAGTCGTAATTGTGCAGATTGTACTGGATACGTCCCAGTGCGTAATGCCCGTAAATATTAGTTGTATCCGCTGCCAGCAGTTTTTGTAGCCAGGGCAGGGCTGTGGCATCAAAATCAATGCGCTGGATGAGCGGACCATTCTGTCGCTGGATAGTCTCGGCCAGGTCGATGAGCGTCAGGTTTATCTCGCTTAAAAGCCAGGGAGCCGGGGTTTGCTGCACCTGCTGCGCGGCCAGCAGTTCCTGATATGCGCCTACGTTGTTTCCTTGCTGCCGGTAGACAAAGGCGAGGTAGGCATGGCTTTCCGTGCTTTGCTGGCCGGGATGAAGAAAATACCAGACCTGGCCGCGCTGGATATGGTAGAAAGCCGCCTGGTCGAGCGCCGGATTGAGAGCACGAGCGGCATCCAGCCAGTGCAGAGCTGCTGTATAGTCGCCTCTTGCCAGTTGCTCTTTGGCTTCTGCATTGCAGATCAGTGCTGCTGGTCCATGCCCTGAGAGCAGGAGCACTGCTATAAATGCCGGGGCGCACCAGAAAAGCGTTTTTCTATGTGGAAAGCTCAGGTGGAGCGGTCTGCCGTTACCTGCTCCGGCGCTGGCGACCGCCGCTCCGCAAAGCAGTCCGGCGCTGATGAGCGGTAGAAATACACCTGTATTAACCAGGTTGGCAAGCACCTGGAGACGCCCGGACAGTGTGCTATCGCTGATCTCGAATGGCTGGATCTGCACGAGCGCGCCGGGCATCTTATAGCCGAATCGCTGTTGTATGAGCAGCGACTGGATGGTATGCTGCGTCAGCATACCAGTGTCGCCCATATCCACGCACAGGTATTGTACAAAGAAAAGCAGGCATGGCAGGAGAGAGAGCAGCCCGGCAGCAAGCAAAAAACCGGCGATGTCTGGCGCCGTGCTCTCCTCACGTCGATAGGAGAGCAGAGCGAGTGAAAAGCTAAACAGCGCGCAGGCCAGGCAGATCTGGCCATAATTGAGTAATTCGCTATGGAACTGCCAGACAGGAGCAAGCGGCAGATGCCAGGCCGTAATACCTGTGCCGAGCGGATCGTTAATCCAGGGCAATATGCTAGCAGCGAGCATCAAGCTGCCAGCGAGCAGCGGAATCAGGCGGTGTGCTGGCTGTGCAAAGATGCGCTGTGCAACAGGTGGCAGTGTAAAAGCAGGCATAACGCAGATCTCCCCTGGCGCGCTAGGAAGCGCGTCCTTCGATACGTGTCACGCGGACGCGCTGTCCATCCTGCAAGGCATGCAGTCCCACCAGCACGATCTGCTCTCCTGGAATGAGGTCATTCCCTGCAATATAGATGGTATCGACCGTGCGCCCGACAACCTGCACGCGCCGTAAGTGTGCGACCTGGTTGCGTACCACAAAGACAGCGGCATCCCCCTCTGGAGCCAGGACGGCCAGGCGAGGGACGGCCAGCGCGTTCACCTGACCCTGGATACGCGCGAATGCGCTCATACCGGGCAGGATGCGCCCCTCTTTATTGTCAACACTGATCCAGGCTTCAAATGTGTCGGTCTGTGGATCGGCCTGCGGGATCACACTGGTGACGGTGCCGGCAAAGGTCAGGTGAGACGTTGCCGAGGGCATCACTTCAGCTTTCTGCTGGACCTGAACCTGTCCGAGGTAAGAGAGTGGCACTTTGACATGTACAACTACCGTTGACAGGTCCATAATCGTCAGCAGGGGCATATCGGCGTTGAAGACAGCGCCGGGTGTGACGTTCACCGTCGTGACGATCCCTTCCATCGGGGCAGTCAGCAGTCCGTTATGTAACATCGAAGAAGACGCTTGCGCCGACAGCGTATTGTATCTGCTCCTGGCGCGGTCCAGGTCCTGCTGTGCCTGAGCGATGGTAACGGCATTGCCGCTACCCTGCACGGAATTGAGATAGTTCTGTGCTGCATCAACATCGTCCTGCGCCTGTTTGAGCGCGAGACTGAAGAGCGCCGGGTCGAGCTGGAGCAGCGGCTGGTTCACAGTCACACGGTCGCCGGGCTTTACCTTGACTGCGATAACACGTTCGGCTTCAGGATAAGTGATGGTGAGCTGCTTCTGCGGGAAAACAATGCCCCCACCCCCGATAGAGAGCGTGACGTTGCGCGGCTGACCTGTGTGATAGAGCACAACAGCAGGCGTGGCAGTCATTCTAAGCCACCAGACGACGCCACCGAGTAGCAGGAGCAGACAGAGCATTGAACCAGCCAGCCAGATGCGGAAATGCTTTTTTCTGGCAAGTTGAGAAAAATTAGTGCTGGACTGCCCGTCTGCGGACGGCGGGACAAAAGCGCGGTAATCCGACTTCCGTTCCTGTGGGGAGAGCGCGGCAGCAGATGGCACCGGTCTGCCCGCAGCTTTCTGTGCGGTAAAGAGTGTAAAATCTTCTTCTGGAGAATAGAAATTGACACGCCGCGAAAATTGTTTTTGTGCAATACTATTCCTGTGCTCCATTGGTCAGTAACCTCATATTACAGCGTTATTTCTGTCGTTCCATAGCAAGATAGATGCCTGCGCCGATGAGACCAAAGAAGAGCACCTGGCAGTCCATGAGGAGAGCAAGTGGGAGAGAGACCGTCGGAGAGACGTGGATACTCGCAAATGCAAAGACCAGTGTCCCTTCTTTGAGTCCAAAGCCATTCAGCGAAACAGGGAAAAAAGCGATAAGCGAAGAGAACGAAATTGCGATTACATAAAAGTGGAGTGGAGCATCTATACCCAGGGCGAGTGCATAGCCGTAATAGTTCAGAAAACTGGCGAGCCAGAACAGCGCACCGAAGCAGACAGCCTGAGTTAACACGCGAGGACGGCGCGCCGTTGCTCCAAGCATCTGCCCGGTGTTCAGCGCTGTCGTGAGCAGTTGCTGCAAGCGTTGTCGCCGTTTGAGCAGGTGCGGGGAGATGTGCGGGAGGAGAGGCGCTGCGACAATCGTTCCGCCTATCGCTATGAGCAAGAACAGGCTGGGCATGAGGAAGCCGAGCACCAGGAGCGGTGCGAATGTCGAGCGCCAGATCAGCAGAGTGGGCAGCGCGATAAGCAACATGCCCAGAAAACCCGCGATGCGACTCATCAGTACGGAACTGGCGGCTCCTGCCAGACTGCCCCCTTCCTTTCCTGCGTAATACGCTCTGGCAATATCGCCCCCGATGCTGGTGGGTAAAAAATGGCTGAAAGCCATACCCACCAGGTAGAGCTTGATGAGCCGGGCCAGGTCGATCTGCATACCTTCGGCTCGCACCAGGCTGTGCCAGCTCCAGGAACTGAAGATCACACACAGCACCCCGGCTGCCAGCCCCAGCAACAGTGGTGCGCGCTGAGCATGCAGCAGCGTGGTGAGCACTGTTGACCAGGAGACCGATTTGAGCAGCAGGGCAAAAAGCAGCAGGGTCACACCAGTACGCAGGAACAATTTGAGCCATTGGTGCCTGGTTTTTCCAGGTACTATGCTCCTGCTCCCTGCTTGCGAGACGCGCAGATTGCTCTCCTGTTGCTGCTCTTGCTCTGTTTTAGATGATGCTGCCGGGTGAGAAGACATGCTATCTCCCCCCGCTCCTGATTGGAGCGCCTGCGGTCCTGTAAAGGTTCGATATGTACTCAAATTCCCGGTTCAGACCTTCGCGCAGCGAGACCTGCGGACGATAGCCAATGAGTCGATTGGCGCGTGACGTATCGGCGAAGGTATGCCCGACATCGCCATGCTGTGTCGTCGCAAACATGACCTGGACAGGCGCATCGCTGATCTCCTGCAAGCATTGCAGGGCATGATGCAGGCTGACGCGCGCGCCACCGGCGATATTCATGATTTCCCCAACGGCTGCCGGACTGGTCGCGGCCCGCAGGTTGGCTTCGATCACATCGGAGATATAGGTGAAGTCGCGCGTTTGCTGCCCATCACCGTATATGGTAATCGGCTGGCGTTCGATAATCGCTTTGCAGAAGCGGTGAAATGCCATGTCCGGTCGCTGACGCGGTCCATAGACGGTGAAGTAGCGCAGCGCGACCACCGGCACGCCAAAGTTGCGATGATAGAGCATACAGAGATTTTCTGCCGCCAACTTGGTCACACCATAGGGCGAATTCGGTTGCAGCGGCATGAATTCTGTCAGCGGCAGAGTCGTAGCATCGCCATAGACCGAAGATGAAGAGGCGTAGACGAAACGCTTGATGGTATCCACCTCTAACGCCGCATCCAGCAGGCGTTGAGTTGCCAGTACGTTATTTGTAACATACTGCTCGAAATGATGACCCCAGCTTGTACGTACGCCGGCCTGAGCTGCCTGGTGAAAAATCCAGTCAATTCCTTCCAGCAGCGCCGGCAGGTGGAGCTGGAGTATGTCGCCTTCCACAAACGTAAAACGTTCCCAGGAGCGCGGTCCTGCCAGGTTCTGCTCCTTCTGGCGACGCGAGTAATAATCAGTAAAGCTATCGAGACCATAGACTTCATGTCCTGCGGACAGCAGGTGTTCAGCAAGATGTGATCCAATGAACCCGGCTGCCCCTGTGACTAAACAGCGCATGTATTTCTCCTTGCACTTACTACTTTTACCTGTCCGATAAATTGCTCATAAGCCTGGCGATGTTTTTCCAGGAAGGCGGGCCAGCTATAATGTTCGTCCGCCTTTGCTTTTCCTCGCATACCCAGTACGCGCGCCTGTTCTGGATTGCGTAGCAGTGCCAGCGTCCCCTGAGCCAGCCCTTCTGCTGTCGGAGCGACAAGCATGGCAATATCATGGGTAAGTAACTGGGTATGTGAGGCGATATTTGTCGCAAGAATGGGTTTGCCGGAGCGCAGGTAAGTATACAGCTTGAGAGGCGTGTTTGTCCCCTCGCTGCGTGGGCTGAGCAGGATATCGGCCAGTGCCGTATATTGTGGCATCTCTTCCAGAGGTCGTTGGCCTGTGAAGTGGACAATATCTGCAATGCCCAGTTTTGCTGCGAGACGCCGATATTCCTTTACCTGCTCAGGATGCCCGCCTACAAGCACATAGCGGATGCCCGGCAGTTCCTTGAGTTCCTTGCGTACTATGACGGCACTGTGCAGCAGCAGGTCGATGCCCTGATAGGACTCCAGTGTGCCGGTGTAGAGCAAAACAGGAACGTTGCCGGGATTGAGCCGTCGGCGCAAGGCCGCTATCTGCTGTTCGCTGGCCGGTGGCAGGAACTCATCAACCGCAGCGTTTTCAATCAGGTAGACAGGCTTGCCGGGGGCGATTTTTTCCACCGACTCCTTGAGATCCGCACATATCGTAATAATGACGTCTGCATGACGAATTGCCCATCGTTGAATCGCTGCTGCCCAGCGTATCAAGAGCTGATTGCGCGTAAAGGCAAAATTCGAGAGCTGCTGAGACAGATCGGAATGCATATCGTAGAGGTGCTTGCAGCCGAAAATGCGCGCTAGCAGCGTTCCCATAATGCTGGCTTCCTCATGCGTATGCAGGTAGTAATACCTCTTCCGGCTCAACCGTTTGATCGCTGTAAAGAAGAGGAGCAGGTCGAGCGGAAATTTTGCCAGTGAAGGACCAATCTTCACTCTCTGGACAAATGGCGGTGCTGGTGAGCGATGGATGGTCAATCCGGGAATTTTTACCGTTCGCCCGAAAGGATATGTCACCAGGTCAACCTCGTGGCCCAGTGCAATCAGCGCCTGAATGCGGTGATAGACGCTGAAAGGCGTGCCGCGCGGTTCCAGGAATGGTTCGGGCGCTATCATGAGAATGCGCATGCCAGAGCCTCTTTCTAGTCAAGTGAAGCAGGTTCCCATAGAGCAGAAGAAGCGTCTGCTCCTGTCTGTGCCGACGGCGATGAGTGCGATGAGTACACGGCCTTCACCGTATAGATCGCTTTGCCTTGCGCCTCGTAATACGTGCGCGTCAACATTTCTGCCGTGATACCGAGCATCAGAGCCTGCATGCCAAAGCCGAGCAGCAGCAGAATGCGATTGCCACGCCAGCCGCTGTGACAGGTCTGCATACTGGCAGGCTGCTGTGCCGGCTGTGGACGTAGCGCCTGTGCCAGCGCAATGCCCATCGAAAGCAGGGCCAGCAGCAGAAATGCCAGTCCGGCCAGGCCGAAGGCATGGAGCGGTCTTGCTGCATATTTGCTAAAAAATTTTACTGTGAGCAGATCGAGTAACACGCGCACTGTACGCGAAAGGCCGTATTTGGACGCGCCGGCGCGCCGGGGGTGATGCCGAACCTCGATCTCGGCGATAGATGCGCCGGCGATAGCCGCATAGGCAGGGAGAAAGCGGTGCATATCGCCGTAGAGATGCAGGTGCTCAAACACTTCGCGGCGGAACGCTTTCAGGGTACAGCCGTAGTCATGCAGATGGATGCCTGTTACCTGTGAAATCAGGCGATTAGCGAGCCACGATGGAATTTTGCGACTGATCAGTGCATCTTTGCGCTGCCTGCGCCAGCCGCTAACAACGTCATATCCCTCTTCCAGTTTTGCCAGTAGACGTGGTATATCAACGGGATCGTTTTGTAAATCGCCATCCATGAACACCAGAATGCTGCCTGAACTGGCATCGACTCCAGCGGCGAGAGCTGCCGTCTGTCCGAAATTTCGCCGTAGCTGAATCACACGCACATGCTGCTCCTGCGCAACCAGGAATTGCAACTGCGTGCCAGTGCCATCTGTGCTCCCGTCATCGACATAGATCACCTCGTAAGAGAACTGCTGTTCTCCCAGTATCTCTTTGATGCGCCTGTGCAGGGGAAAGATATTCTGTTCTTCGTTATACACAGGCACAATGACGGACAGATAGTGTGTTTGTTCCATAAATGCCCTTTCCAAATTCCTTACACGGCGGCCCTTCCAGCATGTTGCGGGAGACCGGAGCCGATCTTCTGCCTGGCCTGAATCGTGCTGTCTTAACAGAGGGCGACTGATATTTTGTCGCGTACTCTATGACCAGTATAAAAAGTCTCGCCAAAAAGTAGTTCTGCGCTTCTGCTTGGGGAAGGCCACTATACTGATCGTAGAAAGGGAACAATCGCTGTGTGTGGTATCTGTGGTATTGCCTCTCTGGATGGAGAAGGCGCTGTAGAAAAAGAGGCTATTCAGCGTATGACGCTGGTGCAGCGGCATCGCGGACCTGACGATGAAGGCATGTTCTTTGCTCCTGGTATTGGACTTGGCTTTCGTCGCCTGGCGATTCTTGACCTGAGCAGCGCCGGGCATCAACCGATGTCCAATGAAGATGAGACGCTCTGGCTGACCTTCAACGGCGAGATCTATAATTTTCGTGATCTGGTGCCGCTTCTAGAGCGATGCGGGCATTGCTTTCACTCACGTGCCGATAGTGAGGTGATCCTGCATGCCTATGAACAATGGGGAACGGCATGCCTGCGCCATCTGAATGGTATGTTCGCGTTCGCGCTCTGGGATAGCCAGAGACGTTCACTTTTGCTGGCGCGTGATCGCCTGGGAGTGAAGCCGCTCTATTATTGGAGCGATGGCCGGCGTTTTGCCTGGAGTTCCGAGCTGAAAGCTTTGCTGACGCTCCCCTGGCTGGCACGCCGGCTGAACTTGCACGCCTTACAAACATACCTGCGCTGTGAGTATATCCCGGCGCCTGACTCCATCTTTGAGGGCATACGCAAATTGCCCGCCGGCCATCTGCTGGAAATTCCGCTAGATGGTTCTGCTATGGGCCGTCTGAGCGATGACTGGCAGGCGTCCCAATACTGGGATGTGCGCTTCGGCGTACCGGAACAGGCAGACAGGCGCACTGTCGATGACTATGCCGAAGAACTGCGCTGCCTGGTAAAGGCGGCTGTCGCGCGTCGTCTCGTCAGCGATGTGCCGCTCGGCGTCTTTCTAAGCGGCGGTCTCGATTCGAGCACGATTGTGGCGCTGATGCGTGAAGTGAGTACGGAGTGTCCAAAAACGTTCAGCATCGGCTTTGCTGAGAAAACGTTTGATGAGTCGGATTATGCCGCTCTGGTAGCGCGCCATTTTGAGACCGATCATCATGTGGCGATTCTCAATCCAGATGTCAGAGAACTGGTACAGACGGTGGCAGATGCGCTGGATGAGCCGTTTGCCGATGCGTCTGCCTTGCCGACGTATCTTGTTTCACGTGTGGCGCGCCAGTTTGTAACGGTTGCTCTGGGTGGCGACGGTGGTGATGAACTCTTTGCTGGCTATGACTGGTATCGGGCGCAAAGAGTCGCTGCCAGTTCGCTTGATCTGCTGCCCGCCGGGGTGCGCTCGTGGCCTGGCGCGCTAGCGGCGTCGGTTCCCCCGGCCAGTCAGAAAAAGGGTCTGCGCAACATTGCCCGCCGTTTCCTTGCAGCGGCAGATCTCCCGCCGGCCCTGCAACACCTGCGCTGGCAGCTCTTCTGGCGCGAGCAAGAGCTGGCGCAACTGCTCTGCGAACCGCCCGATGCTGGTGCTGATCGGGTACTGCTGGCGTTGCTTGCCGCCGGCGGTGATTTGCCTCTCGATCAACAGCAATATAGCGATATCAAGCGGTACCTGCCAGACGATATTCTCTTCAAAGTAGATCGCATGAGTATGGCGGTATCGCTGGAGGTGCGTGGCCCGTTGCTCGATTATACCGTCGTCGAATTTGCCGCGCGGCTGCCCGTCTCACTGCGTCTGCGGGGCCTGACCGGCAAGTATCTGCTCAGGCGAGCGATGCGCGGTATATTGCCCGCGCCCGTGCTCTCGCGCTCCAAGCTGGGGTTCAATATTCCCTACAAGAACTGGTTGCGTGGTGAGTTGCGCCCGCTGCTGCTGGAAGCTCTGGCGCCGGAGCGCCTGGCGCGGCAGGGATTATTTCAGCCCGCCGCTGTGCAGCGATTGATCGGAGAACATCTGCAAGGAGTGCGTGACCATGCTCACAAGCTCTGGCAATTGCTGATGTTCCAGCTCTGGGCCGAACGCTATCTTGCCGGTACGCTGCCAGCACGTTTGCATACGGTTGAACACGTTCAGGAAGAGAGGATACGCTGAGTATGCTCAGATTCAGGCGGTATCATAGCTATTGTTTGCGCGATGATGCAAGTCATATTTTCCCTTCCTCCCCCAATGAAGAAAAAGAAGGAAAAAGGAGTTTTCGGGGGACATCCGCCCCGCGATGCGAGAGTCCGCAAGGCCCCCGCCAGGGGAGACTGGCCCCTGACAGGTGGAGGTTTTTGGGGTTGGGCCAGGGTGGTGCCGAGCCAGGGCGACCGCAAGGGTCGCCCCTACTATATATGTCTTGGCCGAACATCGTCGCGGGCTTGCATCGCTCTGTTTCCAAGAAATCTATACCTGAAAGGGGCCAGGTCCTCCCGGATCTCCCCAGGAGCGGGTATTGTTGGCTGGCGCTGTTGCTGGTGATTTGCTGCCTGGTGGCAGGCTGTGGCGGCGCTCACAGGAAGGCTGCGCCTCCCACGCCTGTAGCGGCTCCTGGCTCTGCCGATGCGATCATACTCGCTATGCTCAATAACATCAAAGAGAATGGCTATAACGCCAATCCGGCGATCAACGATAGCCTGGGCGGACTCTGGATCAACTGGCGCTACGGCACCAGGCCGCTGCAAACCAACCTGAACGGCTCAGGCTTCGCCGATGGGCCGGAGCGCAATCCACCCCGGCACGATCAACTGACTGACCTGCGCTACCTGCACGCGCTCTGGCTCTACAAGAGCCTGCATCCAGCCGATACACAATTTGACGGCGAGCTGAAACGCTACACAGCTATCGTCAAACATGAGTTTGCGCGACCAGAGAACGAGCGTGGCTGGCTGTACGATTTGCTGATAGATCTCTACCAGCTATCGGACGATGCATTTTATCGCCAGGCGGCCAGGTCGCTCGCTCACTACTTTGCCAGCGTGCTCTACCATCCCGACAGCGGCCTCTCTTATCGTACCAGTCCCGATCATCCGCGTGGCTACTACCGCGTAGACCTGGCGCTGGAGCAAGGTTGCGCGCTGATCCAAGCCGGCACGCTTTTTAATGAGCCGGGCTGGCGCGCTGCCGGCCTGCGCCTGGTGGAGCAGGTCTATGCTGCGGCCTACCTGCCGCGTTATCATGTGCTGCTCTATCAACTGGATAACGTCCTGCTGCCCGATGGCAGAGCCAATCCCAATCCAACGATTTTTCGTGGTCTGTCAGGTCATACGAAAATAGAGGGCGGCTCGATCCGGCTCGGCGCGGTAGCCCAGGAAATTCTCTCGTTGCTGCATGTCTACATCGTCACGCATGATGTGACGTTTCTCAACCGTGCTACTGATCTGCTCTCGCCACTGACGGTTGAGCAGAACTCCCTGGGCTTATGGGATCGTGAGCAGTCAGGCTACTTTGCGGGCGCTACGTTCAAGGGTCCTGACCGGCAGCATGCCGGCGAACCGCGTGTCAATCGTAAATTCAAAGAAAGTGGGCGACAGTTGCAACTGCTGGAAGCTTTTCGGGTTGCCAATACTGTCACCCATGATCGCTACCTCTCGATGCAGCAGGCTCTGCTGCACCTGGCCGTCGGCAAGGCTTACTATGCCCCCGGTCGGGGCGTCCTGTACCAGGTGACGGCTGACTGGCAGCCGGTGCGCCTGAAGAACGGCCAGGTACAGGACTGGGTGACAACTGAAGCGATGGGTATTGCGCTAGAAGGACTGTTCTCCCTGCAAAAAGCGCATCCCTGGTGAAACAACAATATTTACTCCTGCTCATTAAAAGTGAACATATGACGTCCGTTGAGGCAATAATACTGGAGATTGCCATTGGCATCCGTCTGCGGATACTCCTCTTCCAGGTCGGTCAGGAGCACTCCCTCTTCCTCATCGAATGGACATGTCTGGTATTTCAGTTGCTCCAGTTCCATCTGCTCTTCTTTATCTGTGCTTCTTGTTTTAAAAAACAAATCTCTACCCTCCTTCTGCTTATCTGCTGGTGGTTTGCATTACTTGATCGGATTTCTTCTATCTATCAGAGGACTCTACAATCTAATTTGGGGAGCCTCAATTTTTAAGAAAGGGGTGGGTAGGAAGTACCAGGGAGAGAGAGAAGCGTGAAACAGGAGCAAAAATATCTTATCTGCTTGATTTCAATATTCGCATGAAAAACTTGTAATAGAACTGTTTATCGCTTATAATTATTATAGGATACCATGCAATAGATGAGAAAAGTGCGGGTGTCCCCTCCGTGTGGCTGTGTGGAAGGTAGTGGTGTAGTAGTGGTAGTAGAAACAGGAGGAATGAGTGAGCAAGAGGCTCAATGTGAGCGCATTTCTTATGCGCGCAGCGGCTGTACTGGCCGTTTTTGTTGTTTGTCTTGCCTGGAGCGGAGGGCATGCTCAGGCGAAAACCCGTCAGGCGAGCTGTACGCCTACAGGGTACATGCAGGATAACATCAACCTGACGGCGGCTGTAGTAATCACAACGTCTGGTGCTGTAGCTAACCAGACCATTGATGCTACTGGCTGCAATATCGGGGTCTACTTTGCTCCGGGTTCGTCGGGGGTGGTCGTTAACTCCGAGATCTTCGGAGCAAATTACTACGGAGTGCTGGTTGACGCGGGTAACGTCACGGTGGTGCAGTCTCGTATCCATGACATCCATGAGAATCCGTTTAACGGTACTCAGCATGGCGAGGGTGTCAGGATCGAATCGCTTCACAGTAGCAGACCTGCTTTTGGCCGAATTATTGGGAATCAGATTTCGGCCTATCAGAAAAATGGCATCGTCGTTAACGGCCCCCTGGCCTCGGCTTTTGTGATGAGAAATGCCGTAGCGGGTCAGGGTCCGACCCCTATCATTGCACAGAATGGCATTGAAGTAGGGCGTGGGGCCAGAGCTACTGTGACACAGAACACAGTGCAAGGCAACTCGTTTACAGGACCAACAAATTACGTTGCTACCGGCATTCTGGTGTTTGGCGGACCCTGTTTTGGGGCGCCGTTCACGACGGGAACCACTGTTATCGGGAATACGGCTACAGGCAATGACGTAGGTGTCTACCTTGCCAACCTGGAAAGCGATTGTGTGTCGTCAGCTGCTACACCCACCCAGATTATGGTATCCCAGAACACTCTCAGGAACGACGCTGTGACCAACACCTCTGGCGCACGGTTGAACACTCCTCCCCCTAACCTTTATCCCTATCAAGCTGGTGTGACCGATGTGGGGAACCGTGATAGCATCGTCAATAACCGGATCTGTGGTGCTGGCTATACGCCGCCACCGTTGCCACCGCCGTTCCTGTATACCATCGACATTACCTATGCGATCAGCCCTTCAGTGGCAAACAATACTACCTGCTCAGGTGTGACAATAATGCCACCGCAGTGGAAGGCGCAGAAGAGCAAAGCTGAGCCGCCCCATATCAGCGTCCGTGTCTCTGCCGGTTAGCCTGGCGGCCTGCTGATCTTTGCTGCTAGCAAGAGCAAGATCAGCGCAACCGGCAAAACTATGCTGCTGGCGCACTCCCAGGTGAAGAAACCTGGGAGTGCATATTTCTACAAGAGCGAGCGCCATTTGTATGAATTCCTATACTACACTTAGAGGCTTTCTTTACTTTTTCGGTCGGGTGGGAGAGATATGCAACAGGGTCCTCAGCGGGCGCTCTTTCGCGTCAGTGCTTTAGAAAACTATTTACGCGAGCGGGACAGGGACAATCTGCCGCGCTTCGTTTCCTGGCCCATTCCTCTGTTTATAGGACTACTGCTAGGTATTCTGGTGGTAGCGAGCTGGTTTGCCTGGAGTGTGGAATTGCCGGTCTATGTCAGCGGTCCAGGCATCGTGCTGCCTGCGAGCAATGGCGTTATCCAGCAGCAGCAAAGCCCGGCAGTAGCAGCCGTGTTTCTCCCGCCGGCGGCGGCTGAGCGATTAGCAGTTGGTCTGCCTGTGGATGTGCAATTTAACTCGTCTGCGATCCAGATTCATAGCTCCATTGTAATGATTGAGCCGGGCATCGCCAGTCCCACAGCTATTCAAAAGAGATTTGGAGTTGCTGGCAGAAGTGGCGTACCTGTCACACAGCCGTCGCTAGTCGTGCTGGTCAAATTGCCGGACCTGCCTGTCACGACGTATGCTGGTAGCGTGCTCTCTGCGCGAGTGAAAGTCGGAGCGCAACGCATGATTGCGCTGCTGCCGGGATTGGGGAGATTTGCTGGAAAGTAGGGTAAAGGGTAGAAGTATGATGGAGAAGAGGCAGAACTTCAGCGGCCAGGGAAATTTGAAGGTGAGGCGAGTACACCTGGACTCGATGGTCGGAGTCCAGACGGAACAGCTCAAAAGCAGTCAGATAGATCGTGGAATAGCGGTGGCCACACAGAAGAAGCAGAGACAAAAGCAGCCCGCGCAAAAGAAAAATGGCATTTTTTTCATAATCCAGGCTATTGTGGGCTGGATCATGCAGCGCCTGTGGATGAAGCGAGTGCCGGTATTGTTGCAGATGAGCGCGGTAGAGTGTGGTCTTGCCTCACTGGCGATGGTTCTCAGCTATTATGGCCGCAAAACATCAGTGTTAGAGCTGCGTACAAAGTATGGCGTTGGACGTGACGGGGCTTCTGCTCGTACGATTGTCAAAGCGGCTCGTGATTTCGGTATGCGGGTGAGAGCCATCTCTTTGCAAAAGAGCGACTTCTCGCATATTAAGCTGCCAGCCATCGTCCACTGGCAATTCAAGCATTTCCTGGTAGTGGAACGCTGGTCGCAAAAACATGTGGATGTGGTTGATCCGGCGCTGGGACGCAGGCGTCTGTCGGCGCACGAATTTGATGCCGGTTTTACCGGCATTATTATTTTGTTAGAGCCGGGCGTGAACTTTAGCCGCGAATCTCCGCCAGTTTCGCTGTCTCTGAAGACCTACATCTGGCAATCTATCCGGCAGGCGCCGGGGACAGTGGTGCAGGTCATCGGCAGCTCGATTCTGCTTCAGCTATTTGGCCTTGTCACGCCTATCCTGACGAAAATCGTGGTGGATCAGATTCTGCCATTTAAGCTGCACGATGTCATGTCCATTCTGGCGGCGGGCATGCTCATGCTGATCTTTGCACAGGGCATCACCACGCTGCTGCGCGAGTGGCTACTCGTGTACCTGCGGGCGCGCATTGATACGCACCTGGTGCTAGGATTCTTTGAGCACCTGCTCTCTCTCCCCTATAGCTTCTTCCAGCAGCGGTCGAGCGGCGATTTGCTCATGCGCATGGGAAGCAACACGATCATCCGCGATATTCTCAGCGGGCAGCTTGTCTCGACGCTACTGGATAGCGGCATGGTCGTGCTTTATCTGTTGATCCTGCTCTGGCAATCGCCGCCTTTTGCGCTGCTCACGCTCGTCATTGGCCTCTTGCAAGTGCTTCTGGTTGTAGGTACGTACAGACCCGTGCGCAGGCTGGCCGATGAAGAGCTGGCGGCTCAAGGACAGTCGCAGGGCTATATGGCTGAGGCGCTCTCCGGCATTGCCACCATCAAAGCGGCGGGCGCGGAGTACCAGGCGCATGAACGCTGGTCGAATCTCTTCTTCGGCCAGTTGAATATCTCCATTCGTCGCAGCTATCTTTCCGCGCTACTTGGCATGGCGCTGACGGCGCTGCGTTCGTTCTCCAGTCTCGCTTTACTCTGGCTTGGTGCCTCTGAGGTGCTCAATGGTTCCATCACGGTCGGCTCGATGCTGGCTTTAAACACGCTGGCCGTCGCCTTCTTAGATCCGCTCACATCCCTGGTGGGCAGAGTGCAGCAACTGCTGCTGGCCCAGGCGCACCTGCAACGCCTGGCGGATATTATGACGGCTGAACCTGAGCAGGATGTGCAAAAGGTGCATGTCCCGCCCAGGCTGACAGGACATATTCGCCTGGAAAATGTCAGTTTCCAGTACACGCCTGACACCCCGAAGGTGCTGCACTCGCTCAATGTGACGATCCAGGCGGGGCAGAAGGTGGCGATTGTTGGACGCACCGGTTCCGGTAAGAGCACGCTGGGCCAGCTCCTGCTCGGACTTTACCTGCCGACGGAGGGTGAGATTTACTACGATCATATGCCGCTGCACAAACTTCAGTACCAGGAAGTGCGGCGCCAGTTTGGGGTCGTCTTGCAGGAATCAACGGTCTTCAGCGGTACAATTTTGCAGAATATTATGCTCAACAATCCGGCGATGGAGAAAGAGCAGGCCATCAGGGCGGCACAGATCGCTGCCATTCATGAAGATATTGTCAGAATGCCGCTGGGCTATGAAACCTTTGTCTCGGAAGGTGGCAGCGCTCTCTCCGGCGGCCAGCGCCAGCGCCTGGCGATAGCGCGCGCGGTGGCGCATCATCCCGCCATTCTCCTGCTCGACGAGGCGACCAGCGCGCTCGATGTGGTCACGGAGCGCCGCGTCGCGCAGAATCTGGAGTCCTTTCCCTGTACGCAGATCATCATTGCGCATCGCCTGAGCACCATACGGCATGCCGATCTTATCATTGTGCTGGAGCAGGGGACAATTGTGGAGCAGGGAACGCATGATGAGTTGTTGCGCCACAATGGATATTATGCTCACCTGATACGGCAACAGATGGAGAAGGAAAGAGGAGATGCACAGATGGTTATAAAACCGAAATTTACAATAGGATAATATATATGATAGGTTGATATAAATGCACAAGTTGTGTTTCATCGTATAATGGTGGTAGGTATGCGGGTAAGATCAGGAAAGTGATGTTGTAGTAGTTATCTGATCTGAAAAGTCGCCTGGCATAGCTAAGCGATAAAGAATGCGCGGGCTATTCAAACATCACCAATCACCCGTTGCCATAGATGATACTGCAAGTATCTCAAACGCAGAAAGGAAACTCAAGATGAAGTTTGACATCGTACGCGCCTGGAAAGATGAGACCTATCGCCAGAGCCTGACGAAGGAAGAGCAGGCCCTGCTTCCTGAAAATCCTGCTGGCAGCTATGAACTGAGCGAAAGGGATCTGGAATCCGTCTATGGTGCCGCCGGCTGGAATGGCCCGGAGGCGAACCTGTCGCAGTATGGTAATTGCAGCAATGCCGCCATTTGTCGGCAGTCAGCAGCCGGCACGAACAACTTCGCCTGCTTCAGCCAGAGCTTCGGCTCCGATTGCAGTGATGTGGGTACCGTGTCCGCAACCGGAACAACAAACACCATTGGAGGGCTGCTCGGTCTCGGTGGTGGTGCCGCCTAAGATAGCAATAAAAAAGGTTCAAGGAGATAAAGAAATGGCATTTGATGTAGTACGAGCATGGAAAGACGAAGCGTATCGCCGCAGTCTGTCGGCAGAGGAGCGGGTGCAACTGCCAGAGAATCCCGCTGGCAGCTTCGAGTTGAGCGAAAGAGATCTGGAATCCGTCTATGGCGCTCTGGGTCCCTTTGGCAATGGTCCAGAAGCGAACCTGTCGCAGTATGGCAATTGCAGCAACGCTGCGATCTGTCGGCAGTCGGTATCTGGCACGAACAGTTTCGCTTGCTTCAGCCAGGGCTTCGGCTCCGATTGCACCAATGTGGGTACCCAGTCAGCGAGCGGAACGGGCAATATCATCGGCGGACTGCTCGGTGGTACTACTCCCTAAAATGAAACAAAAATGTTCAAGGAGTGAAAATGAAATTTGATGTAGTACGCGCCTGGAAAGATGAGGCGTATCGCCGCAGTCTGCCGGCGGAAGAACAGGTGCAATTGCCGGAGAATCCCGCTGGCAGCTATGAACTAAGCGAAGCGGATCTGGAAGCCGTCTACGGTGCCGCCGGCTGGAATGGCCCGGAGGCCAATCTCTCAAAGAGCGGTAATTGCAGCAATGCCATTGTTTGCCGGCAATCGGCAACAGGAACAAACAGCTATGTCTGCTTTGAGGGTAGCAGCGTGGGTACCCAGACTGCCAGTGGAACACTGAACACACTGGGTCCTCTGCTAGGTCTCGGTGCTTAAATCACATTCCTGATAAGGAGACTCATGGATGAAGTTTGACGTTGTACGCGCCTGGAAAGACGAGGCGTATCGTTGCAGCCTGTCGGCGGAAGAGCAGGCGCAATTGCCGGAGAATCCCGCTGGCAGTTATGAACTGAGCGACGCCGATATGGAAGGCATTTATGGTGGTCAGGTCTGCCCTCCCAATGTCCATGCCAACCAGTCGCAGTATGGCAGTTGCAGCAATGCACTGGTGTGCAAGCAATCTGCCTTTGCTAATAACAACTATGCCTGCTTCAGTAACGGTTTTGGTGCCGACTGCAACAATGTAAATACCAAAACCGCCAGCGGAACGGGCAACATTTTAGGTTCACTGATTGGCACCGGCGGCCTGCTTGGCTAATGCAGAAGCAGGAGATCTTAAGGGGTTTCTGGGGTCCAGGAGAGCTTCTCTCTGGACCCCCTTTTATGACCTGACAGGGAGGTTGAAATGGAAAGGGTTGCAACAGACGCATATAGTACGCGGGAGGACCTGTGGCAGAGCGCGGCCTGGTATCGTGCGCTGACGCTGGTCGAGCGCATCGCTTTACTACGAGAAAACACCGCAAATCCTTTATCCGTTGTGTCAGACGATGACACAGATGCAAAGCAACGATTACATCGATGGAAAGAACAATATCCCTTCAATAAAGAAGAAAATAGTTTCGCGCAGCGTCTGGCTGCTGATGAGCTAACTGAAGACGAACTGCTGGCGTTGCTCGCCGAACCACCAGAATCTCTCCAGGCTCGTGCAGATGCCTCCCCGGTCTGGCTACAGAGACTGGCCGATGTCTTCTCCGCGCTGCTGCCGGCCGCCGATGGCACGCCTTCATTGCTGGCAAAAGCCATAGCGGATGCTCCGGCGCTGGCAATGCACGATATTCTTCTTCCCTTAATAAAACAGGGCATTGATCGTCTCAAGCAGGACATTCAGGCACTGACTCAGCACTATGATCAACTGCCATTCCATCCTGAGAGAGTTGTTGCACTACTTGTGCCTCATCTGCTTGGACTCGTCAACCAGCGCATGGCGAAAACCATGATCCTTGAGTTGAATATCGCGCGTGTGCAGGGCCGATTGCAGGGCGAGACGCCAGAGGAGCGATTCCAGGACTTCTTACGGCAGCTCTGCCGGCCCGATGGCATGCCGCTGCTGTTGCAGGAATACCCGGTGCTGGCGCGTCTGCTGGAACAGGCTGTGGACCGCTGGCTGCGCTACGAGCTGGAGCTGCTGGAGCATCTCTGTGCTGACTGGGATGAAATACGCGCCGTATTTCAACTTCCCCCCGACGTCGGGACGCTGATCGGCATTGCCTGGGGACAGGGCGACACCCATCGCGGCGGGCGCTGCGTGACAATCTTTAGCTGGAGTTCGGGTCTGCGCCTGGTCTACAAACCACGCTCTCTGGCGATAGATGTGCATTTTCAGGAGTTGCTCTCCTGGCTGAATAACCTGGGCTTTCGGCCGGCCTTTCGCGTGCTCAGGGTAATTGATAAGAGAACACATGGCTGGTCCGAATTTGTCAACGTAGAAGGCTGCACTACCAGAGAAGAAGTTGAGCGATTTTATCGGCGTCAGGGCGGCTATCTCGCTCTGCTCTATGCGCTGGAAGCGGCGGATTTCCATTCGGAGAATCTGATAGCTTCCGGCGAGCATCCCATACTGATCGACCTTGAGACGCTGCTTCAGCCGCGCATCGTGCCGGAAACTACCGGCCAGCAGAAAATTGCCGGGCCGTCTCTTGACGATATTGTCCTGCGCGTCGGTATGCTCCCGTATCGTATCTGGCCGTTTCGTGAGAGCGAAGGCATCGACATCAGCGGCCTGGGCGGGCAAGCCGGTCAGCGCATCCCGCTACCCATGACCATCTGGGCCGGCAGTGGCACCGATGAGATGCGCGTGAATCGGGAGCATACCACGCTTCAGGAGAGCAATCACCGTCCCCGCTTGCAGGGACAGGACGTTGACACGTTGGAATATCTTGACTGCATTGTCAACGGCTTTACCGCTGCCTATCGCCTGCTCCTACAGCACCGCGATGCCTTGCTGCAAGAGCTGTTGCTGCGTTTTGCGCATGACGAAATTCGCTGCATCATGCGTCCTACGCCCATCTACGTCACGCTGATTAATGATAGCTTCCATCCCGATGTGCTGCGCGATGCCCTGGATCGTGACCGCCTGCTCGACCGTCTGTGGGCCGGAGCGGCGCGCAATCCGCACCTGGCGAGACTGGTGCTGGCAGAGCAGGCCGACGCACGCGCGGGAGACGTTCCCATGTTTACGACCTCTCCAGACTCACATGATCTGTTCACGTCTCAAGGTGCGCCCCTCGCGGAATTTTTCACCATGACGGGCATGGAGGCGGCCCGAAAGCGATTGGCAAGCTTCAGTGAAGATGATATGCAACGGCAGATCTGGGTGATCAAAGCCTCATTTGCCTGCCTGAAACTGGGCATAGATAAACCTGCCGGGCGCTTGCTGCACCTGCGTCCATCACAGGCCGAAGTCTCCTACGGACGCTTGCTTGCCGCCGCCCGTGCTGCGGGCGATCATCTGGAGAAACTCGCGGTTCGAGGAGCAGAGCATGCTGGCTGGTTCGGCATTACGCCGATAGGCGAGCGGCAGTGGCAGATTCTCCCGACGGATATTGACCTTTATAGCGGGACTTCGGGAATCGCGCTCTTTCTCGGCTATCTGGGCAAACTGACCGGCGAGGAGCGATATACCGCGCTGGCACAGCAGGCGCTGAACAATGTGCGCGCACTGGTGGCGCAGCGCGAAGTGTTTGCGAGCGTAGGAGCTTTTGGCGGCATCGGCTCCGTGATCTATCTGCTATCGCATCTGGGGACGCTCTGGCACGATCCAGTCCTGTATGAGGAAGCCGAAGCAATCGTGCGGCGTCTGCCCGACACTATCGCGCAAGATAAGATGTACGATGTGATGGCCGGTTCGGCAGGCTGTATCGCGGCGCTGCTCAGCCTCTATTCCGTCTTTCCTTCAGATGCTGTCCTGGAGATGGCTGTGCGCTGCGGCGATCACCTGCTAGCACATGCCAGGCCGATGCAGCGCGGTACAGGCTGGCCGACAGAGCTGGCCGATGTCCCGCTGACTGGCTTCTCGCATGGCAGCGCCGGGATCGCGCTAAATCTGCTGCGCCTGTCGGCTGTAAGCGGCGACGAACGTTTTCGGCAGGCGTCTCTGGCTGCGATGGAGTATGAGCGCGGCGTCTTTGTGCAGGAGCAGCGCAACTGGCCCGATTTTCGCAAGGATCTACGTAAAGCCGCGCAAGAACAGGAAGAGCGTGGGCAGGGTGAGCAGGGGCCGAGTTGTATGATTGCGTGGTGTCACGGTGCGCCTGGCATCGGACTGGCGCGCCTGGCGTCGCTGCAATTCGTGGATGACGCGGCCATCCGTGCGGAGATTGAGGCTGCTCTGCATACTACGCTGATGGGCGGCTTTGGCTGGAGTCATTCGTTATGTCACGGCGATATGGGAAATCTGGATCTGCTGCTGGTTGCGGCCCACATACTGCCTGATGCACGCTACAAAGAATGGCTGCAACGGCTGGCTGCTTCGCTGCTGGATAGCATAGAGGAGCAGGGGTGGATCACAGGCGTGCCGATGGGACTGGAGACGCCGGGGCTGATGAACGGCATTGCCGGCATTGGTTATCACTGGCTACGGCTGGCCGCGCCCGAACAGGTGCCGTCTGTGCTACTGCTTGCACCGCCAGTACGGTAGTGCGTTTCAACCCACGATCTTGCCTACCCTGAGGCGCCTCAGACGATCCCCGGTCCGGTGAGGGAGGGCAGGATCGTGGGAAGCCGGAGCCATGGCGACAAGGAGACAGGGAGAGACCGGGCGAGGGTCCGCACCTCCGGTGCCACCCCTACTATATACGGAATGCGGATCTTCATTTTTAACCGATATTATTGGTGATATTCATAATATCGTTTCCCTTCTCCATTGGTCAACAAACAAAGATTAGACCATCTCTACTATTCCTTGACCAGAAACGTGATCTAGCAGCTTTCACTGCTTTTCCTCGTCAGAATCTACCCTGCGTATTTCTCTGTACTGGTCGAGATCAGATTGACGATAATACGTGCGCCTGAGTGCTCCATGCTTATACTCAGGAATATGTGGTTGAACATTTTGATAGAATGTGGGACGCGAAACCCCCAGATACTTCGCGGCCTCAGCCGCACTGAGATATGTTTCCCCGTCTATGATAAGTGGCATTGCCATTCTCTTTCTAATTTATATCACTCATCATCTATAGGGCGAACCTCTTCTAGCTCCTGTTTGAGTCGCTCAACATCATCGCGTCTAAAAACAACGTTCCGAATACCTCGACGATATTTCTGAATACGCCCACTCTCC
>JADBKA010000282.1 GCA_014896635.1 Ktedonobacteraceae bacterium
ACAGCCAGCTCTATCGCGTCGCGTTCATGGACAACGCGGCGCTGTTCCACCAGCCGTCCGTGCCGGATGAGAAAAATTTCGCTGTTGTCTGCACTGGCGGAAGGGTAGACGATCAGCAGATTGTTGGCCTCGACTGCGCCGGAGATCAGACGCTGGCCAATAAGCACTTCATCGGCGCTGCTGATAAGATCGCGCAACCAGGCGGCGCGTTCAAAGTGGAGCTGCTGCGCGGCCTCGTGCATCTGCTGGCGCAGGCGGTCCAGCAGGTCGCCGCGCTCGCCACCCAGGAAAGCGCAAACCTGCTCAATCACGGCGCGATACTGTGCCGCATCAACTTCTATGCAGCATGGGCCGGGACAGCGGCCCAGGTGCAGCCGCAGGCAGGGAGCTGAGGGCTGAGCCTGCGGGGGAAGTGGGCGCGTGCAGGTACGAATGGGGAAGATTTTTTCCACCAGTTCAAGTGTCAGATCAACGATACGCTTGCTGCGAAAAGGACCAAAATAGCGTGCTCCATCAGCCGCGATTTCGCGTGTCACATACACGCGCGGGAAAGGCTGCTGGATATTGATTTTGATAAAAGGATAGGACTCGTAATCACGCAATTGTACGTTATAGGCGGGCTGTAACTGTTTGATCAACTGCGATTCGACCAGCAGAGCTTCCAGTTCCGAGCCAAGCACACGAGTCTCAATCTCTCTCACGTTATACAATAAATCATCTATTTTACGATTTTTCCCAGGCGTTTGATGATAATAGGAGGAGAGACGCTCCTTGAGATTTTTTGCCTTACCGACATAAATAACCTGTCCATATGTATCTTTCATTAAATAAACGCCGGGTCTGGCGGGAAAGTGCTGCCGCCATACAGGGTTGAGAGAGCGCCTGCCCGCCCGTCGGGCAACTGTGCCGGTCAGGTGCCGCGAGGGATCGTGTTCTTCTTGCGTCATAGTGTATCCATCAGAAAAGAGAAATTGGATTAGATCATCTGTCCGAGAGCATAGCACCGGCAAAGGAATCTGGCAAGAGATCTCTCACCGTATGAAGGAAGAAACCATCGAAGTGAACTCTCCCACACACCTGTGAATTCTTCAGTATGGCTGCTCGTAGTGCGGTTCGTCCCCACGCGGCTGAATAGAATCAGTATCGGGAGAAGCGGGGGACGACTCGCGGGATTGCTCCTGCGGTTGTGATTGTGATGACTGCTGAGATTGAGAGGATGACAACGGCTGTGAAGCGGGCCGGTCGGCGTAGCTGGCAGGATCGGTGTAGTCTACGATAGGAAGTGCATCGCCCTGTCGCGCCCCGTTAGAAGGATGAGACACCGCTGGAGCGGATTGGCTGGCAGCAGGAGAGCCGGGATGTGGATAAGGCGGGTAATATGGCGGGAGATGAGAGAAGACCGTCTTCCGCCAGCGACTTCTACCGAGTAGCCCTCCGAGCGCCCCCACACCTGCGCCAAGTCCTATCGCCAGCAACAATCCGAAGAGAGCGCCACCGACAGCGCCCGCGATTAAAAATGTCCGGGACTCTTCGAGTGACCCCGCCGATATATCCAGGGCAGCCATAGCTCTGGGCAGGTTGATTGTGAAGAATAGCGTCAGGTTTACCAGCAGGTTGATCAGTCCATAAATCGTACCGGTGAGCAGGCCGGCAACTGTGCCAGTATACACCAGACCGGTACGGCGAGAAGTCAGCAGACCGGCAGTGAAATAAGCCGCCAGTCCTAACAGAAACATTGTGCTACTTAGAATGAGAATACTCGGGGAAGAGTTCAGCAGAAATGTGCCGATCAGCAGGACCACTGCTCCAATAATAGCCAGGGAAAAACCGAAGGTCAAACCCCAGCGAAAGGTAACCTTTGCCAGATTAAATTCGGCTTTTGCATATATTTCCTTATTTTTCTGATTTTGTGCATTTTCTTGCTGCTGATCGCGCTCCTGTGCCATAAAAACGACGCTCCTGACTCTAAAACAACTGGTAATTGCTTCCGCTCTCCTGATTGTACTATGCTAGCGGCAAAATAACCAGTGGCTGTGGCAGGGCTTTTCGACGTACCGCAAATACTCGAAAAGCGGGAAGTGCAGGAGGCACAGTCCTTCAGGACAACAACTCTCCTGCCGGAGCGCGCGGGGGTCCCGTGTCAACGGGGTGGATGTCCTCGCATCTCTCTCCTCTCCCCGCCGCCGGAGGCGGCAAAACAGAGAATTCGGGTATACCAAAAAGCTCTGGTAGCTGTGGGAACACTGTTGCGAAAATGCTTCGCTCTGTGTATAGTATCTTCTAATAGGCACTGATAAATATTGACATCTAAAACTCTCTTCACTTTTTATTGCTCTTTATTCCAGAAGGGGAAAGGTATGCCACAACATGACACGCGGCCAGTCGGCGGAATTTACCAGGTAGGGCAGATTATCAGTGCAGGCGGCCCGCTCACTATCTGTACTGCATATGACCGCAACACCAATGATGTCGTAGGGTTATTTATTATAGAAGTTCCACCTTCTCTTCCCCTTTCACAGATACAGCACTATTTTCAATCGCTTGAACAGCGTCGAACTCTGTCGTCTCTGCATGTGTTACGCGTCCATAACTGGGGTATTGATGGACAGCGGGCCTATGTTGCTACTGATCCACCGCGAGGTGTCTCATTGCAGCATGTGATGGACAACGAGAACATTGATCAGGGGCGCGCCATTGAACTGATCAGGCAGGTGGCGACCGGGCTGCACATGCTCCATGAGCGCGGCATCGCGGCCCTGGATTTGCGTCCACAGTTTATCACCGTTGATACCATCGGGATCAACGACCGGGTGCAGATCGATGATATCGGACTGCGCCCACTACTCAGGACGCTGGGATACATCAATGGACAGGAAGGGGATGTCGGCTATCTCGATCCTCTTTATGCTCCGCCTGAGTATATCAACGCTGGCCCGGCTGGTCCCTGGAGTGATATCTACCAGGCTGGCCTGCTTTTATTTACACTGCTCACTGGGCGTTTGCCCTTTGTCGGGCGTACTCCGGCGGAAACGGGCGTGATGCAGAGCACCAATCCGGTGCCGCGCATGGCACACTTCGTTCACAATGTGCCGGAAGAGTTGCAGCATATTGTGGAAGCCGCGATGGAGAAAGAGCCGGCGCGGCGCTTTGCCAGCGCCAGGGCGTTTATCACGGCTCTCAATAGCGTCCAGCCTGCCGCTTCGCAGCCATTCACTGACCGTATGACTCCCGTCCAGGAAGCAAGAAGAACGCCACCGAGTATGGCATTGACAAAAGATATGCCCGTTATCGACGATGACCATACTCTCTACGCACTCTCGCTAGAAGGTTACGCGGATGTGACCCGGCGGGGGACACAGGAGCTGGCACAGCCCGAAGGGGGTGTCTATGCCTACCTGCGTTATGAGAAGAAAGGGGCTGCGGTACAGCGTATCCCGCTGACCGCGAAAAAAACGATTATCGGTCGCCTTGATCCCAAGCGAGGGATCAAGCCGGACATCGACCTGAGCGCTTTCGACCCCAAAATGACCGTCTCGCGGCAGCATGCCCGCATTAGCTTTGAAGAGACGTTCTTTTACATAGAGGATCTGAAAAGCCGGAACAAGACCCGCCTCGGCGCGCTCACTCTGGCACCATTGAAGGCTGAGCTGCTCCAGCACGGAGATACCATTTCCTTCGGGAGCGTCCGTATGCGCTTTGAGATAGCGGGCAGGCCGCCGCTGAAGGAGCTAGAGGAAGGGGCGTGATCTGGCTTCTATCGTTTGATGCAAGGCGGGACAATGGAGTCGGCTCCGAAAGTTCTGCACAGAGCAAGGGGCTAGGGAACGTACCGTTCCCTGGCGAGGGCGGGAGTGCATTACCTTAACCGAAAACAGGTCCAGTATACTCACATCTGGTGAATAGGGAAATAGAGGAAAGCAGCGTCCTACTCATCAATCTGCGCTTTCTGAAGTTTGCCGCTGTAATCGTTGTACACGACTTTCCATTCGGTAAAAACGTCCAGGCCAGCCAGCCCGGCCTCGCGGTGGCCGTTGCCGGTGCCACGTGTGCCGCCGAAAGGAAACTGAATCTCTGCGCCGGTCGTGCCGGAATTGATGTAAACGATGCCCGTCGTGAGATCGCGCATGGCTCGCTGCACGCGGTTAGCATTCTGGGTGTAGATGGCGCTGGAAAGTCCATATTTTGTCGCGTTATTGACCGCAACAGCCTCTTCAAAAGAATCGACCGTGATGACCGAAAGCGTCGGACCAAAGATCTCTTCCTGGGCGATGCGCATATCGGGACTGACATGGGTAAAGAGCGTTGGACGATAGAAATAGCCTTTTGCCAGCTCGCCCTCGTACACGATCTCTCCGCCGGTGATGAGCGTTGCACCCTCAGTTGTGCCGATTTCGGTATAGGCATGCACGCGCTTCAACTGTTTTTCGTTGATGATCGGTCCCATATCCGTCTGCTCATCCAGGCCGTTGCCGAGGCGGAGCCGTTCGATACGCGGCACCAGTCGCTCCAGCAGAGCGTCCTGGATGGCGCTGTGTACAATCAAGCGGCTGCAAGCGGTGCAGCGCTGGCCGCTCGTGCCGTAGGCGCTCCAGAGGATGCCCTCGACAGCCAGGTCCAGGTCGGCGTCGTCCATGACAATGACCGCGTTTTTGCCACCCATCTCCAGTGAGACGCGCTTGAGCGACTTCGCGCCCTCGACGGCCACATGACGACCTGTCTCGGTGGAGCCGGTGAAGGAGAGCACCGCCACTTCGGGATGCTGCACCAGCGTTTCGCCAGTGGGGTGGCCGGGACCAAAGACGAGATTAACCACACCAGCGGGGAGTCCAGCCTCATAGAGCAACTCAACCAGGCGGAGCGCACAGTAAGGCGTATCTTCTGCCGGCTTGAATACAATCGTATTGCCGGCCACGAGTGCCGGGAATATCTTCCATGTAGGGATAGCGATGGGAAAATTCCAGGGCGTGATGCAGCCCACGACGCCGACCGGATCGCGCAGCGCGAGTCCTGACTTATTGGGCAGCTCGACAGGGACACTGTAACCGAAGAGACGACGTCCCTCCCCGCCCATATAATAGGCCATATCGATCCCCTCCTGCACATCCCCGCGCGTCTCCTTCAGGATTTTCCCCATTTCCTGCGTCATCAGGCGTGCCAGTTCCTCTTTGTGGCGGCTCAGCAGTTCGCCCATGCGGAAAAGAATTTCTCCGCGTTTAGGAGCTGGCATAAGGCGCCACTGTGCGAATGCCGCTTTTGCCGCAGCTACCGCTGCGTGGACGTCGGCGGCATCCGAAAGTGGGAAATAGCCGAGCAGCTCGCCGGTTGCGGGATTATAGTCGGGGAAAATCTGACCGCTGTGGGCAGCCTGCCATTTGCCGCCGATAAAATTCTGGAAAGTCTTTGCACCGGAACTCATAGAAACCTCCTTAAGCTAAGGATAATCACTTGTCATCATTATATTATGATGAGGGAGTAGTGCATTGGAACAAGCTTGTCTACGGGGTGAGCTACTGTGAAACAGCTACGCCCGGAACCCTCGCGAGGACGGCTAAAGCGTGCTACATTTGCTGTGGGAGGGAAGCTGTGTAATGCCTCATCTGGCGCTCTATTTATTTGGGCCGCCACGTCTGGAGCGTGATGGCCTGCCAGTTACAACTGATACTCGCAAAGCTATCGCGCTACTGGCTTATTTAACAGTGACGCGCCAGCGCCACAGCCGGGATACGCTGGCGGCGTTGTTGTGGCCGGAATACGACC
>JADBKA010000283.1 GCA_014896635.1 Ktedonobacteraceae bacterium
GCTGCGAGCGGCATAGGTGTTGCGGTTGCAGAAGCATTAGTAGAGGTGGGCGCTCGTGTGGCGCTGATAGATATAAACGAGCAAGGAGCTGCCCAGATCGCTGATCGGCTGAAAGCAGAGTATGGACGGCCTGTGTGGGTACTGCGTGCAGATGTTACCAGGGCAGAGGAGATAAATGCGGCGATTGACCGTGTTGCCACCGAATCTGGCCGATTGGATGTTGTGTTTGCGAATGCTGGCATTGCTGAGCAATTCGCGCCGCTGGCCGATTATCAGGATATTGAATGGGACCGGGTGATCGCGGTCAACCTGACCGGTGTCTATCTCACAGACAAAGCGGCTGCCAGAGTGATGATCGGCCAGCGATCAGGACGAATCATCAATACTGCCTCGATCTATGGGCTGGTAGGAGACTTTGCTCTGGGAGCCTATGGCTATACAGCAGCAAAAGGAGGCGTTGTGAATCTGACGCGAACGCTGGCGATCCATCTGGCTCCGCATCAAATACGTGTGAATGCGATTGCTCCCGCATTCATCCATACCAATATCGCTGGCGGGCTACTGCAACCAGATGTGACAGATCCTGGCGTTCAGGAAGTTCACAGGCAGATCCAGCAGCGCACTCCTCTGGGGCGGTTTGGAGAACCTGAAGATCTGAAAGGCATTGCAGTCTTTCTTGCTTCAGAGGCATCCGCTTATTGTACTGGCTATACCTATGCTGTCGATGGTGGCTGGCTGGCCTGGTAAAAAGGATCTGTCCTATCCCTCTTTTTTCCGGCTGTGCCGTCTTGCTCGTGCTATTGTGCCAGCCGATCTGGAATGGGACCGGAAGTTGTCATCGAGATCGAGGGAGAAACCGAATGGCTGCGGGTTCTTCAGTCCACTTACCAGAATGTTTGCGAAGTATTCGCCGATCTCTTCCAGTGAGAGGGGGCCGGCTGGCGAGTACCAATTGGGAATCCAGTTCAGGGCGCCCAGCAAGGCAAACGCTGCCAGCTTGGCACTGGTCACTCGAAACACTCCCTGTGCGATCCCTTCTTGTAGGATCGCCTCGACAAACTTCTGGTAACGATCACGCAGGGCGACGACATCCTGCGCCCGCTCGCTGTCCAGGTGGCCTCTGAACAACAGCAAGGCTCTCCTGGCCGGATGCGAGCAGTGACTGACAACATGCGCGACGATGAGCCGCCATAGCCGCTCATCTGGTGGCATCTGGGGCGTAATGCTGGACTGTACGCCCTCGATGATGTTGTGGAGGATGTCCTCGTGAATCTGTACAAGGACATCCTCCTTGCTTTTGATGTAGTAGTAGAGGCCTGGCTTGGAGAGGCCCAGTTCGGCGGCAATCATCTCCAGTGTTGTCGCCTCGTATCCCACCTGGGCGAACAGCCGCGCCGCTACTTCTAAAACCTCGCGGCGGCGGCGATTCATCCGACGCTCCCGTCGGTTGTTTTCAGCAGCCTGGTGCGAGTTTTCTTGCGCTTCGCATCCGTGTTCCTGTACAATTTCGGTCATGTTTACTCACTGTCCATAATTCGACCACAGGTTGTTTTTCTCTATAGAAAGTATAGCAGGGAAAGCAAGATGTTGTCAATGTTCGCAAGAGGGCTATGTCCCGCGCAGGTGCCAGTTCACGGATAGGAGGTACCGAATCTGCTATGCCCTTTTCATTATTTTATCGGGCGGAAAAGTGCCTATCAAGTCTTGACAAAGTGTTTTTTTTCAGTATACTAAATAGCAGACTGGAAAAACGACCGATGGTCGAAAAATAATAGTACAGTGTGAGGAGGTGAAGAGCAAGGTTCGGTTATCTTCTCATAACCACTACCCGGCCGGTTGCCGGCGAGATGTATGTGGTAAAGGCGTTACGTGCTGGCTCGGTGAGGGGCATGTACGAAGACCCGAAGACCATTGATGGTCGTCCCGTCGAGCATGTTGCTTCTCTCTTGGAGCTATAGGTTTTCTGCTGACAGCGTTGTAGTGCTTCGCTCGTTGATACCGTGATACTATAGTGAGTTTCTTCTAAGGAAGGACAACATCAAAGATGATTGAAGTCGGTATTTTCCACAACGGTGCATCTGACCTACCGGTGAAAGTTGGCAAAGACGGTGTCACCTTCAACGACGGTGATCTAACAGCCGTTCACGCATCCGCACAGCGCACCACCGTCAACGCGATTCGCCAGGGAGTCCTGGCAGACAGGTTAGGCTTCGACTACTGGTTCCAGACCGAGCATCACTTCCAGCCAGAGGGGGCGGAGTACAGTCCTGGTCCGCTTCTGTCCGAGACCGCGATTGCCGCACTGACCAGGCGCATCCGTCTGGGTCAGGCTGCCAACATCATCACCTGGTGGCATCCCATCCGGTTTGCTGAACAAGCCGCCATGCTGGACGTGATCAGTGGTGGCAGGGCTGAGATCGGCATTGGGCGTGGCTACCAGCCCCGCGAGAACGAAGTCTTCGGCTGGCCCTATGGCTCTACCATTCAGGATCAGGAACGCAATCGTTCCTACTACGAAGAAGCCTACAACATCATCATTAAAGCCTGGACGGAACCTTCTTTCTCCCATCATTACGAGTTTTACTCGCTTCCCCCCACCTATACCAAGTGGAATCACAAACAGACGATAGCCTATTTCAGTCAGCCCGGTCTTGAACGGAGCCTGGAGCAAGTGCTCAAACTTGGCAAGCCCGATGCTTATTCAGCGGGCAACCCGGTGGTAGCCAGCACGACCACTCTGCGCGAAGTACAGGTTTTCCCGCAGCCGGTGCAGAAGCCTCACCCGCAGATCTGGGAGCCACTTACCAGCGAACGCTCGGTACGCTGGGCTGCACAGCGCGGCATCAACGGCTATTTTATCGTCGAGCCTAATTCGCGCCTGCGCAAAAATATCGAGATCTACTATGACGAGGCTGAGAAGCAGGGCTGGCCCGACCGGCAAAACCGGGGGCGCTTCAAGTATGGCTGGGATGCCGAGAAGCGGCGCGGCATCGTGACCTGCCGTTACATCCATGTCGTCGAGAAGGGGCTGGGAGACCTCAACCGTGCGGCGCAGGGTATGGAACTCCAGTGGGATTACTATGGCCCCTTCGGCTTTGCAGCCGTGCTGGCCGAAGCCGACGAGCCGATGTATGACCTCAACATGAAGGTCACTGCTGATCTTCTGCGCAAAAAGGAAGTGGCAATTCATGGTAGCAAGCAGTATGTGATCGATACCATCATGAAGATCAAGCAGGACTGCGGCTATGAGGACTTCATGTTCTGTGCCTGGTTTGAGCTGGGCGGCTTCCAGACCGAGGAGATCGAGGCGCAGATGCAGTATTTTGCTGAAGAAATCATGCCAGTGCTTCGCCGTGAATGCGGAGGGGCTGCGCAGCATCCCGAATCAACCGTCGAACTCGTTCCCCAATCGGTGGCAGCCACCGCCGGGGATGACTAAACACGTCTCCTGAAATCAATCAGCGCGGATTTCAATTCAATCTGCTCTCGATACCTTTGAGTCTGGATCATCTCTGTCAGAAGAGCAGGGGAACGTGTTGAGAACACTCTCCTGCGTCTCCTAACTCGACGAAGAGTACACAGGAGTGAACAGCGCTTTCAAGCGAAAGGATGAACGCACATGGCTGCAACCATACGTCTGACAACGGTAGATGCTGGACCTCTCACCCTCGCTAAAGGAATTCTGCTGAGCATGGCCCAGGGAACCATCACCATCCCAACTGCTGTCTGGATTATTGAGCATCCCAAACACGGGCCGATCCTCTTCGACACTGGCGTGAATTACAACGTGGCTGATCCTGAAGCGGCAGAGCGGTACTGGGGACCCGGCCTGCGGGAGGCTTTCGGCGCTCAGAACTTCACACGCCAGCATGCCGTTGACGAGCAGCTCAAAAAACTCGGTTATTCCCTCAATGATGTCAAATTTGTGATCTACTCTCACCTGCATCTCGATCATGCCGGCGGGATGTGTCACTTCCCCAATGCCACCCACGTTGTACAGCGGGACGAACTGCGTTATGCCTGGTGGCCGGACTCGTGGACCGGCGCCGTCTACTGCTTTAACGATATCAAAGACCAGCGCAAGTTCAACTTTCTCGAGCTCAATGGGGACACCGATCTCTTCGCCGATGGCACCTTCCAGTTGATTCGCACGCCAGGGCATACTCCCGGCCACCAGGCTCTGCTCCTGCGCCTGCACAATCGCGGTCAGATTTGCCTGGCGGCAGATACCAGCCATCTGAAAGAAGCCTACCGACAGATGGCGCCCATGCCCTGGGATTGGAACGTGGAGGCTCTGAGCCTTTCCTATATGCGTATACAGGCGCTGGAGCGTGCAGGCGTTCCGATCTTCTTCTCTCATGACCCGGAGGATTTCGCCTCTTTACCACGCGACGGAGAATACTGGGATTAGTCTGGTCTGACAGGATGTTCAAGGGGCGAACCGCGTGCGCTTCCAGAAGCAGTTTGCTCGCGGTTCTCCCTCTTTGAAGAGATAAGGAGTAAATCAATGGCAGGACGATTAACAGGCAAAGTTGCCCTTATTTCCGGGGCTGCTCGTGGGCAAGGAGCAGCCGAGGCGAAACTTTTCGCCCGCGAAGGCGCTCGCGTGGTAGCGGGAGACATTCTGGTGGAAGAAAGTCAGGCACTGGCGCGCTCCATCCGCGATAACGGAGGCGAGGCGACCTTCGTGAAGCTCGACGTTACTTCTGAAGAGAGTTGGAAAGCGGCGGTAGAGACAGCACTCAGCACCTATGGCCGGCTCGATATCCTGGTCAATAATGCCGGCATTCTCTCCCTCACCGGAGTTGAGGAGACGACGCTTGAGCAGTGGAACCGGGTGCTGGCGATCAACGCGACAGGTGTTTTCCTGGGCATGAAGTATAGTATCCCTGCGCTGCGCAAAAGCGGCGGTGGCTCAATTATCAATATCTCTTCGATCTGGGGCATTGGCGGCGTTGGCGCATCCATTGCCTACCAGGCCAGTAAAGGCGCAGTGCGTACCATGACCAAGTCGGCGGCGATGCAATATATCAAAGAGGGCATCCGTGTCAATTCGGTGCATCCTGGTATTATCACTACGCCGATGGTCACCGGTGGTGTGCCGGAAGAGATGCGCAAGGCGATCATCGCGGCGACGCCTATAGGACGTGAGGGGCAGCCAGAAGAAGTTGCCAACGTGGTGCTATTCCTGGCTTCCGATGAAGCATCCTTTGTCACCGGCGCAGAATACCTGGTCGATGGTGGATACCTCGCCCAGTAAGCAGGCTGCCGCCGTTCCTTAGCATATAAAAGGATTCATCATGTTAGCAAAGGCCGCTGTTTTCACTGCTCCAGGGCAACCACTGGAGATGAGAGAGTTCCCGGTGCCTGAACCGGCACCGGGGGCCGTCCTGATCAAAGTCACCATCTGCAACATCTGCGGCTCTGATCTGCATGCCTGGCGCGGCGAGTAGCCCGGAATCACGCACGATCTGATCGGAGGTCAGGCGGATCCGCCCGGGCGGCGCGATCAGGCGCGTACACCAGTTGCCGAAACTGTCACGATAGGAGCGCAGCGGAACATACGGGTCTGTCCGTAAATTGTCTGGCTGGATGATGTCGCTGGCACGGGAGTAGTGAACGTTCAGCATGACGATCATCGGCACGGGCTGTGGGCAATCGTAGCTTAAATCGTATCCGACACGAATGCTCATGAAGCCCCCTAGCGATGTCTGGAAATAGGCGTTCATCATTCCACACGGCGA
>JADBKA010000284.1 GCA_014896635.1 Ktedonobacteraceae bacterium
TGCTGTCCCGGCAGGCAGAGCAGGCAATGGTTGACGGGATGACTGATCTCGCCGATCACGAACAGATCATGCTGGCGCAGCAGATCATAGACGTCATTGATGCTGCCGGCCTGTGAGTTCTCGACAGGCACCAGCCCGTAATCGACCTCGCCGGTAGCGACGGCACGAAAGACATCGGCGAAGCTGCGGTATGGCACAGGCTCTGCGAGTGTCTGCGATTCCTGGGCCTGGGCAAAATATGCCTGTACGGCTTCATCACCGAAGGCTCCCCGTTCGCCCTGGAAAGCAACCGTGAGCCTGGATGTTATGGGGTGAGAATCGTGTAAGTGCTGTGGGTATTCCGCGATTGATTCCGTCATCATCAGTCCTTAAAAAGAATGTATGCAGATTGTGCCAGCCGGCAGCCGGATTGTCAAGCCGGAAAGCAAAAGCCCCGGCAACGCGGGGCCTGTTGAGGAAGTTGTTTGCTGCGTGTATGCCTGAAAACTACTGGACCTGGTAGTGTCCCTTGTGATAGAACACCATACCCTTGCCGAGCACTTTCACCGGCTGGAGATCCGCCAGCATAATCGGCTCACCGCACTTTGCGCAGATGCGACTGGTGAGGTGGTTAAGTTGCTCGCGGTTCGCCAGTGAGGCACGCGCGGTCTTAGAAAGTTCACCCTTCTTTGGCATTGATGGTCTCCCCTTTTTCTTCTGACTCTGTATTGGATGAGGATATCTCTGTGTGTTTCAAGCCCTGGTAGCCCGACGGACTGTCCTGGCTCTCTACCATGAGTATGAACACAGATGATCACTGTTTTGTTCCGTCATAGTATACCACAGGTTGTTGTTGGATACAATCGAGACCGATTCTTCGATTCTTCAACGGGGCTTTTCAGTTTTGAGAAAAAGGGAAGTCCAGGTGTGCAGGAATAAAAAGGGGGGAAACCATGAACTGGCTTCCCCTCTGAATAATGCGCTATAAATCTGTACTGAACTACAAAACGCACTACGAACAAACGCACTACGAGCAACGATGTAATACAGTACATCAGCGAGAGTTGCTAGATAACTCTCTGTTTTCTAAGACGGTCTATGTGTTGAAAAGTAACAGAGCCGCGATGGTATGTATCGCTACAGTACCACTATCGCTGCAAGCCCCAGCGTTCGCGCACACTACGCTCAAGCGTGGCGAAGATCAGCGTATCAATCGCCACACCAATCATGATAATGACGAGCATCACAGCGATCACCTGTGCCGCATCGTTGAGTTCACGTCCACTGTTGAGCAGGTTGCCCAGGCTGATCGTGAAGTAGAGCAGTTCCGCCGCCATCAGCGATCTCCAGGCGAATGTCCAGCCCTGCTTGAGGCCGCCTAAAATGGCGGGCAGAGCTGCTGGCAGGATGACCTGGGTAGCGAGTGCCGGGCCGCGTGTGCCAAGTGTGCGCGCGGCTTGCAAGTAGATGGGTGGCGTGTTCTTGATGCCATTGTCAACGCCGAGCGTAATCGAGAAAAGCGCCCCCATCACGACAACAAAGACGATGGCTTGCTCGCTTAGCCCGAACCAGAGGATGGCGAGCGGCAGCCAGCAGACGCTAGGGAGCGCCTGCAAGCCGAGGATCAGTGAGCCAAGCGTCTCTTCGAGCACGCGGTAGCGCCCGATCAACAGGCCCAGCAGCGTGCCGGCGACAAAAGAGATGCCATAGCCTATTGCCAATCGTTGCAAGCTGACTGCGGCTCCCTGGAGAAATTGCCCGCTGCTCAATCCATCCACCAGCGCACGGAGCACGGCGAGCGGTCCTGGGAGAGCGTAAGACGGCCAGATGTTCAGGCTGGCTACGGCGCCCCAGGCCAGCACGATCAATATGTAGAAGAGCAGGCGGCGTAGCCAGCTCCCCCAGGCAAAACTGCTGATAGAGCGGGCGATGGAGCGGCTGAAGGCATAACCTGTCCTGGTGGCTTTAGCCATGTTGCAGTGTCTCCTGTTCTTCCAGAGCCTCTTTGAGTACGGCCAGGATCTCCGCCGCTTGATCGACCAGCGCATGATTTTCCAGTGAACGCGGTCGCGGCAGGCGGACCGGGAACTCGCGTACGATGCGACCTGGACGCGGCGAAAAGACCAGCACCCGGTCGGCGAGCGCGACCGCCTCTCGCACGTTGTGTGTCACAAACACGATTGTTTTCCTGGTGGAGGACCAGATGGCTTCCAGCTCAGCATGCAGGCGGTCGCGTGTCAGTGCATCCAGCGCCCCGAACGGTTCGTCCATCAGCAGAACAGCCGGATTGATTGCCAGTGCGCGCGCGATAGCAACTCTCTGACGCATACCACCCGAAAGCTGATGAATATAGCTGCGCTCAAAACCCTGCAAATGAACCAGTCTGATGAAATGCTGGACGAGTGCAGCGCGCTCTTTTGCTGGTAAACCTGTTTGACGTAGCCCGAACTCGACGTTGCCCTGGACGTCCAGCCAGGGGAAGAGCGCCGCTTCCTGGAACAGCAGGACGCGATCAGTGCCGGGACCGGAGACCTGCCGCTCTCCAGCCCAGACCGTGCCGCTACTGGCGCTCTCCAGCCCGGCAATGATGCTGAGCAGTGTTGATTTGCCGCAACCGCTCGGCCCTACCAGGCAGACAAACTCCCCCGCCGCCACTTCCAGGTCCACCGGGCGCAGCGCCTCAACCTGCCGCCCACGCCCGGCGAACGTTTTACTGACACCGGCAACCTTGAGGGAGATGCCACCAGGAGCCGCGTTGCCGGTGATGGATTGTGCCTGGACTGCTTCGATTGTATGAGGTTGGCGAGACATGCCTGTGATCCTTCCTGGTGCTAAGGCCCGGCTACCGGGGCCAGGCTGCGAGATGTCAGCACAGCATTGAGATCGTTGAGAGCGTAAATCCCTTTAAGGTCAGGCTTGTTCTTACCCAGAAAGCCCAGAGCGTATGCCCGCTCTGCTGACTGGATAAGTGTGTTGCTGAGCGGGTCGTAGGTGATATCGAGATTAGCGAACGCTTTGCTCAGTTCTTCCGGTGGTAGGGAGGCTGAGCCGGTAATGCGTTTGATCTCGCTGTTCACGATGTTCAACGCATCGGTCTGATGACTCTGGATGTACTGAACAGTATCTATATGTCCCTGAAGAAACTTTTTGACCAGGTCGGGGTGCTGGTCATAGAATGTTTTGCTGACGACGACGTTGGTCGTGACGAACTTGCCGCCGGGCCAGAGGGTGCGCTCATCAAGAAAAATCTGGCCGTGCTGCTCGGCTACTAGCCTTGTGGCCCAGGGTTCAGGCACCCATGCGCCGTCAATTCTGCTCTGCTGGAAGAGAGTCACGATGTTGGGATTGTCGGTCGGCACAACTTGCACGTTGCCGCCTTTGTCAGCCGTCTTCAGGCCCTGCTGTTGCAGGTAGTGGCGCAGCGCCACATCCTGGGTGCCGCCAAGCTGAGGCGTCGCCAGTTTCTTGCCTGCGAGATCCGCCGGTTTCTGGATGTGTGCTTCTGGTCTGACTACGAATAACGCGCCCCCGCTTGAGGCGCCGGCAATGATGCGCAGAGCTGCTCCCTGGCTCTTGATGTAGCCATTGATGGCTGGATTGGGGCCAACATAGCCAATGTCAATGCTCCTGGCGAAGAGGGCTTCGATCAGCGATGGTCCGGCGTTAAAAGTCGTGGTTTGCACTTTGACGCCTGAACCAAAAGCTTGAGCGAAAGTCCCGCGCGCGACACCGACGATGGCGACGGCGTGTGTCAGGTTGGGAAAGTAGCCCAGGTGGACCGTCGTCTGTGCCGTGCCGCTGTTTGTGCTGCTGGCCTGCGCTCCACAGGCGGCGAAGATGCTGGCGCACAGGCTCAGTAGCAGCAGCGGACGCCAGAGGCGGGATAAAGAAATATTCATGTGGCATACTCCTTGAGCCGATGAAAAAGAATGCTATGTGCTCTGATGCATAAAAGGACCTATGTACGATGGCGCATTGCTTCGATCAATACTTGAGCCACTTCTGGTCGAGAAAACTCAGGTGGTGGCAGGATGCCTTCTCGCAGCAACTGGCGCACTTTCGTCCCACTGAGGGTCACATGCTGCTCGGTGGAGTGGGGGCATGTCTTCGCCGAAGCCATCGCGCCACAGGAGCGGCAGAAGAAGGTATGGTCGAAGAACATCGGAGTGATGCCAAGCTGAGCCGGATCGAATTCAGCGAAGATGTGATGTGCGTCGTATGTACCGTAATAGTTGCCTACGCCGGCATGATCGCGCCCAACGATAAAGTGCGAACAGCCATAATTTTTGCGCATCAGCGCGTGGAAGACGGCTTCGCGCGGGCCGGCGTAGCGCATTGCAGCCGGGAGCACACCCATAATCACGCGCTCCGCCGGGTAGTAGTGCTCCAGCAGCACCTCATAGCAGCGTATGCGCACATTGGCGGGGATATCGTCGCTTTTCGTATCGCCAACCAGGGGATGCAAGTACAGCCCATCAACGGTTTCCAGTGCGCATTTTTGAATGTATTCGTGCGCGCGATGGACAGGATTGCGCGTCTGAAAGCCCACAACCCGTTTCCAGCCACGCTCAGCAAAGAGCTGGCGCGACCGGGCCGGCGTGTAGCGATAGTGGGCGAAAGTCTGGTCTGGCAGCGTAACCACACGGACCGGCCCCCCTAACAGCACATCGCCCTGTTCGTACAACACCTTTACTCCCGGATGTGCTTCTTCCTGCGTGCGGTAGACCTTTTGCGCTTCCAGCCGCTTATCATAGTGATGTTTTTCCTGCAATTGCAGTACGGCCTGTAACTCCCCTGCGCTGTTGATCAGAGCAATCTCTGTTCCTTCTTTAAGTGAAGCTGCCTGTTGCTCGCTGACGGGGAGTGTAATGGGAATAGTCCAGGGCAGGCCATTGCTCAGATGCATAGTGTTGACGACGCTCAGATAGTCGTCGCGCGTCAGGAAGCCGCGTAAAGGGCTATAGGCGCCGGTTGCCAGCATCTCCAGGTCGGCCAGGTGGCGTGAGCCTATCTCAATCTGTGGTAGACTGCCGGCTCGTTCTCTCAGTTCCGCCTGTTCTGCCTCGCTTGCGAGGTTCACAATCAATGCTCCCCCATGAGGGGTAATCAAGTTGTCGGCCATCCTATTTCTCCTTGCTTCCTACTACAGTTGTCTGAGCCTCTTGAAGTCCGGTCAGGTAGTCGTCGGAAAGATAGCCACGCTCGACAAGAGCGGCCAGAATGCGAGTGACGCTTTCGTCAATGGTCTCTTTGTCGGTCTCGACGACAACATCGGGGTGTTCCGGCTCCTCGTAAGGATCATCTATGCCGGTGAAAGACTGGATCTTCCCCTCGTCCACCAGTCTGTACAGGCCCTTGACGTCGCGCTGGCGGCAGACTTCCAGCGGGCATTTTACGTATACTTCGACGAAGTTGCCGATCTTTTCACGTGCCCATGCGCGAGCTTCACGGTAAGGCGAGATTGCAGCAGAGATGCAGGCAACACCGTTGCGCGTCAGCAGGCTACAGACAAAGGCGATGCGTTTGATATTCGTGTCGCGGTCCTCGCGGCTGAAGCCGAGTCCTTTGCTGAGATGTGTGCGCACGACGTCGCCGTCCAGGACCTCGACGTTGCGTCCGCGCTGTTTCAAATAGCTCTCTATCGTGTGGGCCAGCGTGCTCTTGCCCGCGCCGGAAAGTCCTGTGAACCAGATGGTAAAACCAACATCAGCCATTGAAAAATGTTCTCCCTCTATATGTTTGTTTGTACG
>JADBKA010000285.1 GCA_014896635.1 Ktedonobacteraceae bacterium
CAGAGGAAGAATTTTCGCTGCATGACGTGCATTTTCAGGTGTCGGCGGGCAGTCATGTTGCGCTGGTTGGTCCGAGCGGTTCCGGTAAGAGTACGCTGGCGCGGCTCGCCCTGCGATTCTGGGACCCGCAGCAGGGGACAATCCGGCTGAACGGGCAAGATATTCGAGAGTGCGCGCTTGATGACCTGCGCGGTCTGATCAGCCTGGTTGCACAGGACACCTCCCTGTTTAACGGGACGCTGCGTCGCAATCTTTTACTGGCCCGGCCCGGCGCCAGTGAATCTGAACTGGCAGAGGCGCTGAAGCGGGCGCAGTTGCGCGAGTTCGTGTCTTCGCTGCCCCGGGGCCTGGATACGTGGATCGGTGAACAGGGATTGCGTCTGTCCGGTGGTGAGCGGCAGCGCCTTGCCATAGCACGCGCACTGCTGAAGGATGCTCCAATCCTCATTCTGGATGAGCCAACGGCCAACCTGGACCCGTTGACCGAGCGATCCCTGTTTGGCACGCTCAATGACCTGATGCAGGGCCGGACTGTCCTACTTATCACCCATCGTCTCATTGCTATGGAACGCATGGATGAGATCATTGTCCTTGATAGAGGATCTATACGAGAACGTGGGACGCACAGTCGCTTACTTGAGCAGAACGGTCTTTACCGGCAATTGTTCGAGCTGCAAAGCGGCCTGCTGACTTTTACCCCTTCAGTATCCTCGAACGGATCGTTATGGACCTCCAGGCCGCCTGTATCTTGAGGGATTGTACATGATACTACCGAAAAGTTCGAGTGACGTTGCACGAGGGAGAAAGAAATTGAGATGGATGCTTCGATTATCTTATCGCGGGTACAATTCGCGTTTACTATTGCTTATCACTACCTGTTTCCCCAGCTAACGATGGGGCTGGCCCTGCTACTGGTGGTGCTCAAGACACTCTACCTGCGCACGAAGGACGAGCGATATAACGTCGCCTCGCGCTTCTGGGCTAAAATTTTCGCCACCACCTTTGTACTGGGGGTTGTCACCGGCATTCCGATGGAGTTCCAGTTTGGCACAAACTGGGCGCGCTTCTCAGCTTATGCGGGCGATCTGATCGGGCAGACGCTGGCGATGGAGGGTGCGTTTGCCTTCTTTCTCGAATCGGCCTTTCTGGGTATTTTCCTCTTCGGTGAGCAGGTTTTTGGGCAGGTAATGCACTGGTTCTCAGCCGTGATGGTCTGGCTTGGCACCTGGCTGTCTGGCGGCTTCATCATTGCGTCCAATGCCTGGATGCAGCATCCCGTCGGATATACCATCACACCTGATGGGCGACTGCATCTGTCGAACTACTGGGATATCCTCTTCAATCCCTGGATTCTGCCGCAGTACCTGCATACAATGGGCGGTGCAGTCACTACTGGAGCCTTCTTTATGGCTGGCCTGGGAGCCTTCTATCTGCTCTCCAGGCGCGATATCGACTATGGTCGCATGTTTGTTACCATTGGCGTGATAGCCGGTCTGATTGCCAGCATTCTCCAGCTCTATCCGAGTGGGGATATGGAAGGTCTACAGGTGGCGCAGCACCAGCCACAGAAGCTGGCGGCGATGGAAGGACTCTTCTATACCGAGCGTGGAGCCGGTATTGTCATTCTTGGACAGCCCGATACGGCGCATAATCGGCTGGATAATCCGCTGATCGTCCCCAACGCGCTGAGCTTTCTGACCTACCGGCGCTGGACGGCTGAAGTCAAAGGAATCACTGCCTTCCCGCCTGATCAGCGGCCTGACCAGATCGACCTGCTCTACTACAGCTATCATATTATGGTTGGCCTGGGGACGTTCTTTATAGCTATTATGGGCGTGGCTTTCCTGCTCTGGCTCTGGCGCCGGCGGCTTTTTCAGTCGCGCTGGATGCTCTGGATTCTGCTCTTGGCAGCCCCATTTCCTTTTATTGCCAATACCACCGGCTGGTTTACCACTGAACTGGGCCGCCAGCCCTGGATTGTCTTTGGCCTGTTGCGCACAGTCGATGGCTCATCGCCGCTGCTCTCATCGGGCAACGTGCTCTTCACGCTGCTCGGCTTTGCTGGCATGTACCTGCTGCTCGGCTTGCTCTATGTCGTGCTGGTAGTCTTCGAGGCGATGCGCGGGCCGGTTGAGCCACAGAAAGAGGAAGAGCAGGCCGAGGGAATCTCAAGTCTGGAAGCATGATACGTGGAGAAAGGAACAGGAAAACGATGCCTACGTTATGGTTTATACTGGTTGCTTTGATGCTGATTATGTATGTCGTGCTGGACGGCTTTGATCTGGGAGCTGGTGTGATTCATCTGTTTGCGGCGAAGGATCAGCAGGAGCGGCGTATGATTCTGCGTGCGATTGGTCCTGTCTGGGACGGCAACGAGGTCTGGTTGATTGCCGCCGGTGGGACGCTCTTTTTCGCTTTCCCCAGACTCTATGCTTCCAGCTTCAGCGGATTTTACCTGCCGTTGATCATTGTACTCTGGCTGCTGATGGTGCGCGGCGTGGCGATTGAGCTACGGTCGCGTGTGCCGCTCTCCGTCTGGGTAGCTTTCTGGGATGGCATGTTCTTTCTGGGCAGTGCGCTGCTGGCGATTTTCTATGGCGCGGCACTTGGCAATGTGCTGCGTGGTGTGCCGCTGGATAAAAACGGCAACTTTTTTGAGGCGCTCTGGACTGACTTCAATCCGTTCAGTACAAATCCCGGCATTCTGGACTGGTATACGGTGTTGATCGGGCTATTCGCTCTGGTGACATTGACCATGCATGGCGCGGCCTATGTGGCAGTCAAGACCGAAGGAGCGTTGAACGAGCGAGCGCGCCTCTTTACCAGAGGAGCCTGGTATGTGACCATTGTGCTGACAATTCTTGCGACGATTGCCACGTTCAGTGTACAGCCACAGATGCGCATAAACTTCTTCGGGCAGATCTGGGGGATGATTTTCCCGCTGATCGCGCTGATTGGTCTCATCGGCGTAGGCTACTTTAGCTTTACGAAGCGCGATCTCCCGGCTTTCTTCTCTTCCTGCGCATTTATTGTTGGCATGCTCGCCAGTGCAGCCTTTGGCGTCTATCCTTATGTGCTTCCCGCTGTGAATCCGGCCAATGGTCTGACCATCGACAATGCTTCGGCCTCGCTCTATGGGCAGTCGGTAGGACTTGTCTGGTGGATCATCGGCATTGTGCTGGCGGTAATCTACTTCATTTTCACCTATCGCCTCTTCTGGGGCAAGGTACGTCTCACAGGAGAGGGCTACTGAAAAGCTCTGCTGAGGTCTGCTGAGGGACTCAACGGGTGGCGGGTCGTCACGTTACAACCTTCTCAGCGAGCCGGAGTGTCCATGTGCCGGCTCGCTCAACCTCTCCTTGCAGCAGCGGCCCTTTTTCTCCTCTAATAAATCGTCACTTTTTCGCCTGCGACGGCCTGCTTATGCGTGCGTTCGGCCCGCTCTTTGATGCCGAGCAGCATGCCGCGTGTGAGCAGGAACTCGCCGGGTTCCACGCAGAAGCCGAGCAGCTTTTCCATCGGCGACTGTCCTGGCCTGGTTTGAGCGCGCAGGCGTGTGATCAGACGGGTGTGCTCGCTGTCTACCTCGTCCAGCACAAAGGACCAGGTAAAGGCCGGGAACATCTGTGTGAAGCCAGGTGTAACTCCCTCTTCTCCCTCATGTCCGCCGAGGACGAGCGCCTGCTCCGGCTCGATGGCGCGCACGCGGAATCCGCTGCCGCCCGGTTCAGCGGGGATGATGTCGCCGGCTTTGATCTGCTGCCATTCAGCATGAAGCTGATCGGCATTTACCATATTGAGTTTGGCGAGATTCTCAAGCCAGGTGTAGGTGTAGTAGCCGCCACGTCCCTGCCCGATTTGCACCAGCCAGGGCCAGATCTCGGCGGCCTTCGCCTTAACCGTCACGGCCCGTGTGAGTTCGATATCGGCGGTGGAGAGGTATTCGTCTCCGGGCAGGGTGCGCTGTATCTCGTCGGTAGTTGCACCCCAGTATTTGAGTCGTGGGCGTACAAAGAGCAAATAGCCGCTCAACGCTCCTGCGGCTGCCGCTATGACCGCTGACATTGCTGCTTGCGCTATAGTAAATTTCTTATGCATCAGAAAACTCCTTTTTGACTGCTAGCCTGAACACGACAGGATATTCTGTTTCTTGACTGGGAAAGCATACCTTTCCAATTTCACATTGCTGTCACAAACATGGCTACTTACGGCACAGTTCGCTCACAGGTTCGAGCAGTCTCTTCACAATTATCTCCAGAATCCTGGCTTCATTTGCTATTACTATTGATATTTTTATTCTTGTGTGCTATTATTACCACAGAGTTAATGAAAAATAGCAGATATAGAACCGAAAATTGTTGGTCTGCTCCTGCTGAGCGGGAGTTGATGCACCGGTTCATCACTATCTGGTATACGCTCGGAAAAAGCTATGAAGCTTCGTACGAAACCTCGTAAGGAGAAGAGAGTATGCATCCTTTAATTACAAGAGATCCAGTTAGTGGCGAAGAGCTGATCGTCACGCGCCTGGAGTGTCCCCAGAGTGGTGTGGTCATTGAGGGGCGATTCAGCCTCGGCTGGATTGGCCGTCTCACTCGTGAGCAGTTGGATTTTGTAGAAATGCTGGTCATGTACCGGGGCAATATTCAGCGCCTGGCTCAGGAGATGAATATTGCCTACAATACGGCGCGTAGTCGCCTCGATACCATTGTGGCCGCGCTTGGCGGCGAGACCGAGAGCAGCGGCCAGGCCGACCGGCGAGCGATTCTTGAACGGCTGGCAGCCAAAGAGATCACTGTAGAAGAGGCAACGCGCTTACTGAAAGGCGTGTAATATGTCTACATCGAAAGAAGAGCGGGACCGTGTGCTGCGCATGGTCGAAGAAGGGCTGGTGACTGCCGCTGAGGCGGGTGAGCTACTGGATGCGCTGGCGACTGAGCGCGAGGCGGTCACTGAGCGTTTGCGTGAGCGCGTGATCAGGGTGCGTGCGACAAAATTCAACGCACGTGCTCAGAAAACTTATATCACGGCGTCCATCCCTTTCCAGATCATCAGGATGGGTCTGGAGCTGGGAATAAGTCTGGTGCCGCAACTTGGTAAAAGCGCACTGGCTGACCTGGTGCGCGATGTTGAGCGAGGAGCAAGCGGGCGATTGCTGGATTTGCAGGATCTGGAGAAAGGCGAGCGCCTGGAGATTTTTGTTGAATAACAAGTCAAAGTTGGTAGTCAGTAGATAACAGCATACATGCAAGGAGCAGAGCATGGAACAGACATTTTCACCAGTACAGCGCGTCAGAATCACCGATATGCATGGAAATGTGATTGTACGTGGCTGGGAGCAACAGAGCATTAAAGTGAGGTCCGAGAAGGCCATCGGCAGAGTGCGGCAGGAGAGTGATACCTTGATCCTGGGCGATAGCTCTAAGCTCGTCGAGATCCAGGTTCCGGTAGAAACAGTGATCGAGGCGAACGATATCAGCGGTGACGTGACGGTTGAGGATGTGCGGCAGGTGATGCTGCATGATATTAGTCGTAATGTTACTGTGAAGAATGTTGCTGGCGATGTGGTCGTCGATGATATCAGTGCGCGTGTGGCGATAAGCGGCGTGCGGGGAACGGTATCCATTGGCGATGTTGGGGCCGAAGTGAAGGTGGAACAGGTGGACGGTGATGTAAGAATCGCCGACGTTGGCAG
>JADBKA010000286.1 GCA_014896635.1 Ktedonobacteraceae bacterium
TGATGATCCGTTATTCCCGATGGTTGCTGGCAATCCTGCTGTTCGTGACGATCTTTACGACTTTAGGGGTGGCTTCAGCTCAAGCCAGCCAGGCGCCTGGAATGCATACCGAGTCGTCATCGACGGAACCTCCGGCATCTCTTAGTGTTGCAGGCACTCTTTGTGTTACCGATGCTGTCGCACGGAAAGCATCTGCAACTTCCATACAAGGTTATTCGTATATAAACTGTACAGGTGGAGAACCGATACAACTCAATCTTGACAACACAATAGAGTTCTGTGACCGGTTCTTTATAACATGCTTGCACTGGACTTTCAAGCAGCAAAAATCAAGATGCCAGAAGTTTTTCACGCAACACATTTTGTGTCCCTCCTCTGGGTGGGATATCGGACCGACTACAACAAAATCATTATGGCGATTCAAGACGAAAGCCCATACTGTTTTCGTGACTGGAGAAGAACGAACTCGAGAGGTAGCAAGGGAGATATGGTTCTGAGAAGGGTATTGAATCATTCTCAGAAAGTAACCCTTGAAAGTGTATCTGAAGTCATGCTTAATTGCATTTTCAGATACACTTCCCTTGCTCCATCGTTAGAAATCAAGAAAGGGAAGAGTATGCTAGATATACGAAGAGATATCAAACGAGCAACGTGGACAGTTTATGGTTTTGCTGAGAACCCAGACAATCTCACAGTACAGGGTTACTCCCTTCAAGAATATGGAGAAGACGTACAACTGGTAGGGATCGGTTTCTCTTTTAAAACCTCACCCGGAAGCCGACCTCTAAAAATATTCGCACTCACTTCTGGCAATGCCCATGAGAATACAGTGAGCAAGGTCTCTTCCCTTGATGAACACGAGATCTTCCATATCTTTCAGGAATGTGGTTTAGATGTAAATACTATCCGTAGTGCGGCTATACCTGAGAGGCAGAGCTGTCATCTCACTATAGAGGGAAGCCTGTTCGTCGGCGAGTTTTACTCCTGGATGCAACCTTGTCTCATTTCAGGGTTTAAATTTATCAGCGAGCATACTATCCTCATGGGAAGCGCCTGTGGTTTTTTAGCAACAGAAGTGCTGGCGCTACTTCGTGACCTGGTTTCCATCAATCATCGAGATGAGGTTATCCTTCGCTATCAACGTGAGCTGGAACAAATATTTCAGGGATTAAGAGAGGAAGCGACAAGAGGAAGGTTCAAACTCTCCAGGGATCATAAAAGAAATCGCCGGACTCATTTACAGTAGGGTGTATATTTGTTATTGTAGTTCTAGTAATCATTATTATATTAAAGAGATAATTCGTGCAACACCGATCTACTTCTCTCCCACCACAGGTGATTGCTGTGGCCGGATGCTGTCTATGCGACACTGGGCGATGTCTACGCGCTGGAAAGCAGCAGCGGCCAGATCCTGCGCCGTTATTCCTTCGAGGGGATTGCCGAAGCAACCATTGTGGCTGATCGACTCTATCTCAATGTGAGCAACCATCCTGATTACGTGGTCCGGTGCCTGCGCGTTCCCGATGGCGCTTCTCTGTGGAGCTATGCTGTCGGGGAGCGACTCGCCGGCGCTCCTGCTGTGGCGCGTGGCATGGTCTACGTTACTACAGTGGAAGGAACAATCTATGTACTGCAAGCGAGCGATGGCGCTCTTGTCTGGAGTCAGCGGATCGAGGCTCCCGTCGGGTCTCTATCCTTCCTGGGATCTTTCTTCTCAGTTACTCCCACTGTTGCCGGTGGACGGCTCTATGTTTCCCTTGTCGTTAATCAGCCATTACAACCGTTTGTTTACGCTTTCGATGCAAGCAACGGATCTCTGCTGTTGAAAGTCAATAAGAATCAGCATCAAATGGCGATTACATTGACCGAAAAGGACTTCTTGGTAAAAAGCCAGAAAAGCTGAACAAGAAATGCCAATTACCCTGCAACACGATGCGTATTAGGGTGTCGAAGCAGCAGCAGCTTTCTTTGCTGTTTGGTCACGTGTATGATCTTCCTGGGCCTGAGTGGCACGGAAGCTCTCTACCCCTGCCATATCGAGAATGACCGAGTGATGAACCACGCGATCCACCGCTGCTAAAGTGGTCATGGGGTCCTTGAAGATCCGATCCCAGGCGGAAAACACGAGATTGGTGGTAATGAGCACCGAACGTTGCTCATAGCGCTCCGCCAAGAGCGTGAAGAGCACCTCCATTTCTTCTCGGTCCTGCTGGACATAGCCAATATCATCCAGAATCAAGCAGGCGATCTGTTGAAGTTTCGTGATCTCCTGAGGGAGGCGCAGTTCGCGCTTGGCCGCAAGCAAGCGTTGGACCAGCGCAGCCGTGGAGGTCCACAACACCGTATGGCCCTGTTGGATGAGTTCATGGCCCAACGCCGCCGCGACGTGACTTTTCCCAACGCCTGGCGCCCCGACGGCGATGACGTTGTGAGCATGAGTCACAAATGCTCCGCTGCGCAAGCGTTCAATCTGGAGCCGCAAGCTCGCCGAGAGGCGTTCCCACTGAAAGGTGCGGAAGGTTTTCTCGCGCGGCAATTTGGACTGAGCGAGGTGACGCTCGATCCTGCGCTGTGCTCGCTCCTCGCATTCCAGGCGGGCAAGCTCGTAGAGAAAGCCCTCATGGGTCAGATTCTCTTTGCTGGCCTTGAGCGCGATCTGAGCGCAGGAACTGGCCATGGTGGGCAGGCGCAGTTCGCGCAGCATGGCTGTCAATTCTTCCTGTCGATTAGGCATGAGCACACCTCTGTGAAGGCAATAACTGGTCATACGACTGCAAATTGATGGGAGGAAGTGCCACACGGCGAACCTCGATAGGACGAACCAGATCACGCACTGCATCAGCGGTGGGCGCCTGATCCGCTTCTTCCAGCAGCAAGAGCGCCATTTCGACTTCGGTTTCCGAGAGAGTGGCCGCCAGGTGCAGCACGCGAATGTATTCCCGATCCGCGCGTGCAGGGGTGGCCTGCTTCAGCCGATCGTAGGCGCGACGGAAGGCCAGCGTGGGGTAGAGATCTTCGCGGAAGCGATAGGCGGCAAAGGCGCCAGGCTTGCGCACCAGGGACCAGATGATATGGCGATAGTTAATCGCGTGCTGCGCGCCCATGCAGGCGTGGCAGGGTGATGACCTGTTTGGCGCCTAGGAATCCCTCCAGGTGCTCGGAACGCACCCGCACGAGCAGGCTGGCCCCGATGAGCCGCGAGGGAACCGAATAGGTATTGCCCTGGACCTGGATGGTGAGGAAGCGGACGGAGTGCCACTTTCTCCCGAGCGTCAGGCACAATGGCACACAGCAGAGCTGGACTATCAGCAGGCCAGAGAGGTGATTGACCAGGCGCTGGCCCGGATATTACGGCATTTTCCTACCGAGGGAGCGATCCTCCATCAGGCGCGCTGTGAGCGCCTTCTAGAGATCGCTTCTCCTTCACCAACCGCTTCTTCTCTTCTGCCGGAAGCGTCCTGTGTCGCACCGACCAGATCACGAGCATGCAAGAAGGAAGAGCGATGAGGCCGGCGCACAGGACACGTACAGGAACAGGCATCACAACCAGAAAGACGAGAACACATTCACGGCGTCTTCTGCTCGACCCGTACCCGGTCCTCTCCAGCCCTGTGATCGGTGGTTCAAAAGCGGAAAAAAAGGAAAAAGCAACAATGGAGCAATCAGACGAGTATGCCTCTCATACCACGCTTGACCTGCTACTGACGATGTTGCATACGAATCGGCAAACTTGTCAGATTCGAGCAGAAGTCCCTTCGGCGATACTGGCTCCTGTCATCGGCGATGGAACAGGGGGGAGAGGAAAAGGCTGCTCGACCTGCATCATCGAGGGGGTCATTCAGCGTGGGCGGATGGTTTCCATTAGCATCCGGGATCAGCGGGGAGCGGTGCTCGCTCAAGGAGAGACCGCTGTTCGCTGGAGTCAATACTGTGGGAAACGTTTCTGGGAGGTGTGGCCTCTCCACGCGCTGCACCAGGAAGCCTCGTTCGCTCAGCCCTCCGCGAATGAATGACATGAAGGATCGGCGGAGGGGAAGTCCGCTCTGAGAGCCTGGTCAGAGCAGTCTCTCCCTCGTCGGACCCATCGCCTGACGCCAGAGGAGATTGGCGCTCTCCCTCGCAAACAGCGACAGGTCCTGTTGCTGATTGATGGACAAAGGCGGAGCGACGAACTGTGTCGCCTCCTCCATTATCAGCCAGATCAGCTGGCAGGCATCTTTGATGAGCTGCTTGCCAAACACCTGATTCTTTTTTCTCACGATGATCCATCATCTCCATGGTGCCTCTCGCTGGAGAGGAATGAAAAGGAAGCGTCTTCATGACGAGGCCTGGAGCCTGTTTCAAGAAGAAGAGGAGAGAAGAACAAGTGGGCCAGTCTCAAGAAACCCCCGTCATTCCGCTCAATCAAGGAAGTCTGCGCGCCATCAATAGCGCGCTCCTGGGTTATCTGGCCTCGCTCAAAGTGAGGCGTCCCATTCCCTCGCAGACCATCCAGCAGGTACAGTCGATCCGCCTGAAGTTGGCGCCCTTCCTCAAACCTGGGGGGTTCCCTGAAGGAGTCGTGCTGTCGCTCTCCCGCGACCAGATGCAGCTAGTCGAAGAGGCGCTCCAGAGCTTGCACGGCCAGATCCGCCAGAAGATTCCCCCCTCTCAGGAGCGCGATGAGGTGCTGCGAGAACTGGAAAAGCTGCGTAACTATCTGCGAGAATCGCTGGCTCGTGGAAAGCTCTGAGCTACGCGACGAGAAATGCAGGAGTAATACAGAGTTGAAGCAGTTGTTGGAGAAAGCAAAACCAAAGACCGTTGTTCGGAGAAAGCGAAGCGCCTGTTCAGGAGCACCTCTCTGAGCAGAACAGCAGCAGAACAAAGGAGGAGAACATGTCGCTTATGTGCCTGGCACAACGAGCCATCACCTGTAAGATCGTCTATTACGGCATCGGCCTCTCTGGCAAGACGACGAACCTGTGCTACCTGCACCGCGTGATCGATCCCCGCGAGATCGGTGAGATGGTCTCTCTCGACACCGAAACCGAACGGACGCTCTACTTTGATCTGCTCCCATTGGAACTGAGAACAGTGCAGGGCTTCCAGCTTCGTTTTCACCTCTACACCGTTCCCGGCCAGCACCTCTATCGGCACACGCGCTTCTCCGTGCTCAAAGGGGCCGATGGCGTCATTTTCGTGGTCGATTCGCAGGCCAGCAAACTGCAAGAAAATCTCCTGTGCTGGAACGAACTCCAGCAGCAGTTGCGGCAAATGAAGAAAGATCTCGCAGACTTCCCGCTGGTGATGCAATGGAACAAGCGAGACGTGGCGGATGCTTTGCCCGTTGCGGTATTAGAGCAGGCTCTCAACCCCTCTCACGCTCCCAGCTACGAGGCGGTTGCTACCACTGGCAAAGGAGTGATCGAGAGCTTGCGTCAAGGTATCAATGCGACCTTACAGCAGCTGAAAAAGCTCTAACTGTTGGCAGCACGCCGTTGCAGCGGAGTCAAAAGTGGTTTCATGCTGAACCGGGCGATGCCAGCAGTCCGTTTCCGAATCTGGCGCCAAAACGGGGGATGTGCAAGGCGGCGGAAGACGTCCAATGAGTTTCTCATCCCATGTTGCTTTCAGAGAAGCAACATGGGATGAAATCTTGATAGCCGTC
>JADBKA010000287.1 GCA_014896635.1 Ktedonobacteraceae bacterium
GTGTGGAGTGAGGGACAATTACTTGCAGGCGCTGATCAGCTACCTGTGCTTTGATAGGAGTGTAGGCGCGGATCTCTCCATCCAATGTCACCGCCTGTTGTCTCTCTGGAGTAACGATGGTCACGCTCCTGGCCTGAATGTGATGCACGCCGGGAACCCTGGTTCGCTGTGCCGGAAACAGGATGGGATGGCGCGCATGCCATTCATGCTGCTCTGGCTGCTCCGGCGTCTGCTGGCGTAAGTAGCTAAAGAATCGCAGCATCCGTAGTGCCAGCAGGGGACGACAGACATGCTCGAATACCACAATGTCGAGGAGCTGGTCATGCAGGCTGACGCCGGGAACCGCTGCTTCAAAGGCGCCCCAGAAAATCGGCGCATTAACAGCAGTCACCTGAGCTATACGACTGCGCAGAATTGCCCGCTCGTTGCTTATCACAGGTTGCGCTCCACGTCGTTCGTATAGCGCGATCCCTTCAAAGTGTATTTCAGCTTCGACGGGATGATAGGTAGAGAATGCATGCCAGAGGGATCGCAGATAGGTCAGGCGTCCGTAGCGCAGCCGCACGAGCGGATTGGTAGCCATGCGCGAAAACAGGACGCTCAGGCCCACAGTCAGCGCATGGGCAAACAGCAACGGCGATAAGGGTGTTCTTGATGATGAAAGCAACTCTGCGGCGCTGGCATCTGCTGTCTGCTGGTGATGCGAGAGTGAGGAGAGGGGGTAGAGGGGATACGCTGCGCCAATGCTTATAGTGTACAGGGGACCGGTGGCAAGTACATCTGCTGCCGCCGCAAGATTCTGCGGAATATCCAGCGAGCGTGCCACGTCATTTGCCGTTCCCAGGGGGAGGATACCGAGCGCAAGGCTATGTTCTACGGCGTAGGGAAGAACTCCACCTATCAGTCCATCGCCACCGGCTGCCACCAGCATGTTCACGCCGTCTTTCTGCCAGCTTATTCCCTGCTCGGCGGCATGGATAAAGGCTGCGACGGGCAGTACGTCTACCAGGCTGACGCCTGCACGCTGAAGCCTGGAAAGCGCAGCGGAGAAGTATTTCGACCGTCCGGCGTGCGGGCTATGGATCACCAGCGCTTTTCGCTCTGTCGTAAGGATGGTTTTCATTTTCGTCTCTCTACAAGGGGACATAGCGTTCAGGACCAGAGTGAGGGCTGTTGTGGTCCGCTGTCAGGCCGGTCGGATTCTTCCGGTTCCTGCCATTCTTTATCTTTGGAGAGCTTATCGGCCAGGCGTGTTGGCTCTGGCAGGCGATAGCCTTTAGTGCAAGCCAGCACATATTTGATGCTGGTTTGCAGGCTGATCAGGTGGCCCGGCGAGATGAACAGCGGGCTGACATGGGCGCGTGTGCGCACGACAGCGCCGATCACCTCGTGTTTATCTACCAGTGGAACCCAGGAACCGGCCTCTTCTCCCAATTGCTCTTTCTCATATTTGCCTATCAGTAGCGATTTGCCACAGCCGACGGTCGGAATATTGAGCCAGAGGCCCAGGTGCGATGCGATGCCAATGCGGCGCGGATGCGCAATGCCCATGCCATCGACCATCACCAGGTCCGGTCGCTGGCGCAATTTCTGGAAAGCTCCCAGTACGCAGGGAGCCTCGCGGAACGAGAGTAGACCCGGCACATAGGGCATGCGGATCGGCTCTTCGTAGATATGCTGCTCTATCACTTCCAGTTGGGGATAGGTGAGCAGGACAACAGCGGCGTGTGCCATCTCGTTGAGTTTGTTGATCGCCATATCAACGCCGGCCACATGGTGTACTTCCCCCAGGCGGTCCTCGGTCACGATTTGCTGTGCCAGTTTTTTCTGCAATGCGATGGCCTGCTCAGGCGTCAGATTCCATGCGTGCAGTTCTCTCTGTATCATTAATCCTACCTTGCTTCCGCTACACAGATCAGGCGTGGACTTTCCAGGTGATAAGGACCGAGGTCGTGATCCCCGTAAACCTCTCTCACCCGGAAGCCTGCCTGTTCCAGTAATAACTCGATTTCGCTGCGCTCAAAAAGATAGAGATGAGTGGTGACGATAGTACGCCGTACCGGCCCGTTCTGCTCATATTTGTCGTAAAAATGCGTCAGTTCCAGCAGGTGCCGGTCAGTGGCTGTGGCCGGGCTGACAAAGTGCGTCGTGTAGCTCTCATCTTCTCCCTTCCAGCTTCCCTGGTGCAGTACCTGGCCACTCAATCCTTCCATATAGCGTGCGTCGGCGTTGCTAATATCGAGAATGAACAGCGCTCCGTGACCGAGATGGGCGCGTATGGCGGCCAGAGTCTGCTGCTGATCTTTGCGCCTGGTGAGATGAGCAAAGGAGCCGAGGGCGATGAAAGCCATGCGAAACTTCTGCTCAAGATGCAGTGTACGCATGTCCTGTTGCAACAGCGTGCAGCGTTCAGCTATTCCCTGCTCCTGTACGCGCCGGCGAGCGATAGCGAGCATGGCTGCCGAGCTGTCTATGCCTGTCACATCGTAGCCCGCCTGTGCCAGTGAGAGCAGCACGCGCCCGCTGCCGCAGGCCAGTTCCAGCACATGTCCGCCGCTGAGTTCGGCGAAGTTGTGGTACATGTCCAGATCTTCCTCAAAGTGTGCGTGCTCGATATCATAAAAAGGCGCTATCAAGTCGTATTCGTTCATCTCACACTTTTTTCACATTCTAGATAGCATCGGCGCTACTGATTTTCCAGTCGTTGCCAATTTTTTTGAGCTGGAGCGTCACCGGGTATGTTTTGCTGCCGCGTGTAATCTCTAATGTCATCCTTGCGGTGGTGCTCCCCAACGGCGGTTGGAAACCAGAACCGGATGAGATAGCTGTCACTTTGCCCTCTGTTGCATCGGCGTTCTGTGCCAGTTTAGTAAAAGCGTCCTGTGATGTAATCTGCTGTCCTTTTATCGTTGCTTCGTTCGTATCCAGGTAGCTGTAGGCTTTTGCGTAATCCTGCTGCTGGATCGATGCGTAATATGCGCTGACGGTGATGACAGGTCCTGCGATCGGGGAGACAAACTGACCAAATGCAATGGTGCAGCCAATGCAGCTTAACAGAACAATGCCGCCGATGACTGACAGTGTGATCCACAGCCAGCGTTTCGATTGCTTCGGCTGTGGCGGTGGAGCATACAACGGTGGTGGTCCGTAGGGTGGTCCATAAGACATTTGCGGTTGCGGTCCGTAAGGCCCATAGGGCTGTACTGGTGGTGGCTGCTGCGGTTGATTCGGCTCGTCAGACATAACCGGTTTCTCCTGTTGGCTTGATCCCTATGATCAATGCCTCTCGCTTCCGCTGCTCTCTGGTGGCAGTAGCAAGACACGCTTTCAGTATAGCGAAAGGAGCATATAAATTGCAATGGCCGGAGCGCCTGTTCGCCTTTCTTTCTCTTTCCCGCTGGCAGATCAGGCCCGGAAAACACTCTCCCCCCTTGAAAGTGACGTAGCGTCATTTTGTATAGTTCTGTAAGGAGGTTTAGCGGATGGAGACTTTGATCTCAATCAAAGAGTTGACAAAACAGACAGGATTGACGGTCAGAACCCTGCGCTACTATGATGCGATTGGCCTGCTCCGGCCTTCAAGCACAACGCCAGGAGGGCATCGGCTCTACTCAAAGCAGGATCTTGCTCGGCTGCAACAGATTCTGTTTTTGAAACGCATGGGATTTCATCTTGATACTATCAAACAGATGCTTGAGCGTCGAGACTGGAGCTGGCAAGATAGCCTGAACGAGCAATCGCATACTATTCGGGAGCAGCGAGCCAGGCTCGATGAAATGGAAGCTCTGACTAAGGGACTACTGTATTCCATTCAAGTCGAAGGAGAAATTAAATGGCCGGTTATCTTTGAAATATTACAAATGGAGCAGCAGGATCGGGATTACAAATACTATCGACGTTTTCTGGAAGAATACTTTGAGCCGCATGAACGCGAACTGCTGAAGAAAGTGCCAAGTGTGAGTAAAGAGGATATTCATACCTGGATCGAGGTGGAACGTCGTCTGCGTAGCGTGATGCACAAAGACCCGGCGGTACAGGAAGCCGTTGCACAGTTTGTTCATGCGGCGCGGACGATAATTAGCAATGATGAAGCTTTTCTGGAAAAGCTCTGGCAGATACGTAGAAACCCGGAACTCTCACGTCGTATGCGTTTTTATCCGGTAGATCCAGAGCTTACTCATTTTATGGATCAAGCTTTTGCTATCTATGATGAAAGGAATAACAATGAAAACAGAGCAGGCCTGGAAAACAAATAAAGCCTGGATGTTCGTCATAGTCGGCGGGATGCTGGAGATCGTATGGGCCAGTGGATTAAAATACGAGTTCGTTCCGCAGTTGCTGGTCCTGGTAGCGTTGATTGTCAGCTTTGACCTGTTCGTGCGCGCAGCAAAAAGTATTCCCGTCGGAACAGCCTATGCCGTTTTTGTCAGTATGGGAACTATCGGAACCGTTGTGGTCGAGGCTATTGTTTCGCAAGGCGGGGTCAGTCTGTTCAAAGGGGGCCTCATCCTCTTTTTGCTGCTTTGTATCGTTGGTCTGAAATTGACCAGTCAGGAGGGAGCACACTGATGGACTGGCTTTTACTTCTGCTCGCCGGGATTTTTGAAGTAGTCGGGGTGGTCGGCATTCAGAGAACGGCGAGGAAAAATACCCTGCTTAATAATATATTCTTCATTGGCGCTTTTATCATCAGCTTTGGTCTTTTAACCGGTGCAATGAAGACAATACCACTTTCCACAGCCTATGCCGTCTGGACAGGGATAGGAACAGCCGGTGCAGTGATTGTTGGAATGCTTTTCTTCCGTGAGTCAAGAAGCCTGCTGAGAATACTCTGTCTTGCCGGTGTGATTCTCTCGCTGATCGGGCTAAAGCTGCTTGGTTAGCCTCTTTTCGTCTTGCGAACTGGCTGGCAAAATAGTGCGCTATACTCTTATCAGCACTTTCAGCACGCCTTTTTGTGCAGCACGCTCGAATGCGGTGATCCCCTCATCAAGCGGATAGCTGGCGCTGATCAGCGGGCGCACGTCAACATGCCGCTGGCTCAGCGCCCGCAGCGCCGGAGCAAAGGGACCACAGCGCGATCCCTGCACACGAATCTCGTCTATCACAATTGGCGCCAGGTTCAGCGTACTCCTGTCAGCAACGGTGCTTTTGAGGACGAGCGTGCCGCGCGGCCTTACCAGGCGTAGCGCCATCTCTAAACCTTGCGCCGCTCCTGTGCATTCTACGACGATATCCGCGCGTTGTCCGTTCTCTAATGCAAAGCTCTGCGCGTCTGCGAGCTGATAGGTGCGCACGCCATGCTGTGCTGCCAGCGCCAGCTTCTCCTCGTGTCTGCCTACCATGATTACCTCGCAGCCACTCAGTGCCAGCACCTGCGCTGCCAGTTGACCCATCTTGCCGTCGCCGAGCACGACAACGATATCGGTCGGCTTCACATGGACCTGCTCGGCGATCTCGAAGTTTGCGGCGAGCGGTTCGACAAACACGGCCTCTTCATCACTCACCGTATCAGGCACAATATGCAGGTTGTCTACGGGCAGCGTCAGATAGTCAGCAAACGCGCCGTTGCGGTTGACGATGCCCAGGGTGGTGCGCTGTGGGCAGTGAGTGGGCATGGCATGCCGGCAG